>CANQWK010000005.1 GCA_947627545.1 uncultured Clostridia bacterium | reverse complement strand
TGTAAGTGCAGTAATGCATTCAGCGGACTGATACTAATAGGTCGAGGGCTTAATCACCTTCCTTTTGAGAATGATTCTTTTTGAGCAAAATTATAAAGTATTTGTTAAATATGCAGTTGTCATTGTTCTAAACTAATTTAGAAATAAATTAGTGTTCAATGTACCATGATGGTGATTATAGCTGAGAGGTTCCACTTGTTCCCATTCCGAACACAAAAGTTAAGCTCTCAAACGCCGAAAATACTTGGCTGGAGACGGCCTGGTAAGATAGGACGTTGCCATCAACCTGTTAAACTCCGTTGCAAAACGGAGTTTTTTTATTTTCGTCTTCATCCAAGTTAAAGCAAAGGGTCTTTCACAAAATTTATTTTTGTGAGGGTAAGGAGCAATCGTGCAATGTTTGTAAAAAAATATTGATTTTTTAAAAAAAGTGTGATACAATTATATTATTGGAGGAATTATGAAAGAATTAACATATGACAACACACCTGAAACAATGTCAATTGACGAGGCTGTAGAATTGTTTCAACCATTAGAAGATGGCACAATACATGACTCTAAGACTTTGATGAATAGAGTTGTTCCAAAAGAATATTTGGATAATGAAGAATTTTTTAAAAAAATTATTCCAACTAGAAGAGCAATTACTTATAGACCATTAATTGCTTATGGTTCACACAAAATAAAAGCTAATGAAGAACTTGTAATGATGTCAATAATGCAGAATGGAGGTAGTATTTCTGGTTTGGATAAACATTATCGTTTGCCATTGAAAGATGACGAGAAAAAAGAATTGCAAGAAAACAAGCAATATATAGTAACATATAAAAAAGCGAAGTTTGTTGTTGTTAAATCTAAATTGTTAGAAGATGAACAGTTTATTAAAAAGCTTGTTAGCAAACTTATGGGAAAAGATTACTGCCAATACCTTGCTTTTTCAGGGCTTGCTGAACATTCTAAAATTTTTGCGTCTAACGATGAATATATGAAACTTGCAGTTAGTGTAAATCCAAGTCTTTTTATACTCTATAAAGGCGAAAACATTAAAGAAATTATTATAAAGGCGGTTAAAACAATGCTTGAAACCGGCAATTTTGGCTTTTATGCTAATAAAAGTTTTGTTGAAAAACAAGATGAATCTGTTAAAAAGTTGATTAACTTATGTGGAAAAATTGGTGACCTTCCTGAAAATGCAAAAATTAGAACCGCTATTTACAAAAAGATTTGCAAACATTATTTATCTTCCTTAGAAAAAGAAAACAAGAACGAAGAAGGATTAACAGAATAAATTTTTTAGTTATTTAAAAATGTTTTACTAAAACTCACATTTGTGAGTTTTTTTATGCAATTAAGACCTAAAACTGCTAATTTTATTTTGTTGACAAATTTAATTTTGCCTGCTATAATAGTTTTAGAGATATATGAATTTAACGAAACAAAGTAATTTAGTTAAAAGAAAACTAAAAAAATTGCAAGCTAAACAGTTTAAGGAAACTTGCAAAAATTATGTTCGGTTATTCAAAATTTATGAAAATTTAAAAAAAGATAAACAATTAAAAAACAAAAATTTAACAAGAAACATCATATCATTTGATGGAATGATTAACTTAGTAATAAATGAACTTGGCGAATGCTATAAAAATGGTTATATTAAAGCATACGAATTAGCGTTAAATCTTGAAGAATTACAAACTGAATTAAAAAAAGAGTTCAACGAAGAGTATGAAAAAATAAGCGTTTTTTTAAATTCTGTTGTTAATATAGAGGGAGGCCAAAGTGAAAAATAAAATAACTCCAATTATTTATAAAGAATTTAATAATTTGTTCAATGCAAAACAAATTAAATCCGCTCAAAAAATTGTTGGCGATGCGTTGGATTGCTTTAATTTAACAAAAGAAGAAGCGGAATTTTTATCTAATTTTATTTGGAACGAAAGTTTTGCCGATGTATCAAAGGGCTTTTTAAAAATGGTTTTTAGAGATAAAATAATGCTAACTTGTGGCGAATATCTAAACATAAGCATTATAGCAAAAAGCGAATATCATTCTTCAATTTTCAGCTGGCTTAAAGATATAAAAATTGAAATTATTAACGCATTTTCTAACCAAAAATATACAATTCCTTACTCAAATGACATTAATTTAGTGCAATTATATCAATCAATAAATTTCTTTAATAATCTTTGCCGTGCAAAAATTCAAGGCAAATTTAAGGGTAATGATGAGCAATTAACACAAATTAATTACATATATGAAACCTATGAACAAGCGTTAACAGATGGAGATTACAATTTAATAATAAGCCTTCTTAAATATTTGCCATTTTGGGTGGAAGATGTAAATAAAAAAGACATAAAAAGTTGGAACAATACCTATCAACATAACAAGAATTTAGCAATTTTATTAGGTTTGTTTAATAAAAATTTAATAACTAAATCAACATTCGATGAATTTTGCGGCTTAACAACAACAGAAAATTTAAAACAAAAAATTTTACAAAAGATAAATTATGAGGAATAACTATGGAAAGATTAGTGTCTAAAAAAAGAAAAATTAAAGAGAGTAAAGATAAATTAGTAGATAAGCTTGATGAACTATATAATTCATTAAGTTTTTCAAAAATGTATCGCAGCCGAGTGGGAATTGTAAAGCAAATAAAAAAGCGTGAAAAAGAAGTTGAATATTTTGATAGAGTGGTAGAACGTTGTGATAAGGAAATTTAAGATAAATTAAAAATATTTTATAAATTGTTTTTGTTCCTTTCATAAAGGTTATAAACGTAAGATTTTGTAAGTTTATATTTATCTTTTATTTGCTTTATAGCATCATTTTTATCGCATGTTTTTGCAAGGCGCTTTAATTCAACAATAATTTCTTTTTCTGTTGGAGTTTCGCTTGTTTGAGGGGTTGTTTCTACAACCAAAACAAATTCACCTTTAGGGTCGGCTAACTCAAAAGGCAGGGTGGCAAAAATAACATTTTCGTGCATTTTTGTTATTTCGCTAACAATTGCAACATTAACAGCACCAAGGGTTGAATATAAATTTGCTAAATCTTTATTTATATTATATTTTGAAGAATATAAAATTTTTGTTCCGTTAAAATTTTTAATGTCTTGTAATTGATTTTTCAATTCTTTTGTTTTTTCACTTAAAAAGCCAAAAAAAGCAAACTTAGTTGCGTCAAAGCCAGATAAAACAAGGGCAGAAAGTCCAGCATTTGCACCAGGAACAATGGTGAATTTTATGTTCTGCTCAATAAGTTTTTTTGCTAAAATGTTGCCTGGGTCGGAAATAACAGGCATGCCAGCATCGCTAACAACTGCCACATTTTTGCTTTGTTTTAGCAAAGCGATTATTCCGTCTGCACTTGTGTTTTCATTAAATTTATGATAGGCAATTGTCTTTGCTTTAATGCCATAATGGTCTAGCAAAATTTTGCTGTGTCTTGTGTCTTCACACGCAATTACATCGCAATTTTTAAGCACATCAACGGCTCTAAAACTAAAATCTTCCAAATTGCCAATAGGCGTAGCAACAAAATATAACATAATAATATTGTAAATAATTTTTTTGTAAAAGTAAAGAAATATTAAAAAACTATTGACAAAGCCCATCATTTTATGGAGCATTGTAAATAAAAAAAGCACAAAAATGTGTTTTTTTATTTTTTTACATGATTACATCATCATTTTTAATTCTTTTTGTTTTTGTAACAAAGCCTTTAGAATCTGTTTCAACTAGGTCAATTGTTATATTTTCTGTGTCTATTTCAGTTTTGGTTAAAAATTGAGAATATCTTTCTAAAAAGTAAGCATATTTGTTATTAGTTTCTCCTATTAAAAACAAATAGCACCCATTAATTTTAAAATATGGATAATGTGAATAAAATCCTCCGCCTGCATAAATGTTTGTATAATCAAGGTCCATAAGTTCATACACCTTATTTTTGTTTGGACTTACATTTTTTGCCGTGATATACATTATATGTTTTTTCTTTTCATAAACTTCTATATCAAGCTCTCTAACTTCTTGTGGCAATTCAGCGTATTGATATGGTAAAAACATTTTGTCGGTTTCACCGTCATCTTCTCCTAATGGAAGATTATTTTTATAATAAAGTTCTGGAATAGGAAACCATGCTTTCAAATAAATATCATTTCTTGGAATTTGATATTTTTTAGAAATAATATCACATAATTTGTTTAAATTTATTTTCATATCAACGCTCCTTTTAATTATAGTAAATTTTATTTTTATTTTTTAATTTTTTATCATTTTTTTATTTAATATAAAAGATTGCTTTGAAAATTTATTAAAAAGTAATACATAGTTCATTTTCATTTAATTTTTAACATCTTCTTTTAAAACTCGCACGCCGAAGTTGGCGTTTTTAACGGCTTCTATTAGCACCAAATAGGCTTCTTTGTTGTTGGTAAAAATGAATTTAACCTTTTTTACTTCAAGTTTATAGTTATGGCAAAGGGCAATAAGTTCAGCCGAGCGAGATGCTAAATGCACCATATAAAGCCTGCCTTTATCTTTAATAAGTTCGCTGCTTTTTGCAATTATTTCTTCAAGGGTAACTTCAATTTCATGCCGAGCAAGTGCTATTTCTTTTTTTTCATTAATTAAACTTTTGTTATTAACTTTTTGATATGGCGGATTGCAAATTATAACGTCAACTGGTTTAGAAAAGTCTGCCAATTTTAAATCTTTTAAATTGCAATTAAAAATCATACTTTTACGCTTTAAATTGTTATATTTAATGTTTTCTTCAATAATTTTGCACATTTCAGGCTGAATTTCATTAAAGTAAAGTTTATTATAAGGGCAAAGTGAATAGGTGTAAAAACTAATAACACCGCTGCCAGCACAAAGTTCAAGCACATTGTCCGTGTGTTTTATGTTGCAAAATTTTGCAAGCAAAATAGCATCTTGCGTAAATTTATACAAGTTTTCGCATTGGTAAACCGAAATTCCATTACCAAAATTTTCTAAAACAAAGTTATCTAAATTCTTCATAAGTACCCCTTTATTTCGGTTTACTAGATACGAGGCAGAGCCGAGTTTCGCCTAAACCGAAATTCCATTACCAAAGTTTTCAAGTTTGAAATTATCAAAGTTTTTCATTTGTCCCCTTAAATTTAGTTACATTGATAAGGTTTTATAAAAATTATACTGAAATATTCGTTTTCTAGTTGTTGTTATTTCTTTTTGATTTTTCAATTTTAATGTCTGCTAGTGGATAAACTTTTTGTTCGGTGCTATCGTCTTTTGTAAAATTTACAGTAACAGTTTCTTTTAAAAAGTCGGTTGCAGACACAATTCCAACGCCATCCGGTGTGGTTACAGTTGAGTTAATTTTTGGCATTTTCTTTTGCATATCAGCGTAAAAATCGTCTTCATATTTTAAGCAGCAAAGCAATCTTCCGCACATTCCATTTATGCGAGTAGGGTTAAGTGCAATGTTTTGATTTTTTGCCATTTTTATAGAAACTTTGTCAAAATCGTTTAAATATAATTTACAGCAGGTTTCTCGTCCGCAAATGCCAATTGCACCAATAACTTTGGTCTCATCTCGGTTGCCAATTTGACGCATTTCTATGCGAGATTTATATTTAGAACCTAAAATTTTAATAAGTTCTCTAAAATCTACACGCTCATCAGCCGTGTAATTTACCGTTAATTTCGACCTATCTAAATTGGTTGAAATAAAGCCAACTTTCATACCAAGCCCAAGTTTTTCCGCTTCTTTTTTAATTTCTGGCAAAAGAGAACGCGCATATTTGCAATTTTCACATCTTGTTAGGTTGTCTTCTTTGGTGGCGGCACGCAAAATTTCCACCAACTCAGGCTTAGTTACTTCCAACGTGTTTTTAACAACTCCTAGTTCGGTGCTGCCGTTATTATTAACAACAACTCTATCTCCACGCTTAAAATTGTCATCTTTTTTTGAATAAACCGACATAGGTGAGTTAAACAATACAATTTCCATTACTTGCATAAAAATTTCTCCTTTAACATATTGAACAACAAATTGTCTAAAATATAACTAAAATTTACATTACTCATTAAATATTTATATCCTTCATCAACAAGAGGCAAGCATTTCATTAAGGCCTTGTTGTTAAATTTAAGTTTTATTGGAAGAAGGATTTTTTCATCAAATTTATTTTCCTTTTCGTTTAGGCAACTTAAAAGCATTTCGGTTAAGCAACTAAAAAATAATTGCTTATTTTCAACCTCTAACGCCGAGGCAACTTTTGGAATATCTGCCGTGCTGTTAAGGTTGTAAAACAATTGGCTAATTTGATTTATTGTTTTAAAATATTCTTCATTTGTTGCTAAATTTAACATTTCGGTTAGGCTAAAATCTTTTTCAACAAATTTAGAAATATCAATGTTTTGCTTTAATAATTCGTTAGAAATTAAAAATTTGTCATTCACGCTAAAATTAGGCACAAAAACTTTGTTAAGACGGCTTAAAATTGTTGGCAAAAGTTTGTCCGTTTTGGTGGTGGTTAAAACAAAGATTGTGCTTTCGTTTGGCTCTTCTAGCGATTTCAACAACTTATTTTGTGCGGTTTCGTTTATTGTTTCGGCATTAAGAATAACAAAAACCTTTTTGTTAGCCGATATTGGCTTGGTGCTTAATTTTTCAATTAAAAGTTTAACATCGTCAACTTTAATGCTGTCTTGCTGCAAAACAATAACATCAGGATGGCTATTACCAACAAACTGCTTGCAACCATTGCAAATTCCACAACCTGTTCCGTTTGTACAAACTAAACTGCGTGCAAAAGTTAACGCTATTTGGTTATTTTTTTCTTTGTCTGCTGAATAAAATAAATATGCGTGGGACAAAACATTATTAAGTTTTAAAGCAGAATAAACGCTTGTTTGCTTAACGCTTTCTAACATAATTTAATTATATCATAATAAAAAAAATTTTTCAATAAATTTAGTTGGCAATTTATTTTATATATTAAGATTATTAATAAATTTATATAATTAATAATTAAATTATAAGCAATTAAATTAATTGACTTAATTTTAAAAAATTTTTATAATATGTAAAATAATAAAAAATGGAGGGTTTATGACAAAAACTAAAAGGTCATTTTTATATGCAGGGTCAATTTTAGGCATTATAGGTGCTGCTTTTATGTTGTTGATAAGTGCAGTTTTCTTTTATATTTCGCCTTTGATGTCTGAGGATTTTGTATTTGACATTTATTGGGACGATGTAGAAAATTACACGCCGCTAGATTCTAATGGGGATTTAGCAGAAACAAAACAAGATACTTTTTCTTTTATGGATAATAAAACAGGCGATGTTTATGCGGTTAAAGATATTAACGCTGTTTCAAAATTAGCAAAAACAGCAGCAATAACAATTGCAACCTTCCTTCTTGCTATTGGTGCAGCAATTTTAATATTTAGCATTTTGGTTATAAGAACGGCAGTAAAGGGTAGTGATAAAAAATGGCCAATAATAACCTTGTTAATTTTAAGTGCAATTATGGGAAATATGTTAACCATGGCATTTATGATTGTGGCATTATGTATAAAAAACAAACCGCCAATAGAAGAAGTTTTAAACTCAAATAACAATGTAAATAACGAAGATAATATAATTTAAAACCTATTAATAAAAACATAAATTACAAAACCAATTAATAATAAATTAACAAATTAACATAAATTACAATCCAAATAAATTAATAAAACAAATTAACAAACAAAAAAACCGCGAATTTGCGGTTTTTTTATTAAAGAAAAGTTAAGATGCTTTGATTTTTGTAATTTTATATTCAACTGCACCTGCTGGGGTTTTAATTGTAACACTTTCTCCAACTTTTTTGCCAATTAAGCCTGCGCCAATAGGGGAAGTGTTGCTTATTAAACCATTAATAGGGTCGCTATCTACATCTCCAACAATTTTATATTCAAAACTTTTGCCTGTTTTAACATTAGTTATGCTTACTCGGCAACCTATGTTTACTTTGCTAGTGCTTACTTTTTTGTTATCAATAATTTCTGCCGATTTAATTTTGCTTTCAAGCTCAAAAATTTCCTCTTCCACCTGAGCCTGCTCGGAACGGGCAATTTCGTATTCGTTATTTTCACTTAAATCGCCATAACTTCTTGCCTCGGCAATTTTTTGTGCTACTTCTTGCCTCTTTTCATTTTTTAAATATTCTAACCTTTCTTTAAGTTTTTGTAGCCCTTCAGCTGTCATAAAATTCTTTTCGTCCATAATTGCCTCCTTTACAAAATAAATAATGCGAATATTTGTTAAACAAACTTCGCAACAGCCCTATTTTATCATATAAATTTTAAATTTGTCAACTATTTTTATAAATTTAACTTCTTATTAGCATAAAAATGTACAAAACTAATTAAATTTGTTTAAAATTTATATATCAACACAATAATATATGCAAATTTACTAAAATTAATGCTTAAAACCTAAATTTTAGCTAAAAATGTTGGTGTAATAGTAAATTGTTTAATATTTAAGCAATTCTAGCACAAATTTTTCAAAAGTAACAGGCTCAATAAAATCATCTGGCTTAAAAATGCAAATGTGAAAAATGTTAAAATCGTAAACATGTTTGTCCAACAAAATGGGGGTAGGAATGTTAATGCCTTGACAAACATTTTTAAGCATATCAAAGAAAGACGATTTTTTTTCATCAATTTCAAAGGTTTTGCCTTTTATAACTTTATCTTCAACTAAAATTTTGCCCCAAATTTTTACCATAGTGATATTTTATAAAAAACGAATAAAAAAATCAAACAATTTGCATTTTATTTGACAATTTTTTGCCAATTTTGTATAGTTTAAATATGAGTGAATTTGTTACATTAAATTATATAGAAGAATATGATGTATCTAGCATAGAAAACACAATTAGAGAAAGTTTTTTTGCACTTAATTTAGATAAGTTAATTAAACCTAAAATGAAAATTTTAATTAAGGTTAACATGCCATACCCTGTGGGGAAGGACATTGCACTAACAACTAATCCAGCGGTTGTTGCTGGAGTGGTTAATGTTTTAAGCTCGTTTGGAGCAAAATGCGTGGTTGCGGATAGCCCTTTTAAAAATTTTAACACAGATTATTTAGATAGAGTATATGTAGAAACAGGAATGCTTGAAATGGCTAACACAACAAAATGTGAGCTTAACCACAATTTAAAAGTTTATGAACAGCCTATGCCAAACGGAGTAAAAACCAAATTGTTATATTTGTTAGATGTAATTAATCAAGTTGACGCAATTGTCAACATTGGCAAGGTTAAGATTGATGAAAATTTAGGTTACCTTGGAGCATGTACAAATTTTATAGGTTTAATGCCTGGTGAATATAAAACGCTTGCATTAAACAGGCTAAAAACCTTAAAAGATTTTAACAATTTAACTATAGATTTAATTGAACAATTGCAAGATAAATTGTTTTTTAATGTGCTAGACGGTATAGTTGCACAAGAAGCAGGCAATAGCCAACGAGTGCTATCTTGCTTAGCGGTTAGTGATAATGTGTTTAAACTAGATGCGGTTATGTTAAAAATTTTAAATATAGATTATGAAAACACAATTTTAAAGCAAGCGGAGGAACGTAAACTTATCAATTTAAAAAATCCTTTTAAAGTAATTGGCGAAGAAATTGAAAAATTTAAAGTTGAAGATTTTGCTTTGTTCAATTTTAATAACGAAAGTGAATTACATAAAAATAGCAAGTCTAAAGCATATTTTAAAACGCATCAAAAAAGAGTAATAATAAAACCAAATAAATGTAAAGGCTGTGGAGTTTGCAGTAAAATTTGTCCAACAGGGGCAATAATGATGAAATATGACAAAAACGGCGAATTGTTTGCCGATGTAGATTACAATAAATGTATTTTCTGCTTTAAGTGTAGGGAAATGTGTCCGTATAAAGTTGTAGATTTAAAAATTCCACTAAGTTATAAAACGCTAATAAATGGAATTGAAAAATATAATGACAAAGAAGAATAAAAGCCCATTAAAAATAATAAAAGCAAAAATTGAATAAAAAATAAAAAGATAATTAAACTAAATTAAGAGGTTTAGAAATGAGAATTGTTGCTTTTATTTTGACCTGTTTAGGTGGTTTAAATTGGTTAATGATTGGCGCATTACAATATGATTTTGTTGCCGGCATTTTTGGAACACAAGCAAATGTTTTTAGCCGAATTATTTACTTTTTAATAGGCATTGCAAGTGCATATATTTTGATTGTAACAGTGTTTGGAAAGGGTAGGCTAAAATTGTTTGGTTACAAAAAGAAAAAAATTCCAAAGCATGAGGAAGTTGAAGATTTTTAATTTAAACAAAAAAACTGCTATAAGCAGTTTTTTATTCTACAATTTTTATACAATCTTTGTTTAAAATTGTTTCAAGTTCGTAAATTAAACTTTCTTTAATTGTTATTAAATTGTTAGTTTTATAGCCTTTATTTGAGCCGGTGTCTAAAACATAAACTTCATCAATTCCGTTATATTCGCTTAAAATTTTAAGCACTGCTTGATGTAAAATTCCATCATTAATGTTATATTTTAGCCACAATTTTCTAGGTTTTTTAATTTCAATTTCTTCTTCTTTGTTTAAATCTTCTTCGTTTTCTTTACGTTGCAAAATTTCCAAATTATCAACGCTTATGCTAGGGCGGCGGTCATCTCGCACTGTAAATTTACCTTTAATTGCAACTAAAATATCTTTTGCTAGCATATCTTTAAATTTTTCGTAGGTTTTGCTAAATAAAACTGCATCATAACTTCCTGTTAAATCTTCAACTGTTAAAAATGCCATTCTACTGCCATTTTTGGTTGTTAAAACTTTAATTTCGTTTATAACTCCGCCACAAGTTACACTATCACCATTTTTTAATCCGCCATAAAGTTCATCGTCATTTTCTTCAAATTCGTTGTTTGCTAGGTTTTGAGGGACATCATCTTCACCTTCATCTCCTGCGTCTTCACTAGGAATTAAACTTGAATTAAATGTGAAATTTTTAATTACATCAAGGTAAGCGTCAAGTGGATGCCCAGATAGATAGGTGCCGGCAATTTCCTTTTCATATTGCAATTTTACATTGCTTACATATTCTTTAATGTTTGGATATTCATTTTCTTCAATTAATTTTGTATCTTCAATAATATCTCCAAACAAATCCATTTGCCCATTAACCGATTTCTTTTTTCTTTCGGTTGCTCTATCAACCATAATGCTATAAACTGCCATTAATTGACTTCGTGGACGGTTAAAGCAGTCAAATGCACCTGATTTTATCAATGCCTCTATGCATTTTTTGTTTAATGCTTGCGAATCTACTCTCCAAATAAAGTCTGCCAAATCTTTATAATTACCGTTATTGTTGCGTTCTTCAATAATGCTTTCAATTATGCCAACGCCCACATTTTTTAATGCGGCAAGCCCAAAGCGAATTGTTTTGCCATCGGTTGAAAAGTAAGTTTGGCTTTTGTTAATGTCTGGCGGCAAAACTTGCAAATTTTCTTCTTTTGCATAGGCTAAATAGTGCTTTATTTTATCACTTTTGCTTATGCGGTTGTTAAATAAAGAAGTTATAAATTCAGGTTCATAATAACATTTTAAATAGGCAGTTTGATAGGTGATTAGCGAATATGCGGCTGCGTGAGATTTGTTAAAGGCGTAGGAAGCAAAGTCTTCCATGTCTGCCCAAATTTTGTTTGCCACTTCTTCACTAACACCGTTGTCTACGCAACCTTTAATTGCAGGCTCAAATTTGCCTCTATCGTTAGTAAAAGCCTCACGGCCATGAAGAAATGCCTCTTTCCATTTAAGCATTTCGGCAATTTTTTTCTTGCCCATTGCACGCCTAATGTTGTCCGCCTGACCCAAGCTAAACCCTGCTAAACTTTGGCACACTTTCATAACTTGTTCTTGATATACCATATAACCATGCGTTACCTTTAAAATAGGTTCAAGAAGAGGGTGGTCGTATTTAGTGTCTTCAGGGTGATGCTTGTTGTGAACATAAGCAGGAATATATTTCATTGGTCCAGGGCGATAAAGCGACACGGCAGCAACAATATCTTCTATGCAGTTTGGCTGCAATTCTTTTAAGAATTTTTTAAAACCGCCCGATTCAATTTGGAAAATTCCGTCTGTGTTGCCGGAAGAAATTAATTTAAACACGTTGGCATCATCGTACGAACTTTTATCAAAATCAATTTCAACGCCGTGATTTTCTTTAATTAATTTTAACGCACCCTTAATATCTGTTAAGTTGCAAAGGGCAAGGAAGTCCATTTTTAAATGGCCTAAATGTTCCATATCAACGCCTTCGTATTGCGTGCAAATTAACTCGCCGTTTCGGCTTAGAGGAACGTGTTTATCCAAAATGTCTGCACCAATAATAACACCACAAGGGTGAATTGAACTTTGGCGAGGGAAATCTTCCACTTTCATGGCAATGTCAACCACTTTTTTAACTTGAGGGTCGTTGTTATAAAGTTCAACTAATTCTGGAACGGCATAAACTGTGCCAAAATCTTTGTCGCCTTCCTTAGGCACATGAAAACCAAAAACCTTTGGCAAAATAGGACTTTTGTACATAGGAATAGATTTAGTAATTTTATCTGTAACCGAATATGGCACACGCAAAACCCTGCCTACATCTTTAATTGCATTTTTTGCTTTCATTGTGCCAAAAGTGATTATGCGAGCAACTCGGTCATCTCCATATTTTTTTCGCACATATTGAATAATTTCATCTCGCCTAACATCTTCAAAGTCCACATCAAAGTCAGGTGCGGAAACACGTTCGCTGTTTAAAAAACGTTCAAAATATAGTTCATATTTAAGAGGGTCGATGTTAGTTATGCCCATAGTATAGGCAACAACCGAGCCTGCACCAGAACCACGCCCTGGGCCAACCGATATGCCCATATTTCTTGCTGCATTAATATAGTCCCACACAATAAGGAAATATTCAATAAAGCCTTGCTTTTCAATAACGCCAATTTCCATATCAATACGTTCTTTAATTTTATCATTCCAGCCGCCGTATTTTTTCTTAACGCCTTCATCGACTAAACGCATTAAATATTCTTTAGGAGTAGAGCCAACCTTTTCATTATAGCCGCCTTCTGGCGTGTAACTAGGGAACAAATAATGTCCATAAACGAAATCATAATTGCATTTGTCGGCAATTTCCAAAGTTGTTGCAAGTGCGTCTTCGTCATTTGGCAAGCCTTCTAGCATCTGGTCATAGGTTTTAAAATATAATTCATCAGTAGGAAATTTCATTCGGTCAGGGTCGTCAACAAATTTTTGCATTGCTACGCACATTAAAACATCTTGCATTTCGGCGTCTTCTTTAAACAAATAATGCACGTCATTTGTTGCAACAGTTTTTATTCCAAATTGTTTAGAATATTCACGCAACTTGGCGTTAACAATTTCCTGCTCGGCAATGCCGTTGTGTTGAAGTTCTAAATAAAAGTCATCTTTAAATAGGTTTTTAAACCACATTATTAATTCTTCAGCTTTTTTATATTGTTCTTGCACAATCAATTTAGGAATATCGCCTGCTAAACAAGCAGACAAACAAACTAAACCCTCGGCATATTGTTCAAGCGTTTTATAATCTATTCTAGGTTTATAATAAAAGCCATCTTTAAAAGCAATTGAATGAAGTTTGCAAATATTTTTATAACCTTGTTCATTTTTTACTAAAATTATTAGGTGAGAAAAATGTTGTTTGCCTGTTTTAACATGCAAGTCATCAACCACATAAAATTCTGTGCCTAAAATGGCTTTTATACCTGCCGCTTTACAAGCATCGTAAAAATGAGTAGCACCATACATATTGCCATGGTCGGTAATTGCAACGGCTGGCATATTATATTCTTTGCAAAGCTTTACAAGTTTAGAAATTCTTGCTGCTCCGTCTAACAACGAATATTCAGTGTGAACATGCAAATGCACAAAAGGTTTCATTAATTTTCTCCTTTTAATTTTTTATAAGTAGAGATTATTTTATCTAGCCTATATTTTAAACCCGCTCGGCTAATAGGTTTGCCTAAAAGAGTTTTTAAATCGTTAAGCGAAACTTCAGGGTTAGCAAGGCGGAGAAGAGCAACTTCTTTTAAATTTTCATCTAAATTATCTAACAAGTCATTGGCAAAAAAATAATTGATTGCTTCCATTTGCTCGGCACTAGAATTTAAAGTTTTATCTAAATTGTAGCCAAAGCAGTTGTTTTGCCTATTGGCACTGTTTCTAACTTCACGCATTGCAAGGTTATTTTGAATTTCTAACGCAGTATGATTTGCTCCAAGTTTAACCAACAAATCGCAAATTAATTCACTATTTTTTGTGTATATTATGGTGTTGTATTGCCTTTTACTTGTTTTTAATTCAAAGCCAAATTCTTTTAAAAGGCAGGTTAAAACATCAAAAATTTCTTTATTTTTTATAACAATTTCAAAATTATAGCCTGTAGAGTTTTTGTTGCTGTCCTTATTATAATAAAGGTTTGCATACAAAACAATTAACGTTTTTAAAATGGTAAGGCGGTCGCACTCTAAATCGAATGAGCCAAGGTTAAGTTTTTCATAATTAAAATCAATTAAAAACTCATAAATTTCGCCACGCAACATTAAAAAATTGTCCCATCGCAAAATCTCTAGCGTAGGGCTAAACCTTTTTACAAAATCTGCAACCTTATCAGCAATATAATTGCTAATGTTAAACAATATGTAGTGGTCAGCGTTATCGATAATGGCACAACTGTTCAACAAAACAGAAATAAAGGAATGTCCGCAACAATCATTGTTTGAAATGTTTTTTATAATTTGTTGCTTCCATTCCATATTTTTAACTCCTTTTTTTACGTTTTTCTTTTTTAAAAGTTGGCAATTCATTGTAATTTACTACTGCACTATCTGGTATTCTTAACCTTAAAATTGCACTTAAACCTAAATGACAATCTCCAACTCGGCTAGGCGAATGAGCATCGCTATCTACAACGAACTTGCAGCCTAAATTATAACAAGTTAAAATTTCTTCATCGCTCATGCCTAAGCGTTTGCCATTAAGTTCAATTAAAGTGTTTGTTTCTTTGGCAACTCTGGCAACTTTTTCAACATTAACTTTGCAAACATGGTTTAAATGAGTAATAATGTCTATATCGTATTTTCGCATTGCGTTTATGTAAGCATTGGTGTTTTTTTCAATTTGCTTTTTGCTTGTGTGGTGAAAAATATTGCAAAAAATGTTTTTCAACACAAAACCAAATTGCTCCTTTTTAGAAGTTGATTTAACAAGCCTATGGAAACCGCATAATAAAATGTCCAATTTGTCCATGTCTTCTTCTAAAATGTCAATGTCGCCACGGCTAGAAATTAAATTGGCTTCCACGCCTAATAAAACATCAATGGGGTAGCGTTCTTTGGCTTCTTCAATGTCCTTTTTAACATTAGGAATGTCAGTCCGCCTTACTCCATATAATTTTTGATTAAACCCATGGTCAGTTATGGCAACCTGCCTAAGCCCACGCTCATAAGCAGCACGAACATTGTCCTCAACCGTGCCTTTGCCGTGGTGGTGGCGTGAATATTTTGTATGAGTGTGATAATCTGCTAAAAGTGCCATAAAATCTCCTTATAATAAAAATTGAACAAAATTTACATAATTTGTTGCAATAAAAAAACATTTTTTTGCCTTATATTGCAATTAAAATTTATTATATCACTAACGAATAAAAAAATCAAACAAATTAACTTTGTTGTAATGTATAAATAAAATAATTTTTTGTAATATAAATTATAATAACATAAATGTAACGATTTAAAAAATGAATAAAGAATACATCTTTTGAAATAAATAAAAAATTCTACTTTACAATTTCAATTTCAAGGGGAAGGGTAAAGCCATAAACCAATTGCACTTTTTGATTTATAAGTTCAATTAAAGTTTTGACATCTTTGCTTGTTGCATTGCCTGTGTTAATAATAAACCCAGCATGTTTTGTTGAAACCATAGCACCGCCAACCGAAAGACCTTTAAGCCCAAGTTTGTCAATAATTTTTGCAGGAATAATTTGGTTTGCTTCAAAAAATTTTTCATTTTTTGTTATATTGTTTTCGTTGTAGCAAATGCTATTTTTTGTTATATTATTTTTAATAAAACTATTACTATTGAATTGCTTATTTTTTGTGTCAATAAAAAACCTTTTGAACACGCTGCCTGCACTAAAATTTTCAAGCGGTTGAGTGGCGGATTTTTTTTGAAAAGCAATAAGCATATTTTGTTTAATTGTTTTGAAATTTGAAACATTTAATTTTAGTTTTACACGCAATAAAATGTAATTTTTTTGTTTAAAAATGCTAGTGCGGTATCCAAACCTACAAGCAGAATTTTTTAACCTAATTTGCTGTCCGTTTTCAGTTAAACAATCAACATATTCTACAAAATTTGCAAAGTCAACATTAAACGCACCTAACCCATTAACAACGGCTCCTCCAACTGTGGAAGGAATGCCAATTAAATTTTCAATTCCGCCCAAACCTTTATTGCAACAATTTAAAATTAAATTAGATAAATTAACTCCGCTATCAACAAAAACACAATTTTTATAAAACCTAATTTTGTGGCTTTTGTTTACAATTATAACTCCGTTAAAGCCATAATCGTCAAATAATAAATTTGCCCCTAAACCAATAACTTTATACTTTAACATGTGTATTTCACACATAAAACATACTTTATATAGTTGTTGTGTTGAATGTACAATAAAAACAATTTTGGCAACTCCGCCAATTTTAAATGTACAATAATTTTTTAAATTTGCCTTTTTTAAAACCTCAATTTTTTCATTCAAACACATTTGGCGTTACGGCACTAATTAGTGCATTCTCCATATCATTATATATTCCGCTTGAATAAATTTTGTAAAATTTGCTGCTAAAAAGTGAGTAATCAATTAAACTTCTTTGATGCTCATCATCAAGTGTTAAACTTAAAAATTTTTCAGTAATTTGGTCAATTTTTGTTAACCCTAAATATTGAATTAAATCGGTGTAACTATCAACAGGCGATATGCTTGCACTTATTCGACCAATATTGTTTAAATTGTTAATTCTAAAAACATCTCTTGCACTACCTAAAAGCGTGCTTTTATTGTTGTAAATAAATTTTTTATATGCTTCATACTGGCTTTGTTTTTCGTCAGTTTTTAATCCTAAATTTGAATAAATATTGCTAGGATTTATATAACCATTTTCACCACAATAAAAATTTAAATTTTCTCCACCTTGGCTAAACATTGCGTAGCCACTTACAATATATGGCAACGCAAAAATTTTATTGTTAAAACTTCCGCTTTCTACAAGTCCATCTCGCACATCAAAGGTGGAATTTATTTCTTGCAATTTTGGCAACAAAACTTTGCCAACTCCAAAACCAAAAGAAACAATATCTGGCTCATTTTCAATTAATTCACTTTCAAGATTTTCAGGCTCAATGGACTTAACCATAATTAAAACACCAGCATTTTCTTTTTCAATTTGTCTTGCAATTTTGTTTAAAAACGACAAACGAGATTTGCCTCCGCCTTCAAAAGTTTCTATGTGCCAAACTGTGTAAATTTTAGTGTCAACCACAGGCTCTTTATAAATTTCATTGTCTTTTGCTTTTTTTATTGCTACCATTGGCACATAAATACATAAAAAAATACAGGCGAATAAACTAACCAATTTAAACCAATGTTTTTTTAACCAACTAATTTTAAAAAATTTCATACCTATTGTATGATTTTATTTTACAATTTAGTATAATGTAAAATTTTAAATTAATTTGTTTAAATAAATACAAAATATATTAAAAATATGTTATACTATTTTTATGGATAAAACTATTGTTTTAGATAAGGTTAAACGCTTGACTAACGACCCAGGCGTTTACATTATGAAAGACAAAGATGAAAATGTGATATATGTTGGCAAAGCAAAAAATTTAAAAAAGCGAGTTAGCCAATATTTTTTGCGTAAGCAAGAGCATATAAAAGTTCGCAACATGGTGGAAAATGTTTGCGATTTTGATTTTTTTGTTGTTAATGATGAAATGGAAGCACTTGCATTAGAAAACAACCTTATAAAAAAATATAAGCCATATTACAACATTTTGCTAAAAGATAGCAAAACTTACGCGTATTTAAAAATAAACCTTAAAGAAGATTATCCGCATTTTGAAATTTCTCGCCGCCTTAACAAAACGGACAAATATTTTGGGCCATATATGGCAGGAGTAACCGCCAAAGATGTGCTAAGCATTTTGGATTATGCATTTGCTTTGCGAAAATGTAAACTTCCGCTTGCTATAAACAAAAAACCGCTAAAACCTTGCATTTTTTACGAAATGCACTTGTGTTCTGCACCTTGTGCTAAATATATTTCAAAAGAGGATTATTTTCAAATTGTAAACAAAGCAATTCGCTTTTTAAAAGGCGAAACAGACGAAGTTGAAAAAATATTGCTAGAAAAAATGCAACTTGCTTCATCTACTCAAAATTATGAAACAGCAATAAAAATTAGAGATAGGCTAAATATGTTAAACAAAATGAAAGCAAAAATAATAACAAGTTTAGGCAGCCTTGTAGATTATGATGTGTTTAACCTAAAAACCAGCGGCGAATTTTCAGCAATGTGCGTGTTAAACATCAGGGGCGGCAAACTTCAGGGCGTGGAAACTTTTGACATTTTAAATTATTTAGATATAAACGAAGCTTACACTCAATTTATTATGCAATATTATTCTTCGCATCCGCTTATTGTTGATGAAATTATAATGCCAGAAATTGAAACCAACGAAATTGAACTATTTTTGCAAAATCAGGCTAAAAAGAAAATTGTTGTAACCAAACCTAAAATAGACAGCACTAAATTTAAACTTTTAGAAATTGCCGAAAAAAATGCCTTAATGCACCTAGAAAAAAATTTAGATAAAACCATAAAACAACAAAACGCAAGCATTGGCGCAATAAAACAACTTAAAAAGGATTTAAAGCTAAAACACGAGCCAAAACGCATAGAATGTTACGATATTTCACACACATACGGCACTTACACAGTTGCAAGTATGGTTGTGCTAATTAATGGCGAAAAAGCCCCATCTATGTACCGCAAATTTAAAATTGAAACGGTGGAATTTATTGACGATTTTGCCTCAATGCGAGAAGTTTTAACACGCCGCATGGAAAAACTTTCAAGTGACGATATAAGTTTTAGCCAAATGCCAGATTTAATTGTTATAGATGGCGGAAAAGGTCAACTTGGCATAGCGGTTGAAGTTATGGAAAAATATAATTTTCCAAATGATTTAATAAGTTTAGCAAAGCGGGAAGAAGAGGTTTTTAAACCAAACGAGCCACTGCCTTATATGTTGTCGAAGGGGAGTTATTCATTAAGGCTTGTTCAACTTGCCCGAGATGAAGCCCACCGCTTTGCAATAACATTTAACCGTAGTTTGCGTCAAAAAGGAATGTACCGTGGCGGGCTAGAAAGCATTGACGGAGTTGGCCCAGCAACTCGCCGAGCGTTGTTAGGAAAATTCCGCACAATAGAGAACATAAAAAACGCAACTTTGCAAGAACTAGAACAAACCAAAGGCATAAGCAAACAAACCGCCTTGAACATTTATAAAAGATTTAATAAATAATTATAATATAGTTAAATTTTAGTCCAATATTACTTGCAAACTTAAACTAAAACAATATTTTAAAACAATATTTCTAATAAAAAGAATTATAATTTAGCAGTCTAATAAAAAGATTGCTAAATTTTTTTAAAAAATTGGCAAAAAACAGTTGACAAATAAAAAACGGGGTGTTACAATATAGTCAAAGGTCAAAGAAAGTCAAACGTCGCAACACACCTTTAAAACTAAATTTTTTGTGGCTACAAAAAATTGTAAGTCTTTAGGCGGTTGCTCCTTAACCCCATTTCGAAACAAGTTCTCATGGGAACCCCTGTAAACTTAAATTTAGATTAAATATTTGCGTTTGAATTTTTTTAAAAGGAGGGTATAGTGAACAAAAGCATAAGTGATGTTATTGAGCAATTTATAATGTCAAGCCTAGACGATGATAGTTTTATTGAACTATCTCGAAATGACCTTGCCAAATTTTTTGCCTGTGTGCCTAGTCAAATAAATTACGTGCTTAACACAAGGTTTACGCTTAACCGTGGTTTTGTGGTGGAAAGTCAGCGTGGCGGTGCTGGTTACATTAAAGTTTCCAGGTTAACAGATAATGATGATAATTTTTTAAAATCTGCCTTAGAACTTTGCAACAAACCAATTAGTTTAACCGAAAGTTGCCAATTATTAAATCATATAAAAGATAGAAAATTGCTAACATCACACGAATGTGAACTAATAAAAACCACAATTAGCCCAAAGGCGCTAAATAATCCAATAAATATTGATAATAATTTAAGAGCAAACATTTTAAAACAAGTTATAATAAAATTAATGCAAAAAGGAGATGATAAACATTAAAATTTTAAAAATTAAAAAAATTTAACCTAAAAATTGCAAAAAACTTAAAAATATCAATAAAAATTGAAGATTTTAAAAAATTTTTTGAAAAAATAAGAAATTATTAAAGAATAAAATTAAAAATAAAACAAAATGTTCACAATTTTTAAAGGAGGATTTAATTATGAAATGTGACCGTTGCGGAAAACCAAGTGTTTATCATTCAACATTAGTGGTTAATGGAGTTAGCCAAACAACAAATTTGTGCCGAGATTGTGCGATTAAAGAGGGGGTTTTTAACACCAACCCAGCAAGCATATTTGATGATATGTTTGCCCCTTTTGCCGACTTTTTAAGTTTTGAAAAAGTAGCCGATATTACTTGTCCGGTTTGCAAAACAAGTTTAAGGGAATTTAAAAACACGCAAAAACTAGGTTGTCCTAATTGTTACGAAGCATTTAGAGAAGAAATTGCAAACATAGTTAAACGAATTGCTCCGTTTGAAACGCATAAACAAGATGTTTTACCAAAACCTAAAACGGTTGTTAAGAAAAAAGAAAGTAAGGCGGAAAAAATTGCAAATTTAAAAGAAGAGATGCACTTAGCTGTTAAAGAAGAACGATATGAAGATGCTGCAAAAATAAAAAAGCAAATTCAAAAGTTGGAGGCAGAAAATGAATAATGTTATAAGCACAAAAGTTAAAATTTTTAGAAATGTTAAAGATTATAAATTTGTTCCAAAACTAGAAATTGAAAAGCAAAATGAAATTATAGGTAAAATTACTTCTGCCCTTAAAGATAAATTAAGTTTAATAAACCTAAATTCTACCGATGCTAAAGTTGTAGAAGCGTTAAAAACTGCAGGTTTAATTGAAAATTTAAATTGTTCAAACCTTTTGATTAATGAAAAAACCAACACAAGTTTAACATTATTTAATGGTGAACATATAACAATAACTAGTTCAACCATAGGCTATAACAAAACTTGCTTTTTAAATGCGCAAGAAATTGCAAATAGTTTGGCAAATAAAGTTAATTTGTGCTATAACGACACATATGGCTATTTAATGAGTGATTTATCAAAAATAGGTGCAGGCATAAAAATAGAAAGCCTTATTGATTTAAATGCAATAAATTCGCTTGGCAAAATTGAACAAGTAAAGCAAAACATAGGCAAATTAGGTTATTCTTTAACAGCAACAAAGGACAAAAACATTTACATGTTATCTACAATTTGCAATTTAGGTTTTAGTGAAAATGAAATTATAGATGAATTTGACAAAATGATAAACAAACTTCAAGACCTAGAAATTGAAAGTGCAAAAATGTTAGATGTATCTAATCATGATGAACTTTTAGACGCTTCTTTAAGAAGTTTGGCAATTTTAAAATCGGCATATTTACTAAATTATGACGAACTTAAAAAACACTTGTCAATTCTTCGCACTGCTTCAAATTTAAACCTCGTTAAAATTAGCCAAACAACACTAAATAAATTGCAACAATTAGCCACAAAAACAGGCGAATTTGTAGCAAAAAGCGAATTAATAAATTTATCAAGCGAAGTGCAAAAACTTTTAAAAGGAGAAAAAGATGTATAATTTAACCGATTTAGCAAATAAAGTTATTCAAGTTGCTAGTCAATTTGCTGCAAAAATGGGCAATGAGGTTGGCACAGAACATATTTTATATGCGTTAACCAAAGTAGATAGCAAATCTAAAAAATTATTGCAAACTTATCGGATTGATAGCGACATTATTGAAGATATTTTAATGCAAATTGGCAACAAAGGCATGCCAACTAACACGGTAGAAATAACTCCGCGAGTTAAGGAATTAATTGTTATTGCTTCGTCAGTTGCAAAACGCACTCATAGTGCATATATTTCAACCGAACATCTCTTAGTTGCACTTTTAAGCCAAGATGATAGTTTTGCTATTAATATTTTAGTTAATGTTTTAAAATTGAACATTGTTGAAATGCGTAACCGAGCAATCGGTTTAATAACAAACATGGCAACAAATCAAACAAACGGCTTTAACACTAATGGCTTTGTTCAAGTTGGAAACACAAGCAACCGAACAGGAAAACAAAATCAAGAGGAATATAGAAGTGAACTTCCAGACGAACTTTTAGAAATGGGTTCGGATTTAACTCTTAGAGCAAAAAATGGAAAAATTGACCCTATTATTGGCAGAGAAAACGAAATTGAACGCATGATTGAAATTTTATGCCGCAAAACAAAAAATAATCCGGTTTTAATTGGAGAAGCTGGTGTGGGTAAAACCGCTGTGGTTGAAGGTTTAGCAAGAAGGATTGTTTCGGGCGATGTCCCTGCTCTTCTTAAAAATAAAACCATATATAGCCTAGATATAGGCGGACTTATGGCAGGCACAAAATATCGTGGCAGCATGGAAGAAAAACTTAAAAATGCGATAGAAACTATAATTGCCAATCAAAATATTATTGTGTTTATTGACGAAATTCACACTCTTGCCCAAGTTGGCAGTGAAAAAGGAGAAACCAACCCTGCTGATATGCTAAAACCATATCTTGCACGTGGCGAAATGCAAACAATAGGTGCAACAACCACCGATGAATATCGAAAATATATTGAAAAAGATAAGGCGCTAGAACGCCGCTTTCAACCAATAACGGTTGACCCTCCAACTGTTGAGCAAACAATAGAAATTTTGCGTGGGCTAAGAGATAGTTACGAAGCTTTTCACAAAGTGAAAATAACTGATGCTGCAATTAAAGCAGCCGCCGAGTTAAGCGATAGATATATTCAAGATAGAAGTTTGCCAGATAAAGCAATAGACCTTATTGATGAGGCATCAAGCCGAGCAAAAGTTAAATCTAATTATGAAAGCGCGGAAATAAAAACTTTAAAAGAAAAATTAACAAAATTAGAGGCGGAAAAGGAAGATGCAGTAAATCAAGAAGATTTCGATAAGGCTGGCAAATTGCGCGACCAAATAACAAAAATAAAGGACGAAATTGAAAGGCAAAAAACCTTACCAAAAGTGCAAACAGAAAGTGCGGAAATCAATGAACAAGACATTGCAGAAGTTGTAAGTAAATGGACAAACATTCCGTTAACCAAATTAACCGAGGGTGAGGCTGAAAAATTATTGCATCTTGAAAAAGTGTTAACCGAACGTGTTAAAGGGCAGGACGAAGCAGTTGAAAAGGTTTCAAAAGCCATAAGACGCAGCCGCATAGGCATAAGAGACCCACGCCGTCCAATTGGAAGTTTCTTGTTCCTTGGCCCAACAGGCGTAGGTAAAACCGAATTGTCAAAGGCACTTGCCGAGGCACTTTTTGACGATGAAAATAAAATTATCCGCCTAGACATGAGCGAATTTATGGAAGCTCATAGCGTTAGCAAATTGATAGGTAGCCCTCCAGGATATGTTGGCTTTGACGATGGCGGTCAATTAACCGAACAGGTAAGGCGTAAACCTTATAGCGTAGTTTTATTTGATGAAATTGAAAAGGCTCACCCAGAAGTGTTTAATATGCTTCTTCAAATTCTTGACGATGGCAGATTAACCGATAGCCACGGTAAAGTTGTAAGTTTTAAAAACACCATTGTAATTTTAACCTCTAACATAGGCAGCGATAAACTTAACAAAACAAATGTAAATTTAGGTTTTGGAGATAGCAACAAAGAAGAAAAATCTTCAGTTATGTTAAACGAACTTAAAAAATATTTTAAGCCAGAATTAATAAACAGAATTGATAACATTGTTCAATTTAACAAACTTTCACAACCAGTTTTAAAAGAAATTGCAAAGAAAATGCTTGCCGATTTAAACAAAAACTTAAAACAGAGCGGAGTAGAACTAAAATTTACAACTGCAACATTAAATTATCTTGTTAAAAACGGAACAAATGAAGATTTTGGAGCAAGACCACTTCGCCGATTAATAACCACAAAAATTGAAGATGAATTGGCAGATAAAATGTTAAAAGGAGAAGTAAAAGCAGGTCAACAATTGTTGGTAGATTGCAAAAATGATAAATTGACCTTTTTAACCAAACAAGCCGAATAATTAACTAATATCTTTTAAGAATAATTAAAAAAATAGGGCACAAGCCTTATTTTTTAATTTAAATTTATTAGTTGTTAGGTGTAACAATGCTGCCAGCATTAAAGGATATTTCATAAAAATTTTTATAAGATGTTAAATTTCCATTTTGTTTTTCGGTTGCTATTATAATTGTTTTTGTTAAATTCAATAAAATTTCATTTGCAAGTTCATAATAATTACTATCTAAATTTTCAAAAAAATTTTCTAATAAAATATAATTAGGTTTCCAAATAATTGCTCGCAAAAGTAAAATAATTTTTTGCATAGAAAAACTTAAATATTTCATTTTACAATTTAAAAAATCTTTTTCAAAATTGCGAATTTTTAATTTTTTTAAATTGTAATTATTGTTAAAAATTAAATTAGAATTTTCTATATTTTTTAAAAAATTTTCTAAATTATATTGTTTTAACATCAAAATTACATCATTTTTTGCTTTTTTACCGTCAATTTTTCTAATTTTTAATGGATAAGTTAAATTTTTTAATATACTTTTATTTTTAAAAAAATAATTTTGTTTTGGCAAATATGCAATGTTTAAATCTTTATCTTTTAATTGTTTTAAATTTACATTGTCAACAAAAATGTTGCCCTCATAATGCTTATCTATTTTTGCTAAAATTCTTAATAAAAAATTGTTTCCGCTTGTTTCATCTCCAAACAAAATTGTATTGCCGTTAATTTCTAAATTTAGGTTATAAAGCGAATAATAATCTTTTATATATTTAATGCTAACATTTTCTATTTTTATCATAAAAATATATTAGCATATTTTAGCAAAAAAATCAAATTTAAAATTTTAAGTAACCTGCACCTTCTTTGTCTAAATCGCCTGTTAATTTTACACAATGTGCCAATAAATAATTTTTAACATCTTGGTTTGTAAAATTTTTATATTTGCATTTTATTATAGCACAAACTGCTGCAACAATTGGAGCAGCCACGCTTGTGCCAGACATTTTTGTGTAAGGAGTAAGTTTATTATTGCAAGATACAATATTAACGGCTGGGGCAAGCAAATCAGGTTTATGGCCATAAATTGTGGGGCCGCGGCTGCTAAATTCTGCAATTGTTAAATTTGAACTATCAAGTGCTCCTACTGTTATTATGTAAGGGTTATTGCCAGGCGATTTAATGCTTTTGCTTTCAGGTCCGCTGTTGCCAGCGGCTGCAACCACAACAAGCCCACGTTTCCATAAACTTTCAGCGCCCTTAGAAAGTGGGTCATTTTCAATAATTGCATCTGCTCCAAAACTCATACACACAATGCCGATATTATATGCTTTATAATTCTCGTAAACCCATTGCATTGCATCTAAAATTTTGTTTGAGTTGCTGTCGCCATTTTCTCCCAGTGCTTTTATAACAATTATGTTGGCTAGAGGGGCATAGCCAGAATATTGTTTGTTAAAAATTCCATTTCCACACGCAATGCCAGCAACAAAAGTGCCATGGCCGTTGTCGTCATAAAGATTGTTAAATGAATTTTCTTTGTTAATTAAATCAATAAATTTAACAATTCTATTTTTAGGAAAAACAAAATCAAAATGAGGTGTAATTCCGGTATCAATAAAACATATTGTTTCGCCTTGACCAAAAAATTTGTTTTCGTTTAGGGCAGAAATGTTTAATAAATCTTTATCTTCGGCCTCTATTTTCACCTGCGAATTACCATGAATGTAATTAATAAATTTTTGATTAGAAAAAATATTTAAATCATCATAATCGGCATTTAAACAAAAACAATTCGCAAACCGGTATGGAACAAATTGATATTTATAATTTTGCAAAAAATGTTTTGCAACATCAAAATTGTTACAAGATATTACAACTTGTGTTTTGTTGTTGTAACTATTTAAAACAGAAACTGAATTTAAAAGTTGAGGGCTTATTTTATTTTTATTCATACACAAAAATTTTTTAAAATTAAAAAAATAATGCTGTTTTTTGCAAAAAAAATTAAAAATTTTGTCAATTTTGTTAAAATTTAAAAATTTTTTATAATTTTCTTTTCAAAGTTTTTACTTTTTATTTTTTTAATTTGAATTAATTGCATTAATTAAAGAATTTAACATTGATTGTTGCTCATTGTTTAGAAATGGAGCAATTGTAGTTTTTAAATTGTTTAAAGTGTTAGAATCTAGTTTGCCTTCTTGTTTTAATTTGCTGGCTTCGTTAAACAAATTTTGCATTAATTCATTATTGTCCATGTCTTTATATTTGTTTATTAATTCTTGATAATCATTTGCTTTGGTTACATTTTCATTTACAATATTTTTGTTTTGTTCTGCAAAAGTTTTAAAATCTCTTGGCATGTTCACCTCGTTTATTTTTATGCAATCAATTTTAAATTTGTTAATGCACAACAAAAAATATTTTCATATATAAATGTATGGAATTAAACGAACAAAATAAAATATATGTAGACTCAAACGCTTATATACAAAATTGGAGTGTCAATAATACGTCACCTAATTCAAAAATAAACAATTCATCTTCAAATTTAAAACAAAATAATTTATTTCCAAATGCAAATGTAAATAATTCATCTTCAAATTTTACGCAAAATATATATCCGCAATTTTTACCATTTGATAACAAAAATTTAAAATCTCAAAAAATGTGCTCGCCTAAAAAAGTTGTTTTTCAGCAACCTTATGAAAGTGTGCCAAATTTTTATTTAAACAATAATTTTATCAAGGGCAATTGTAACTGTGTGCCAAAACCTAAACCAAAACCTAAATGCCCACCTCAAAATTTTGGTTTTAATTTAGATTTTAAAAATTTATTGCCATTATTGTCTGGGTTGTTTAAAGGTGTTGGAACAGGCAGTTTTGGTAATTTAATCTCTATGCTAAATAATTCTAACAATGAAAATGAAAAAGATAATTCAAACTTAGATTTTTCTTCGTTAATAAAGGCTTTTTCTTCTTCGGGAGGACTATCAAACATTTTAAATTTGTTTAAACCAAAACAAAGTCAAAATATTAAAAACGAAATAAAATCTACCGATTTTGAAATTAAAAATTACACACGAGTTGAATAAACAAAACTATCTTTTTATATAATTTAACACTTATTTTACTTGTTTACTAGCATTTAATTTTAATTTGATATTGACAATTAAAATCTTTATGATATAATTAAATAGGTGGTGTTAAATGAATATAGATACAGAAGATTTTTTAAAATGTAATTTATTTTTAGAATTAATAGAAGAAAATTCTCATAAATTAGTAGTAAAAGGGCATAATTGCCAAATATATACAGCGGCAAAAGAAGTTGTAAAATTAAGGCATTTAATTGCTAAAACTCAAAAATTAATTTTTGTTTTTAATGGTGTTAAAATTGAAATAGATTATAAATTGTCTTGGCAGGACATTTGGGCTATTTATGATATTATAACAAAAGCCCCAAACAAAAAATTAGCACATGATGGCGTGTTAAATTATAAAGAACAAAATGGGCTACTTAAAATTGACAACCAATAATTAATGTGAAAAACTAAAAATTTTAACAATTTAATTTATATTGAAATTACATAATTTTAATAAAAAAAAGACATTAAGCTAAAACGTGCTTAATGCCTTTTTTTTCGCTGTGTTTGTATAAAACAATTTTTCTGCCAATTGTTGTTACAACTTCTGCACCTAGTTTTACCGCCATTTCGGTTAATTCAAATTCGCTTAGTGGACTAACATTTTCTTGCAAACTTATTTTAATAAGTTCGTGATTAAAAAGTTCTTCGTCAATTTGTTTTAAAACGTTTTCGCTAAAACCTTCTTTGCCAACCCAAATTGTTGGTTTTATTGTGGATGCAAGGCTTCTTAATTTAATTCTTTCAGTTTTTGTTATCATAATTTTCCTTTTAAATTTAATTTTTTTATAAAATAAATTAATTTATAATGATTTTTGATAAAACAAGATAAGGGTGTCGTCGTCTAATTCACTTGTTATAAAATTAGTATAATCAAAATGCAAATATATCGCAAGATTACGACTTTCTTTTGCTTCAACTCCTATTGTTAAGTAATAAAATCCTTTCTTTCTAGCAAAATCTTCCACTGTTTTAACAAGTTTTGAAATATGACCTTG
The DNA here is from genome assembly GCA_947627545.1 of uncultured Clostridia bacterium. GTDB lineage: Bacteria > Bacillota > Clostridia > Christensenellales > UBA1242 > Onthoplasma. The sequence continues at coordinate 51,634 of CANQWK010000005.1, read as the reverse complement.
CCCTTCAAATTGTTTTTCAATTCTTATAGTGGAAAGATATGCTTTTTCTTTACCATCACATAAAAAATTTTTACATTTAAATTTTATGTTGTTTACATTAAGAACTATTGTACATTGTCCAATTGGGTCGCCATCGTTTAAAACAACGAAAGTAACGATATCTCCATTTTTGTTTGAGTTAATAAAAGATTCTTTCCATTTAATATATCTTTTATCGTCTTTGTTTTCTTTAATATCTTTATCCCAAATTGTGTTTAAATCTTTTAAGTTGGCTTTTCTGTAAATAAACATATTTCTCCTAATTATTCGTTTTAAGGTGTGTTTGTTTTGTGAGTAGAGGCAGCTAAGCTGCTTAAAAGTAAATTTCATATTGAAGGCTGCCGAATACTATTGTGTCGCCGTCCTGAACGCCTGCTTGTTTAAGTTTTTCCATTATTCCGTCTTTTTCAAGCCTAGATTGGAAATAGGCTAGCGAACGAGAATCATTAAACACTATGCCTCGTTGCAAATTGTCAAGATATCCGCCCGAAAGTTCATAAACATTTGCTGCAAGTTTTTCAATTTTAACGCTAGTAGTATCTTTTTTTTCTAGTTCGGTTTGCTCAACAGGAATTGGTTTTGCCTTAGGCAGAGTTTGTAATTTTTTATAAATTTCTTTTACAAGTTCATCAACATTTTTTCTTGTTATTGAACTTATAGGTATAATTTGCACACTTTTTTTAACTTTTTTCTTAAAATTTTCAATTTTTTCTTCAACATTATCTATTAAATCGGTTTTTGTAAACACAACAATTTGCGGAAGTTTGCTCAATTTGTCATTATATTTTTTTAATTCCTTGTTAATTGTTAAATAATCTTCCACAATATTATTACCATAAAATTCGCTAGCGTCAATTACATGTACAACAAGCCTAGTGCGTTCGATGTGTGCTAAAAATTCATGTCCAAGACCTGCACCTTCGCTTGCTCCGTCAATTAAACCAGGAATATCTGCAACAACAAAACTATCGTCATAAATTTTTACTACGCCTAAATTTGGAGATAATGTTGTAAATTCATAATCGGCAATTTTTGGTTTGGCGTTTGTAATAACGCTTAAAAGGGTAGATTTTCCAACATTTGGCTTACCAACTAAGGCTACATCGGCAATTGTTTTTAACTCTAATGTTACCTTATAAGGTTTAACAACTTCGCCTAATTGACTAAACCTTGGCGATTGCCTTGTAGGAGATTTAAAAAAATTATTTCCTTTTCCGCCTTTGCCGCCTTTTAACGCAACAAATGTCTGTCCGTCCTCTAACATATCGGCAATAACTTGTTTGGTTTCGGCATCTTTAATAACTGTGCCACAAGGAACTTTTATATAAACATCTTTTCCGTTTTTTCCGTTTTGAAGATTTCCACCTCCGCCTTCGCCGTTTTCAGCTTCAAATTTTTTTGTGTAAGTGAAATCTAGCAAGGTGTTTTTATTTTTGTCCGCAACAAAAATTATAGAGCCGCCATTTCCTCCGTCGCCTCCATCTGGTCCGCCTTTTTCAACAAATTTTTCTCGGTGAAAATTTACTTTTCCTGCTCCGCCATTTCCTGCTTTTATTGAAATTGTAACTTTATCAATGTTCATAATAAATCCTTTTTAAAATTAATTGAATGTTAAGCATTTTTATTTATTGCTTTTAGTTTTTGTTTTAGTTTTAGCATTGAAATATAAACAAATGTCTTTTAATTTGCAAATTTCACAATTAGGTTTTATTGCTTTACAAACTTCACGCCCAAATAAAATTATTTGATGATGAGTTAAACTTCGTTGCTCGTAAGGTACAATTTTAAGTAAGTCAAGTTCGCATTGCAACGGAGTGGAGTTTTCACTAGTTAAGCCAAGGCGTTTAGAAACCCTATGAACATGTGTGTCAACAGCAATTGTTTGCTCGCCAAAGGCGTTTGCTAAAACCACATTAGCCGTTTTTCTGCCAACACCTTGCAAAGATGTAAGTTCTTCTAATGTAGAAGGAACTTGTCCATTAAATTTATTTATTAAATCTTCACTTGTTTTTAAAATTGCTTTACTTTTTGCATTGTAAAATCCGCACGGATAAATAATTTGTTTTAGTTTATTTTCTCCAAGATTTATAATTTTTTGCGGAGTGTTTGCAATTTTAAATAAATCTTTTGTAACAAGGTTTACACGTTTGTCTGTGCATTGAGCGGAAAGCATAACGGCAATTAATAACTCGTAAGGAGTTGTAAAATTTAATGCACATTTTGCATTTGGAAAAAGTTCATTTAAATAATTTTTTATTTTTTTAAACTTTTGCATGTTGATATATTAACAAATTTTCATATATTTGTCAATTGTAATAAATCTTAATATAAATAAAAATAATAAGCCAACAATAAATTGGCTTAATAAACTTTTTCAATTTGCTCATAAAGGCCGTTTCTTGTTATGGAATAAATGCCAAGTAAACTTTCAAATTGAGATTGCAACAAAATTGTTTTAATTGTAGATAAATAATGATATTCTGTTCTAATGCTTAAACCGCAACTAATTGAAATGCTTCTAGGCGTGTTTATAACACTTACATTTAAGCCATAGAGGCGAAGAGTTTTGGCAAAATTTTGCAATTGAGTGCGAGATTTAAATGCAATTATTAAGTATTTCATGATAGCCTCTAAATTATTTTATTAGATTATTAAATTTTTTGTTAAAATTAAATATGCGGTTAAAATAAAATCACAGTATATTGAAAATAAAAATTTTGTGTATATTAACTTCTATATTGAGCGTTGTATCATAAAAAATAAAAAAATCATAGAGTTAAATATGATATATTTTGATAACGCAGCAACAAGTTTTAAAAAACCAATTCAAGTTAAAAATACAATTACGTTGGCAATAAATAAATTAACTGCAAATCCTGGACGAAGTGGGCATAAATTGTCGCAGCAAGTTGCTGAAATTGTTTTTGATACGCGTGAAAAATTAAAACAATTTTTTAACGCAGAAAATTATGATGTTGTTTTTACAAAAAATTGCACTGAGGCATTAAATTTAGCAATTTTTGGCAGTTTAAAGGCAGGCGACCATGTAATAACAACCTGTTTTGAGCATAATTCCGTACTTCGTCCGTTAGAAAAATTAAAATCTAATGGAGTAGAGGTAGATGTTGTTTTTTGCGAAAAAGATAATCTAACTTTTGAAATAGAAAAATTTATAAAATCAAATACAAAAATGATAATTACAACCGCTTGTTCAAATGTTACAGGGGAATGTATAGATATAAACGAAGTATCTAAACTAGCACATAAGCACAATTTGTTATATTTAGTTGACGGTGCACAATCGAGTGGGCATATTGATATTGATTTAACAAAAACTAACATAGATTTATATGCTTTTGCAGGGCATAAAGGTTTATTGGCTAGCACAGGAGTAGGCGGATTGTTAATAAAAAAAGGAATAACTATACAGCCAATGCTATGCGGAGGCACAGGAACAGATAGTGAAAATTTAATTCAACCAAACGACATACCAGAGGGTTTAGAGGCCGGTACAATTCCAACTTTACCAATAATAAGTTTAAATGCAGGAATAAGTTTTCTTTTAAAAAATTTTCAAAATATTAAAAAAATAGAAGAAAATTTATCAAATTACCTATATAATCAGTTGAAAAATTTAAAATTTTTAAAAATTTATTCCAAAACTGATTCTAAAAATGTTTTTAGTTTTAACATAGAAGGATATGATAGTGCATTAATTGCAAATATATTAAATGATGAATTTGGCATTTGTGTAAGGTCTGGTTTGCATTGTGCTCCATTAATCCATAAAAAATTAAACACTATAGAAACAGGAGCAGTGCGAGTTTCTTTAGATTTTTTTAACACAAAACAAGAAATTGATGAATTGATTAATGCCTTAATAAAAATTTATAAAATGTAAAATGAATAAATTTTTAAAATTAAAATAAAATTGATAAAAAAGAACAAAAAATTTAAAAATTTAGTGCAAAAAATTAAATTTTTAAAAATTTTTTATAAAAAATTAATTTTTGTTATCAAATTTTGGCTTAATTTTACATATTACAGCAAACAACATTAACATACTTCCAACAATAATGTAATAAAAATGATAAGGTAAAATTATACTGCTGAAAATTAAAACTAATCCGCATATAAAATAAGTTTTTGCTTTTTGTGGTGTAAAAATGTTTTTTAAAATATCTTTAAACTTTATTTTTGTAATGTTGGTATTTAATTTGTCAACATTCAGTTCTTTACCACTTTTTAAAATGTAATTCTTATATAAAATTTTACTGTTTATTAAATTTATTTTTTTATTTTTTAAAAATTCCGTATTTATATTGTCATGTTCATTGCAAATAATATCAAAACAATCAATATCTTTTTTGTAATTTTTATTTAACAAATTTATTAAATCATTTTCAGTAATTTTTTGCAAATCAATTGCTAAAATAATTAAATGTTTGCCAAATGCGTCAATATATGATATTTTGTTGTTTTCGCTTTTTACTTCATGCTCCTTTTCTATTGCCATTTTTATAATGTTTAATTGCTCGCTTTTTGGTGCTAATTTAAATGCTAATAATGTTCTGTTCATGTCTTCAAGTTGTTTTTTGTTCAGGTTTATTTTTTCATCTTTCTTATTTAAAAAATAATAAAGTATAAACACAATTGCAAAACTAAAAATTAAGCTTAAAATAAAAGTTGCCCATAAATTACGCAAATAAAAATTTATCCACGCAAAAATTATTAAAAAAATTGAAACGGATACAAAAATTTTGTCTATTAAATTTACTATTCCAAATTTACTCATATAAAAATTATTTCACATTTTTTAGAGTTTAAACAAATTAAAAAAAATAGTTGACAAATAAATTAAAAAATTTTATTATCATTATATGATAAGCAAATTAACTGAAAAGAAAAGTTTAGGCAAAGCCTTAACAATGGAAGATTATTATTTAGCAGTGGATTACATTTTAAATCATGGGGTAAATGGAAAAGCTGTTAAATTCTTTTTAAGTCTTAATTCTTTTGGTATGTCAAAAAAAGAGGTGTATTATCTTGCAATTGCCATGCGAGATAGTGGCCGAGTTCTAACATTTAATCAAAGTGTTTTTGAAAAACATTCAACCGGCGGAGTTGGAGATTCTACAAGTGTGGTGCTTATTCCACTAATTGCCAGCTTAGGCTATAGAATTATAAAAACAACTGCTAAATCTTTGGTGTTTACAAATGGCAGTTCAGATAGGTTTGGTGCTATTCCAGGGTTTAATGTTAAATTAACCGATAAAGAAATTAAGCAGGTTATAGATAAAACTAATGCTTGCATTCTTTCTCATAACGGAGAAGTTTGCCCTGCTGATAGATTATTTTTTGAATTTTTAGAAAGTTATGGTTTAACAAGCAACATTAATTTTCTTGCAAGTTCCATTGCCAGCAAAAAGTTAGCTAGTGGTGCAAGAATGGTTTTGGTTGATGTAAAATATGGTTATGGCTCAGTTATAAAAAAATATAGCAATGCAAAAAAATTAGCCAAACTTCTTAAATATATTTTTAAACAACAAGGTGTTAAATGCACTATAGTAATAACAAACACTGTTCAAACAATAGGAGATGGAATTGGTAATAGCCTTGAAGTAGCAGATGCTGTTGAAATTTTGCGTGGCAAAAAATGCTTGGCACGAGAAATTGTTACAAAGTTTGCAATTGAAATGATTTCATCCGTTAATAAAAAAATTTCAAAAAGTGAAATTAGAGAAATGATAGATATAGCTCTAGATAATGGCTTTGCGTATAATTATTTCTTGCAGTTAGTAAAAAGTCAGGGCGGCTCGGTTGACGCAATTGAAAAAAATAAATTATTTAAACCTTATCATGAAGTAAATTTTGTTGCAATAAAAAATGGTTATGTTGGAAATATTAATTCTATGGCTTTAGGAGATATAACTAGAAGGTTATGCTCATTAACTCATAACAACAATATTGGATTTAGAATTTATGTTAAAATTGGCGATATTGTTCATGTAGGCGATAGAGTTTTAACTTTCTATTATAAAGATAAATTGGATTTGGTAAGATTTCAAGATTTAATTGCTCAAACTGTTAATTTAACAGAAGTTAAAATTAGGCCATGTAAAGTTATTCGTAGGGTGATTAGATAATGAAATTAATTACTCATTCGTTAGAAGAAACAAAAAAATTGGCAGAAAATTTTGCAAAATCGCTAAAAAAGGGCGATTGTGTTTTGTTAAATGGAGATTTAGGTGCAGGTAAAACCACATTTACACAATTTGTGTTTCATAGTTTAGGCGTTAAAGAGGTTGTTAATAGTCCAACTTTTTCAATTTTAAAAACATATCAAGGAAAATTTGTTTTTAACCATATTGATGCATATAGAATAACCACGGAAGAAGCAATTGAGGTGGGCTTTGATGAAATTTTATCTAAAAAAAATGAGGTTTTTTTTATAGAATGGTCTGAAAATATAGCTCCATTAATACCTAAAAAACATATCAATATAAACATAAAATTTATAGATGATAAAACTCGCGAGTTTGAAATAAAATGAATTTATTATTAATTAATAGTGCAAATGAAGAATTAACAATTTTGTTGTGCAAAAACAACAAGTTATTTTTTTGTGCCGAAAAGAATAAACAACATCATAATGAAATAATGCTAACAAAAATAGACCAATTGTTAACTGAACATAATTTAAAAATTCAAGATATTGATGAGTTTGGCGTAGTTTTAGGTCCAGGTTCGTTTACAGGAATAAGGGTAGGAGTGGCAACTGTTCTTTCGTTTAAAGATGCGTTGCAAAAATCAGCGTTTGGATTGAATAATTTAGATTTATTGTTTTATTTAGCAAAAAACCAAAATGAAAATGTTAACACTGTTGCAATTTTAGGTAGTAAAGATTGTTATTTTGTTGCAAAAATGATAAATGGCATTATTTATAAATATGAACATAAATTAACCTTAAACGAACTTAAACAAGTTGCAGAAAATAAGTCAATTGGCATGTTTAGTGCGGACGAAAATGTAAATTGTTTCGTAGTAAAATTTGATGCAAAAGTTATGCTTGATTGCTATTTAAAAAATAAAATGCAAACATTAACGCCAATATATTATCAATTATCGCAAGCGGAAAATGAAAAATTAAAACACGCTAAAATTAAAATTTTATCTGCAAGAAAAAAAGATTTAAAAACAATAGCGGAACTTGAAAATAGGAATATAAAAACAAATAAAATTTCACAACAAGAAATAGAAAATATGTTCGTTTCAAAAAACTATAAATTTTTTGTTGCAGAAATAAATGAAAAATTAGTCGGTTATATAATTTTGCAAATTACAGACGAAGTTAACATAACAAGCATTGCAGTTGAAAAACAATTTAGAAATATAGGTGTAGCTAGTTTACTTATAAAACGTGGAGAAAAATTTGCAAAAACTTTGCTAAATAAAATTAGTTTAGACGTAAGCGAAAATAATATTTCAGCATATCTTTTGTATAAAAAATTAGGATATGTTATTAGAAGAAAACGCAAAAATTATTATGAAGATGGTTCAACTTGCTTTGAAATGGAAAAAAATTTGTAATTATTTATAATCATCAGGCAAGTCATTTAATAATAATAAACAATCGTTATTATTTAATTTTAAAAATTGTTTTTTTGCATCTTCTAAGTTATTGCAAAACACTACATTTTTAAAGTTTTTTTCATCCAAACCTTGTTTTATTGCGTTTTTGTTGTGATTGCCTATAATTATAACTTCATCACAAACACTAAGCATTTTACCTAAATTATAATTTAAAAATTTTTCTTTTTTACCACCTTCAATTATGCCGGGCGTTGCAACAACTTTTTTGCCTTTTAAATTTTGCAAAACAAATAAGGCTTCTTTTGCGCTTAATATTGAACAATTATAACTGTCATCTAAAATTTTTATTCTAGATTTTATTAATTGTAATCTATGCGGAGCATAATCTAAATTTTTTATAGATTTTAAAATATATTCGTCGCTAACTCCTAGATATTTTGCAAGCGAACTGGCTAACAAAATATTTGTAACATTATGCCTGCCCAACAATTTGCATGAAATAGAATAATGATTGTTGTTTATGCACAAATTAAAATAGGTTTTGTTATTTTTTATTTTTAATTCAGTACAATATGTATCAGTTTTGCAATATATAGAAACGCCTATTTTCGTTCCGGGTTTATTGCTGCACATTTTATAGGTGTAAATGTTGTCTAAATTAAATACACATGGTTTAGTTTGTAAATAATTAGACAATTCACTTTTTGTTTTATATACATTGTTAATATTTTTAAAAGTTTCTAAATGTTGAGGTGCAACGGTTGTAATTATTCCATAATCTGCACCAAATAATTTGCACATTTTTTTTATGTCGCCTTTATTTCTAGCTCCATATTCCAAAATTAAATAATCGCAATTAGATATGTCATTTTCGTTTATAAATTTTGCAATTCCAAGTGGAGTATTGTAACTTTTTGGAGAAGCCAACACAAAAAAATCGCTAAGCATTTTATTTAATATTAGTTTAACACTTGTTTTTCCGTTGCTACCGGTTATTGCAATTATATTAGCCTTGGAATTTTCTAATTTTTTTTGTGCTAGTTTAATATATTTTTTGTTTTTGAAAAAATCATAAAAATTTAAAAAATTTGCAAAAATAGGGGCAAAAAATGTAAAAAAGATTGAAATTAAGCCTCCAAATTTAAAAAAACAAGGAAAAATTATTAAAAAAGTTGAAATTAAACATAATCTTTTAATTCTAGAAGTTTGTTTTAATGGTGTTTTGTTGTTGGCTGTTAAATGCAAACTTAAACCAATTTCACATATCGAACTTAAAATATTAAAACTAATTATTACAAATAAATTATTAAAAATTAATTCAATGTAAAAAGCTAAAATTAAAATTATAGGAAATATTAATTTATATTTAAAAAATTTTAAATATCTTTTAAAATTGTAGTCTTTTAATTGAAAAATATGTAAATATTTAAACAAAAGGCTAGCATTAATTAATAACATAATAAAATTTATTAATAAAATATATGTCATTTTAAAAAATCCAAAACAGCATTGTTAAACAATGCACTATAATTTAAATATGCAAAATGATTGCTTTTTGTTACAATTAATTTTGAATTATTAATTTTGTTAATGTGTTTAGCAATCCATATTTTAGTGTCAGTGTCATTTTTACCCCAAAATAAAAGCATAGGACAACAAAAATTGCATAAATTTATCGTGTTAATTTTAACAATATTATTAAAAGTTTTTTTGTTTATAGATGTTAAAACTTTATAATCGTTAGAAATTATTTTGTTATATAAATAATTAAACCTTTTTTGTTTTAGTAAAATTTTATTATTGTTTAAATTTATTTTTTTTATTATACTATGTTTTTTTGGCCCTGCACCTGCCGTTACTATAATTTTTTCTATGTTTATTTTTTTATTTAACAAACAGGCAACTCGAAATCCAAAACTATGGCAAATAATAATTAAATTTTTAATATTTAATAATTGTGTTAAATTTAAAATTAGGTTTGCATAATCTAACAATGTCCAAGATGTTATTGTTGGACTGATAGTTGGCATTGTTAAAGTTAAAATACTATAATTTTTTTTTAACAAATTAATTGTTTGTATAAATGAATTTTTGTTGCCTCCCCACCCATGCAAAAACAATATTGTTTTTTTGTTTGTTTTTAAATGAGAATAATCTATAATTTCTCCTTTAAATAAAAAATTCATATTAATGTATATGAAAATTCAATTTTTTTGATAAATTTTTATCTTTTTTTAAAAAATTAAATGTTTTTTTAAAATTATTTGCAATAAATATCAAAATTTTATTTTAATTCATAAATACTAATATGAAAAAAATTTGTGTTATTTTTGGTGGAAAAAGTGTTGAACATGACATTTCAATAATAACAGCGTTGCAACTTACAAAAAATTTAGAAACAAAATATGATATTGAAAAAATTTATTTAGATATTTACAATAATTTTTATTTGGCAACAAAAATAAACGATTTATCATTTTTTGCTAAAAAAGATAATTTAAAATTAAAACCAATAATTTTTTATAACGGTGCAATATATATTAAAAATGTTTTGTTAAAAAAATATTGTGATGTTGAATGTGTTATAAATTGTTGTCATGGCGGAATAGGAGAGAACGGCGAACTTGCAGCTTTTTTTGATATAAACAAAATTAAATATACTTCGGCAGATTGTTTGGCTAGTGAAATAGGAATGAATAAATATTTAGCAAAAACTTTGTTGAAAGATATTGTTCCAACAATTAAAAGTGAATTGGTTACTAAATTTAATTTTAGTGAAAAATTTGAAATAATTGATAAAAATTTTTCTTCAAATTTAATTGTAAAGCCAAATTCTTTAGGTTCAAGCATAGGTGTAAAAGCTTGTGATAAATCAAATTATAAAGAACAAATAGAAACAATATTTGAATTGAATGATAATGCTTTGATTGAAGAGCGGATTGTAGATATTGAAGAATACAATCAGGCTTGTTTTATAGATGAAGGAAAACTTGTTTTAAGTGCAATTGAAAATCCTATTTCTAAAAACGATTTTTTAACTTTTGATGAAAAATATAACCAGCAGAATAAAAATAAGGGGAAGGACCGTATTATTCCAGCAAAAATTTCTAACAAACTTAAAAAATTAATAAATGACTATACAGCTAAAATTTATAAACATTTAAATATGAATGGAGTGGTAAGAGTTGACTATATTTATGACAAAGCTACACAAACCTTATTTTTCAATGAAATAAATACCATTCCCGGCAGTATGTCTTTTTACCTTTATGAGAGTGAAGGAATTGATTATATTACATTAATTGAAAAGTTAATTTTAAATGCCGGTCATGGTAAAGATTTTTCGTATATTGACACAAATATTTTAAATACAAAAATTTTATAAATGAATTAAGTTAAAAAAATTATATAAAATTTGTAAAAAGTATAAAAAATTTTAAAATTTTTATAAAAAATGCCTTTATTTTTTAATTTTTTAATTTTTTTTATGGCATTTTTTAATTTTTTTATTTTAAATTGGTCAAGCTATAATAATTTTTTATAAATATGTAGAATTATTTGTTTTTTTGTTTAAATTTGTTTATAATATTTATGTATAAATATTTTGCCAAATTTTACGCTTAAAATTTTTGTTCTATTCAATATTTTCATTTTTGGCATTGTCAGGAGAGGATATGAAAATAAAAACAAGTAAGAAAGTAAAAATTGTAACATTATCTAGCATAGTTATATTGTTATGTTTCACAATAGCACTTTCGGCTATTGGAATTTTCTTTTCCAAAAGGAAACAAAATCCAACGTCGGTTGAAAATGTAAATCCATCCGAATGGAACACAGATAAATGGAACGGCGATAGCAGTGAAGATAATTTTTTAAGCGGAGAGCAATTTGCAAATCGTGGAGAAAATGCCTTTACAATAAATTCAGCAGATTCTTTTGTTTGGTTTGTAAACCTAACGCAAAATGAAACAGAAGCCGCAAAATATAACTTTTTTAAAGACTACACAATTTACTTAAACACAAACATAGATTTACAAAACAAACCAACTGAACAAATAGGTAAAAAGATGTCAAACGGCGAATCGACCTTCCAAGGTACGTTTGATGGTGCATATTACACAATAATAAATGCCAAGTTGTCAGGTGGACTATTTGCTTATACCACTAACGCAACAATAAAGAATATAGGCCTATACAATGCCGAGATACAATCGAACAATGAATATACAGGCGGAATAGTAGATGAAGCAATAGATACCACAATAAGTGATGTATATGTAAGAGTAGGCAGAATAAAAGGTAACAATGTAGGCGGAATAGTAGGTAAATTAACACTAACCCAAAATAACAGCATAACCAATTCATTTGCCGATACAACCTTAAACGGAACAAACAATGCAGGGCTAATTTATGAAATAAATGGTACTAACATAACAGAAGAAAACGCAAATAACCAAATAATCAATTGCACAATAGATTATTGTTATTTTACAAATGCTGAGAAACAAATTGCATTGTTAAAAAATGCAAATCTTCAAACTTTACACATATTAGCTAATCCTGTACTAAGCAATTTTAATGCTTGGAATTATAAAGCAGAATATTCATTAAAAACAACCTGGTGCAATTATTCAGGAAATAAAAATTTTTCATTTAATTTACCAATACTAAGCAAATTCAACAAAACCTTTATATATGGCTGTTATTATGAAAATGTGCTAGTAAAAGAGAATGGCGAAGTAGAGAACTTAGAGAGCCTATCTACTGCATTTAACACAATGAAAGATGGAGACACAGCTGAACTAAATTTAATAGTAGAAAAAATAACAGTAGCCGAGCCAGCTATATTAACAGCAAATGCCACATTGCATTTAGAAAGTGCCGTAAACACAACATTAACACGAGGTGAAAATAACACTCAAACATTAATAGCAAGCGGAAATAACTCTAAACTAGAAATAGGCGGAAAATCTAATACAACGATAACCCTAGAGGGTAACCGAGAATATGTAGAAGCAAACAACTTAAAAAGTGATGCAGCAATAATAGCAAGCGGTGAAGACTTTACAATGAATAATGTAAAAGTGCAAAACAACATAAACAACAGCACATGCTATGGTGGTGGAGTTTTTGTATATAATGTAACTGCAGGTCAAATTATAGATGAAGAAACAAATGAACCACAAAAATTGAATTTATCTGGCGAAATAACAAACTGCGAATCAGCAAATTGCGGTGGAGGTTTAGCTGTTGTAGGTTGTGCAAGCAACATGGGTGTAGAAATATCTAATTGCAAAGCAAACAATGGCGGAGGTTTGGCAATAGTTGAAGAAATTGAGAATCCATCTCAAGTTAACAACGTGTTCTTTAACTATGGATTTGATAAAAAAATAAATTTGACAGGAACTCTAACCGCAACAGGAACTCAAACCGTTACAGGTACAACTACTATTACCTCAGATATTTATGATAACAATGTTTTTGCGTATGGGGGAGGCGTTTTTGTAGATTATACTGGCACACAAGCTATAACCATCACATTAAAAGCAAGTGTATATAATAATAGTGCAACTTCAGGCGGGGGTGTTTACACTAAAACAGGAACGATTGGTTTCCTTGCTAAATTTTATTTAGAAAATTCTTCTGCGAAAGTATATTCAAATTCGGCTATGTCTGGAGGTGGAATATATGCAACTTATACAGCTGTGTATATGAATTCTGGCTCTTATGTGGGAGGAACTTCTGATGCTGCAGGCAATACGGCACAAGCAGGTGGAGGAATATATTTAGGGACAAACTCTTCATTTACTATGAGCGGTGGAAAAATATCTTACAATAAGGCCAACACAGGAACTGCTAGTGTAAACGGACAAGGAGGCGGAATTTATGCAAGCAGTGATTCATCAATTAGTGTAACTGGTGGAACAATTTCGTATAACACAGCAAAAAACAATGGAGGCGGAATTTATGCACGCAGTGATTCAACAATTAGTGTAACATCTGGAACAATATCATATAACACAGCAGCAAAAAATGGTGGAGGTGTTTATGCTAGTTTTACTACATCACTTTTTACAGATGCCACTTCTAACACAATTCTTGAATACAATACAGCAAACCAAGGTGGCGGTATTTATCTTGATGCAGGTTCAAGCACTTCCAACATAGGAAAAACAAGTGGAACAAAGATGCAGGTAAAAAACAACACAGCTAACGACATTGGTGGCGGAATATATGTTGATTTAGGAAGTAGTTCAAAGGTTAATTTAAATTATGTAAATATCACTTCAAATACTGCAAAAAATGGTGGAGGCGTAGGTTGTAATGAATCAGATTCTACTAGTGCTGTTGTAAATATAACATCAAGCTGCACAGTTGATTCTAACAAATCCACTAGTGGATATTCTTTTAATACATATGGTTTTATATCTAAAGATGACTCTTATACATTATATTATAACACTGGCAGTGGAACTTCAAGTAAAACGGTTACTGTTAACTATCTAGATAGTCCTAGTTTATATACTGAATTTAAGTTGCCAAATGTTGGCAGTTACGAATATTATGGTTGGGCAACATCTGCTTCTTCATCAACAACAACTAGTTTAACAACAAAAAACACAAATAACAGCACTTCTTATACTCGTTATGCTGTTTATAGACAAGATACAGGCACAAGGACATCTACTTCATCTTCTACTGTAAAATTTTATTATGGCAGTGGCACAAGCGATTATATAAGTCAAAAAGTTAATAAAACAACAACTTATAAATATGTTCCACAATACTATGATTATAAATTATCTTATTTGAGTAAATCAAGTTCGGGCGGAACAGCAAGCGGCACAACAACTGACAGTATAAGAGACCCTGACCCTTCAGATGTTCCTCACCCATCTAATTTAGATTCTTCGTTTACGTTATATGGTTGGAATAAGTCAAAAACCAGCAAAGCCTCATCTAGTGTTGATGTTACAGCGGGTACAAGTTTTGTTCCAGACGCTACCGCGTATTACGCAGTATGGAAGGCTGAAAATTATATTGTTGAAGAAGGTTCAAGAACTATTTATTTCTATTATAGTGAAGAAACTCCAATAGAGGTTGAACAACAATCAACTAAAAATTATTCTAAGGTTTATGCCAACTATCTTGGAAGTTTTGATTTATCTAGCTTAAGTGGAAACTTAGTATGGTTAGATATAGATGCACCAACTCCAACAACCGAAAATGAATATAGTTTTATGGGTTGGGTAACAGATAGCACACAAAACTCGTACAATAACAGCACCATTCAAGCGGAAACATCATTTGTGCCTAGCCAAACAAGTTATTATGCTACATGGTATAAAGAAACTCAGGCTCGCAGTTCTGGTTGGCAAGATACAACAGGCAAGTCGGTACATTTATATTGGCAGAATGAAAATGAAGATGTTTCAACTGTCGAAATGAAGATGCAACTTAAAATTGATTACGCTTATAAGGAAGAATATTTTAATTATAATAAATCTTCGGCATACACAACCCAATTAGGCGGTGGAGAGACTTCAACATACAAAGGCTCAGTAGTTTTGCCTACTATAAATGAATATGAACATAAAGGATATAACTTATTGCAATGGCATTTAAATTCTGCAGACGGAGAAATATATGCATTAGGTGCAACTTATGAAATAACAACCAACATACTAACGGACATTAATTTTTACGCTGAATGGAAAGCAAAAACATACACTGTTATATTAAATTTGGCTGGCGGCGAATGTAAAACTGATAGTCCAATATATGCAACATTCGATTTAGAATTTACAATAGAAAATGCAACTAGAGTTGGCTATACATTTGCAGGTTGGACTGCTAGCGGATTATTTAATAATGCGTTGGCTGGCGGCGCGGTATGGTCAGGTAGCAGAACAACTGCAACAACCTTTAAAAACCTTATAGACACGGAAGATAGCATAACATTAACGGCCGAATGGACAGTTAAACAATATCAAATAAATAAGGGCGGCAAAAATGGTGAAGTTTTATGCGAACTTTCAACAAATGATTACGACAAACCATTAAACTTTAGTTGGCAAAGTAACACGGAAACCGGCTATGTGTTTAAATTTGAAAAAGTTGTAATTTATGAAGGCACAACAAATTCTGGCACAGAGTTATTTAGCTATTCAGGTGCGGATTTAAACACCACCTTTAATATGTCCAGCAATGAAAAATCAAATAATAAATATTGCGAAGAAATTTTCATTTATGTTTCTTATGAAAAGGTAGAAATTAATTATAATATTATTTTAGATTATGGTTATCAGGGTAAAGAAAATTCACAATTTTCAGCAAAATATGACAGACCAATAGAAATAACAAATCCAACAAGAACAGGCTATAAATTTACCGGTTTTACTGCAACAATTTCAGCAAGCAACGCAAAATATGGAATAAGAGAAAATAACCTTTCATCTTGGAATGGAAGTTTAACAACTTTAACAGCGGAACAAACTAGCACATGGTTTATAAATTTGTGCGAAAATGAAGGCGATAGCATAACCATTGTTGCAAATTGGAATGTGTTGCAATACACCATAAAAATTAAAACAGAAAACGGCAAAATTACTTCAATTAGCGACTCTCAACAGTTTAATTATGATGACGATGTTAAAATAGATTATGCAAATAATGCACGTATAGGCTACAAATATCCAAATCCTGCCGCATTAACAATTTATAAACAGGCGGAAGATAATGCAAACATTTTAAAAACTCAACACGGCGGAACAAGCATAACATTTAATATGTCAACATTAACCGATATTAACAACAATGTTGGCTATTATTACGATATAATTGTTATAACTTTGCATTATGATGAAATTGCAATTAGTTATAATATAGACTATCAATTAAATAACGGCAATTTTAATGGTGTGGCAAAAAAACAAGCAACTTATGACCAGGCTTTTGAAATTTTGCAACCAACTAAGGAAGGTTACGAATTTTTAGGTTGGACATCTGCAACTCTAGGCAGTACGGCTCAAGCAGGAAGCACTCAAAATGATTTGCAAAGTTGGAATGGAGAAGAGGCAAATGTAGGTGGTTGGTTTATTAATTTAACCACACAAGAAAATGTAACAGTAACTTTAATAGCAAATTGGCAACCATTAACTTATACAATAACCTCAAAAGCAACAAACGGAAACCTTACAGTTGGCAACAGCGGAACATTTGACCAACCTATTTCAATTAACTTTTCAAGCGAAGCCGAACCAGGTTATACATATACATTTATAAGTTTAACAATTTATGCAGGAGAAGAAACAACTCATAGCGAAGAACTATCTCAGTTAGGCGAAAAACCTAACCCTGCAACTTGGACAATGTCAACAAAATATTATCCAAGCATTTATATTGAACTTATATATGAAAGTGTGTTAAGCAATCGTACCTTAACGGCACACGCAAATGGCGGTATAATTTCAGCCGATGGACTAGACGGCTGGCAAGTTTTCGGCGAAACAGCAAAAAAATCTTTGGTTTATGGCAATGAATATGGCGAACTTCCAACCGCTACAAGAACAGGCTATGTATTTGACGGCTGGTTTACCAATTTAACCGATGGCGAACTTGTTAAAGAAACTACAACTATAACAGAAGACACAACAATTTATGCTCATTGGCGTTTAGATTTAACCGATAAATCTTCATTTGTAATAAGTTACGATAGTTCAATAGTATATACCGGCAAAGCAATAACTCCAACCGACTTACACTTAACCATAACTTATAAATCAACAACAGTTTTAACCGAAAATGATTATAAAGTGGTTGCAGAAAATGAAAATGTTAATGTTACGAACAATGCTTCTATAATAATAGAAGGAAAAGGGAATTACGCCTCTCAAATAACATTGTCATTTAGCATAACACCAAAAGACATAAATTCGGCAGATATTCAAATAGACGATTTAAAAGAAAAATTTGTTTATACTGGTGAATATATTAGACCAAAACTAACAATTCATGACACTACAAGAGAAGTTGTTTTACAAGAAGACGAAGAATATAGTTTAGACTATGCAGATAACCAAGATGCAAGCACCGAATTAATTAAAGCAACCATAACAATTAAAGGTATTAATAATTATGGCGAAACGCGAACATATACTTTTGAAATTGAACCAAGAGATATAACAAACGCCGAAATAACTTTAAACAAAAAATTATTTACTTATAACGCACAAGCACAAACACCAACAATTACTGTTAAATTGTCGGGAGAATTAATTTCTTCTACCGATTATGATGTTTCTTATCTAACAAGCAGTTCAACCGAAATTAACGCAGACGAAATTATAAATGTAGGAGTTTACACAGTTGTTGTAACAGGCATAAAAAATGCAAAAGGGGTAAACAAAACTGCAACCTTTGAAATTGTTCCTTTAAATTTAAAAGGAGAAGATGTACATGTTGTTTTCAATCCTAGCAATTTAACCTTAACATATAATAGAAATGTACAAGCTCCGTCAATTCAATCAATAACAATTGGCTCATATAGCCTAAGTTTAGCAAGCGATATTCTTACTGAAATTTATGCCGTTAGTGAAACCGGCTTAGGCAACAAATTAGGGCAAGGAGCAATAGATGCAGGAAATTATTATTTAGTTATAAAAAGTAATGGTAAAAATTATTTAATTGGCGAATATAAAGCTCAATTTACAATTAATCCAGCAAGTTTAATAGGTGCAACTGTTGAACTAAATGAATATTCAAGCGAATTTGATAACACTCAAAAAGATATTCAAGTTTTATCAGTAACAACAAATGCTCAAAATAATAGTTTAAAACTAATATATAATGAAGATATAAATAGTTCGGAATATACAATAGAATATTCACGCTCAACAGGCGAAAATGATTTAGTTAATGTTGGCACAATTAACATTATAATTAAAGCCAACAACAAAAATTTTAGCGGAAGTGTAACTGCTACATACAATATAACACCGGCAGATATTAACGCTGTTAACAAACCAACAATAGCAAATGTTACATTTAATAGAAAGCAACAAGAACCAGATTTCACTTTAACATATAAAGGCTTTACCTTAGTTAAAGATGTGGACTTTACTGTAACATATAAAAACAACACAAATGCTGGTTTTGCAACAATAGAAATTAGTGCATTGTCTAATTATGTAGAAACCGCAAAACGATGTGGCAATTTTGAAAATAGAAACGGCAATTTAATTTTAACCTTTACAATAGAAACAGCGGAAATTGACAAGTTAGAATTATCTAAAACGGAAGGAAATTACAACCAAAAAGCGCATTCAATAGGCATTGCTCATGTTTTGGCAAATTCATTAAATTCTAACGAAACATTAACATTAAATCCTAATGAATATAAAATAGAATATTATAGATACAATGGGCAAGAAGTAGATTATTCTAAACAAACAACCGACTTTATTTCGGCTGGCAAAATAGTAGTTAAAGTTGTTCCTAATGAAGATTTAGTAAATGTTAATTTTAGCGGCTCAGCAATAGCAGAATATGAAATTAAAAAAGTAGACTTAACCACAATAGAATTATCTCAATACATTTTCACATATAACACAAAAGCACAACATCCAACATCAATTATAGTTAAAGCAGGTGCATTAACTTTAAGTAGAGAAGAATATTCAATTGCATATTATAGAGATGGCAGCAAAATTTCTAATTTTGATACAGATGGCAGTAATGCCGACTTTATAAATGCAGGCGAAATAGAAATTCGCATAACCTTAACAGATAAAGGTAAAATTAATCATAATGGAGAATTAACAAGTTCATATGTTATCGACCGCAAAAACATTACAGATGTAGAAATAGAAATTAAATACTATTATGTTAATGCGGCAGGAGAATATGTTGATGACGGCGGACATTTTGTAGATGAAAAAGTTGAATGGGAAACAAATCAAATTTATGTAGGGCAACTCGTTCGCCCAGAATTAAGATACATGTCTGGAGATATTGTTCTTGAAACGCTAAAATGGTCAACAAACGAAGAAACAAAAAATGACTATTCATATTTAATTTCAATGGAAAGCGCCCCTGAAAAAGCAGATAATTTTTCACATGTAGGAAATTATTTAGTAACAACCACAGGCAATGGCAATTATACCGGCGTTAAAAAGGATAAATATAGTGTTAGCGCAGCCTCATTAACAGCAAAAGATATAACAGCAGTAATCAACCCTGCTAAATATAATTACACAGGCAAACCTATTGAAGTATTTACAATTAATAATCCAGCCGAACCAACACCAGAAGAAATTGAGGCAATTGCTAAAATTGTAAACATAACATATTCACAAAGTGCAGGTCAAGGTAAAACAACAACATTGTATTATGGTGAAGATTATGTGTTATATACCGGTTATTTTGATTATCACCTAATTGAAACCGATGACGGCCTCAAACCTGCCGGCAAAGTTGATGATAACCTTAACGACACAACAATTTACATAACAAACGGCTATCAAGAAGGAGATAATGTAGATATTGGCTTGGCATATTTATACTTAGAAGGAAAAAATAACTTTTTGGATGTTATAAGCGTTCCTTTTGAAATTGTTCCAGCAGAATTAACAAAGGAAAGTTTAACAATAGATTACACTAAGAATTTCATATACAACGGCTTTGAATATAAACCTGAACCAACCATTAAATGGAACGATATAACACTAGAAAAAGGCATGGATTATAGTTTAGATTACACAAATAATTTAAACGTAACAACACAAGATACGCAAGCAACAATTAATGTTCATTGCTTAGAAAATAGCAATTTTAAATTTGATGATTTCAACCTTCCTTTCACAATAAGCCAACACAACATAAACGACACACAAAACATCGAAATTAAAGGCAACTCAAATTACGAATATAATGGCGAAACTCAGCATCCAACACTTGTAATAGAATTTACTTCAACTCCAATAAAAGAACAAATAGGAGATGAAATTCAAGATAAAACATTTACTTTGCAACTTTCAACTGATTATTCTATATCATATAAATGCGATAATTTGCCAATAGAGGCACAAGATGCAAAAAATGCAGGACATTACACAATTGTAATAGAAGGAATGGGTAATTTTACCGGCACAAGAGAAGTAGAATTTGAAATAACAAAAAGATTAGTTACAACTGCTGAATTGGAAGAAACAAATTCAACTTTCGATAACACCAACAAATTGGCTAATATAGTTTTAAAATTAACCGATACTTATGGTCAAAATGTGGCGGAAATATTTAGCAATTTTGAAGTTAAATATTTAAAAAATGGCGTAGAAACAATTGATTTTACAAATGCAGGAACAATAACAATTGAAATTTCTAACAAAGAAAAATCAAATTATGTTTTAAATGAAACAATTACTTTAACATATACAATTAATCAATTAGATTTAAACCAAGCCGAATTGCAAGTAAACATTGAAAATAAAGAATTTAATGGAACAAAATTTGAGCCATCGGCTGAAGAATTTTCTTTAATGTTTGGCGAATATAAACTAGAATTAGACAAAGATTTTGAAATTTTAGGCTATGGCGAAAACACTTCTAAAACCGACTTAAACGGAACGGCGTATGTGCTTGTTAACGGTCTTGGCAATTTTAAAAATAATTTTTATGTTTACTTTAAAATTGTAGGCGTTAATTTGGATAGTGAAGAAAATTCAGGCAGAATTAAAATAGACGGCACAACTAAAAATGATTATAAAACCAAACAATTTACTTATGATGCCAAAATTCATAAATACACTCCACAAATTAGCGTTGACGATGTCGAGTTAGTTGAGGGGCAAGATATAACAATTGCTTATTATAGGTTCAGTTCAACATTAAATAATTTTGAAGAAGAAGCCACTCAAGATTTTACAAATGTTGGCAGAATTAAAATTGTAATAACGGGCATAAACAATTACAGCGATTCTTTTGAAATTGAATATTTAATTATTCAAAAGAACATTGCCGAAAATGGCACAACCATTAATTCTAATGTAAAATCTAATTACACTTACACAAGCGAAAATCTTTCAAAATATTTTGCTGAATTATCGGCAGATAGTTTAACAATACAATACACCGCCAATGAAGAAACAGCAACATTTACTTTAAATAAAGACGCAGATTACACTGTTAGATATTTTATTAACGGCGAAGAAATTGAATTGCAAAATATAATTAATGCAGGCAATTATTCAATTTTAATTTCAGGCATAAACAACTTTACAGGCGAATATAGAATTAACTTTGTTGTAGATAAGTTAAAAATAGAAAATCCTCAAACAGGCTTGCCTGAAAATTTCACAATAGAAATTCAAACTTATACTTATAAAAACGAACAATTTAATGTGGAAGATGATATTGTTGTTAAATATAAATCAACCGAAATTCCAAGCGATAGTTACACTATAAATATAGAACCTAGCCCTGTTTATGATGCTAAAACTTACAAATTAACAATAGTATTTAATCAAAACAGCAACTTTGAGGGTGTATTAACTTATAGTTTTGAAGTGCAACAAGCAGACATAACGGAAGTTGTTGGCTTAGAAAACATTTTCGATGGCGACAAAAATAATTATACTTACGTTTACTCAGGAGCAAATGTTTTGGAATTAATTAAAAATAATTTGTATATGTTTGCCGATGCTAATTTAGCAAAATTAGTTGTAAACACCGATTTCACCATAACTACTTTAAACACCGGCTTTACAAATGTTGGCAATTATTCATTAACAATTGTAGGTAAAGGCAATTACAAAAATGAATTAACAATTAATTTTGAAATAACAAAATTAAATGTTGAAAACTTAAATCCGGAAAACCAAAACTTAGAAATTATTGTGCCAGAATATACCTATGAAGAAGGTGTTTCACACAATGTTGAAGACGATTTAAGGGTAGAATTTAACGGAAAAATTGTAGATAAAAGCGAATATACTGTAACAATAGAACCTGAAGATGTTACTGATGCAGGGGAATATAAAGTAACTGTGGAATTTAAACCAAACAGTAATTTTGAAGGTAATTTATCAACAAACTTTACGGTTAAAAAACAAATACTAAGTTTTGAAATTTCTTTAACAAAACGAGATTATTTTGAACAAGAATTGTTAAAAGATATTTTAGAAAATGATTTAATTATTTCTGGCAATTACAACAAAGAAACGCTTTCAAATTTAGGAACATTAACATTTGATGCAGTTCAACAAGATAATGAAACAAAATTGCAAGCCGGCGAACAAAAAATTTATTGGACATTTACACCATTTAACAAAAATTACGAAACACTAACCGGCAATTACATAACAATAAATGCTTTAAAAATAGAGTTGTCTAGCATTAAAATTAAAAGCAATGGCAACATTATAGAAAAACTTACCTATACAGCCTATGATAGTTTTGATGATA
Organism: uncultured Clostridia bacterium; assembly: GCA_947627545.1. Taxonomy (GTDB): domain Bacteria; phylum Bacillota; class Clostridia; order Christensenellales; family UBA1242; genus Onthoplasma. Next base: position 28,540 of record CANQWK010000005.1, on the reverse strand, counting down.
GCAAATTATCTTTGTTAATATACTTTAACAATGGAGAAGTAATTGAAAAAACCTTTGCAGAATTAAAATCTAACAGTCAATTTACATCTTCAATAACATTAACTGACGGCAAATTAACAATAGATTCAACAAGTTTAAAAGTGTTCTACAGCGAAAATAATGTTACAAAATTATGTACAATTGCAATTGAAGTTTTGCCAATTGAATTAACATTAACTGCTTCTAATTTAGACAATTTAGTTGAAGGTATTAGTTCTCAAACATTAATTCAAAAATTTAAAATAAGCACAGTTGTAAATGCTTACTTAGATAGGTTAAGTTATCTTTCTGGCAGTTTTAAATTTTATAAAAATGAACAAGAACAACCTCAACTTACAAGCGGAGATTATGTTGCTAAATATATAATTGAAAACAACAACTTTAAAATTAATGAACAAGAAAATAGAATAGAATTTTATATTAAACCTAGAATTATATATGGCTACAATAATATTCTTTACGCGGTTTGTGAAACAGGCTTTGAAAAAGGCATACAATTAAATATTCAAATTTTAACAAACACCGATGCTTTTGCTAAATCAATTAGAGAAAATAATCCAACACTTGTAGGAGAAATTAAATATGTTTATGTTATAACATTTGTAGATAATGTAAATAATGTTTATACTCCTTCTGGCAATTATAGAATATTTTTCAACATTGCGGCATTTAAAGATTTTAATTCTTACAAATTAATTCAAGATGAAGATATGGAACGAATTGAAGAAATGAACGGCGATATAGAATATATAGAAGTGTTTGCAAATTCGGTTGGCTCAATTGTAATATGCGGCACTCCAACTGCCTTGCAAGGCGGAATTAGGTGGTTAATATTCTTTATAATATTAATTATTGTTTTAATTGTATTTATAATATTCTTAATTGAAAGATTTGTTACAAAACGCAAAAGAGAGCATTTGTTAAAAGAACTTAACCAAGAAAATTGGGGTTAATAAAAAAAGTGGATTGTCCGTCCACTTTTTTTAATTTTATTTTTAAAATTTAATGTTTTTTAAAGAAAATTATTAATTTTTTTTAAAATTTTGTGCAAAATTAAGTCAAATTTACAAAATCTGTAATAAAATTTTAATAATTCTTACAAATAATAAGTTTAAATTATCATGTAAAAAAATTGCTTTAAATAAAAAATTTTGATATAATTAGGTAGTTTATATATAAATTTATAACAAAAGGGGATATTATTGTGTCAAGTTATGATAGTAAAGATTTAATTGTTTTAGAGGGGTTAGATGCAGTTCGTATGCGTCCCGGCATGTATATAGGCACAACCGGACCAAAAGGTTTGCATCATCTTTTATGGGAAATTATAGATAATGCTATTGACGAAATTGCAAACGGCTACGGCAATAAAGTTGTTGTAACTTTGCATAAGGACGGCACAGCATCGGTTTTAGATAATGGACGTGGCATTCCGGTTAGTCCACATCCAAAGCTTAAAGTTAGCGGTGTAGAAGTTGTTTTTACACAACTTCATGCAGGCGGTAAATTTGGCGATGCTAATTACAAATATTCTGGCGGATTGCACGGCGTTGGTGCGTCGGTAACAAACGCATTAAGCCGCTATCTAGAAGTTAATGTGTATAAAGACGGAAAAAAATATTATGCTCGTTTTGAAAGCATAGAAAAAGGTGGCAAAATTCATAGTGGCGTTCCTGTAGAACGATTAAAAGAGGTAGGCAACACCACACTAAAAGGCACTTATGTTCGTTTTTTGCCAGATGATAGAGTTTTTAAAGATATAAAATTTGATTACAACACAGTTTTAGAACGTTTAAAAGAAACCGCCTTTTTAAATAAAGGCGTGCATATAGAACTTATTGATGAACGCATAAATAAACAAGAAACTTTGTGTTACGAAGGCGGAATAAGAGATTATGTTACAAGTTTAACCATGGACAAAAAACCGCTTTTTGTTCCACCTATTTTTATTGAAAATGAAATTGAAGATACATTTGTTTCGCTATCTTTGCAATATGTAGATAGTTACACCGAAAGCATATTTAGTTATGTAAACAACATTCCAACACCTGAGGGTGGCACACATGAAGTTGGCTTTAAAACAGCCTTAACGAAGGTGCTTAACGATTTTGCAAAAAAGCATAATTTAATTAAAGATAAAGATATTGCTTTTATTGGAGACGATTTTAGAGAAGGTTTGGTGGCGGTACTTTCAATTAAAATGAAAAATGTTCAATTTGAAGGTCAAACAAAAACCAAATTAGGCAATGTAGAAGCGCGTGCTAGAGTTGAAAGCGTTTGCACGCAAGGTTTAACCGAATTTTTTGCAAGCAAAAAGAATGAGAATGTAGGTAACGCAATTATAGAAAAAGCAAAAGGAGCAGCGCGCGTTCGTGCTGCGGCAAAGCGAGCAAAAGATTTAACTCGAGCAAAAAACTCAATAGAAGGCAGCATGCTTATAGGCAAACTTGCAAACTGCACAAGCAAAAATGCCGACATTAACGAAGTGTTTATAGTAGAAGGAGATAGTGCGGGCGGCACGGCAAAACAGGGTAGAGATAGATATTTCCAAGCAATTTTACCGTTAAGAGGAAAGCCACTAAACAGCGAAAAGAAACGCATAGACCAAGTGCTTGCAAATGAAGAAATTCGTACAATTATTGGTGCAATTGGCACAGGTATAGGTGAAGATTTTAAATTAGAAAATTTAAAATATAACAAAATTATCATTTTAAGCGATGCCGACCAAGATGGTATGCATATTAGGTGCATACTTCTAACTTTCTTTTTCCGTTATATGCGTCCGCTAATAACAAACGGCAATATATATGTTGGTATGCCACCACTTTATATGGTGGAAACTGCTGGCAAACAAATTTATTGTTATTCGGATGAAGAGCTAGAAGAAATTACTAAAAACACCAAAAATTACACTATTCAACGTTATAAAGGCTTAGGCGAAATGAGTGCCGAACAACTTTGGACAACAACAATGGACCCTTCTAAACGTAGCATGATGCGAGTAACTCTTGAAGATGCAGTGCTTGCAGATAAAGAAATAACAATGTGGATGGGAGATGAAGTTGGCCCAAGAAAAGACTATATAAATCGCAACGCCAACTTTAACAAGTTAGATACTTTTGATAAAGATTTAAAAAAAGATGATAAATCAAACGCAGATAAAAACATAAAGGCTAAACAAAAAAAGGAGAGTGAATAATGGACAGAAAAAAGAAAGTAGAACTTCAACAAACAGGTAATTTAATTGAAAAAACTGTTGAAGAAATTATGTCAATTTCAATGTTGCCTTATAGTGAATATGTTATTATGGACCGAGCCTTGCCTCGTGTTGAAGATGGCTTAAAACCCGTTCAGCGCCGCATTCTGTTTGATATGCTAGAACTTGGCGTTACTCCAGATAAACCTTTTAAAAAATCTGCTCGTATTGTTGGAGATACACTAGGCAAATTCCACCCACACGGAGATAGTTCGGTTTATGGTGCAATGGTAAGAATGGCACAAGATTTTGTAATGGGTGAATGTTTGGTAAATGGTCATGGTAACTTTGGCTCTATTGATGGCGACCCTGCTGCAGCTATGCGTTACACCGAAGTTCGCCTTTCTCCTCTTGCCTTGGAATTGATGAAAGACTTAGATAAAGACACAGTTACTTACTCATTCAATTTTGATGATACATTAAAAGAGCCGGATTATTTAACAGGACGCTTCCCAAACCTATTTGTTAATGGAGCATCAGGCATAGCGGTTGGCTTAGCAACTAACATTCCAACTCATAATTTAGGCGAAATGATAGATGGTTGCATTGCATATATAGACAATCCAAACATCAGCCTAAATCAAATGTTAGAAATAATTAAAGGTCCAGATTTCCCAACCGGCGGCATGGTTTGCAAATCTAGTGATATGGTAGAAGCCTACCTAAATGGTAGAGGCAAAGTGCAAATGCGTGCAGTTTTCCATTTAGAAGATGAAAAAAATGGCAAAACAAACATAGTTATTACCGAGTTGCCTTATCAAGTTAATAAGGCGGAATTTTTACGTTCGGTTAATGAATTAAAAGATAAAATGAAAGATGAACTTGCCGACATTTCCGCAATTCAGGACGAAAGCGATAAACAAGGAATGCGTGCAGTTATTCAGGTTAAAAAAGATGCAGATGTTGATAACATTATTGCAATTTTGCTTAAACACACCGATATGCAACTTAATTTTAACTATAATGTTGTTGCAATTGCAGATGGCAGCCCAAAACAACTTGGCTTGCTAGATTATTTAAATTATTATATCAAATTTCAACTAGATGTTATTGTAAGAAGAACTCAGTACGACCTAGATAAAGCCAAAGCTCGCGCTCACATAGTGGAAGGCTTATGCGTTGCAATTAAAAACATAGATGAAGTTGTTAAAATTATTAAAACATCAAAATCAACAGCTGATGCTAAAACAAGATTAATGGAACGCTTTAATTTAACCGACATTCAAACACAAGCAATTTTAGATATGCGTTTAAGCCGATTAACAAACTTGGAAGTTGAAAAATTAAAACAAGAGTTGGAAGACCTAAAAAAATTAATTGCCGAATTAACAGCAATTTTAAACAGCAAAGCAAAACAATATGGCGTAATTAAAAAGGAATTAAAACAAATTAAAGACAAATATGCTACACCAAGAAAAACCAAAATTGTTTCATCATTTGAATCTTACGATGTAACACCTATAGAAAAATTGCTAGATACCGAATGTGCGGTGGCGGTTACAAACGATGGTTTAAGGTTAAAAACGCTAGACATAAAACAAATTCAAAACGCTAGTCCAAATTATAAATATGATAATATTAACGCACTTCATAAAGCAGTTGTTCACACCAGCATGAATAGTGCGGTTTGCTTGTTTACAAATTTTGGAAATTTCTTCCGCCTAAATGTTAGAGATATTCCAAATTCTAAATTCAACACAAAAGGCACGGCATTCAGCCAAATAACAAACGCCGAAACAAAAGAAAAAGTTGTTGCTTTATTTGATGAAAATGAACTAAAACAAGCAGCCGAATTAATTATAACCACACAAGACGGCTTTATAAAACGCATAGAAACAAGCGAATATGCCGATTTAAAATCCGGCTCAATAGCCTTAAAACTTAAAGATTTTGACCGAGTAGTTTCGGTGCAAATTAACGATAACACTCCTTCAATTTTAATGGTGGCAACTGACGGTATGGCAGTTAATGTAGAATATAAATCCGTGCCTGTTACAAAACGCAATAGCGGCGGAGTTATAGGCATGAGCCTAAACGATAATGCAAAAGTAATGTTTGCAAGCCAAGTTAACACATTAGATAGATTATTAGTTGTAACAAACGATGCGTCAGCTAAAAAATTCAGTTTAAACGAAATTCCTGTGGGGGCAAGAAATCGCAAAGGCTTAAAAATAATAACAGGCAAAGAACAAATTTTCTCAATAATATCTCCAATTGTAACGGGAGAAGTGGTGCTAGCCGATAAAGACGGAAACATTCAAACAGTAGATGTAAACGATATTCCAATTCAAACTCGCACAAGCGCATGCAAACCATTAATTAAAAAATCTAAAATCACACTAAAAGAAGTTGGCTTATATTTAAATTAGTAAAAAATTTTTATTACTTTATTAATAGAAAAAATTACAAAGTTTAATTTAAGATTAATAAACTTAACTTTTTTGACAACTTTTTACAAATTATTTCATATTTTAAAATATGGAAGCTTCTTTCCTAGAATTAAAGCGAAAGCAAGTTATAAACACGGTTGACGGCAAATGTTTGGGGCATATTACCGACATCATTTTTGATGTTGTTACTGCAAATGCTCTTGGGTTTATTGTGCCACAGCCAAATTGCGGCTTTTGGGGGATGTTTAAGGGGAATAAAGATTTATTTATTCCGTTTAATTGCGTTTGCAAAATTGGGGTAGATGTAATTTTGGTTGAATTATATGTAAATGAAAATCCTCCTCCACCACCTCCTCCAAAACGCAAAAATCAAAATGTAATATCATTTGATAATAAACAAGTTCCATATTAAAAAATAGGCGTTATGCCTATTTTTCTATTCATTTTATCTAATTTTATAATTTATTTTTTATTCATTTAATTTAAAATAATCTATATTAAAAATTATTAAATTCTTCCAACCAAATAATCAACACTAACTCCTAAATAATCTGCAAGTTTAATTAAAGTACTAGCATTTGGCATATACTTGCAATTGAATATTGAATAATCTAATCCGTTTGAAATTACTTTATCATTTTTTAATTTATATCTACTTATTTTTTATCTGCCAATATTTTAGTTAAATTTTCACATAAAGGTTTTATACTTTTAGGGCTTACTATATCAATATTTTCAGTTCTACCTAATAAATAGTCAATTGAACAATTGAATAAATTTGCAATTTCATTCAATTTATCTAATTTTGGAATATAATCACCTTTTAGCCAACCATACACAATTGATGAATTTTTAATTTTCATTTTATTTGCAAATTCATTTATTGTTAAATTATTTTCATCTAATAAATCTTTTAAAATAAACCTAAACTCCATAAAAATACTATACCTAAAATCTAAAAATATTATTTAAAATTTAGATTTTAGGTCTATTCGATTGACATTTTAAGATTTTAGGTCTATAATAACTATGGAGGTAAAAATGAGTTACATTTTTGATTTGTTCTATAATTCTTTTCCAGTTGAAGAAAAAATAGACGAATGTGTTAATATTATGGAGATTACAAAACTTGAAAATCAACTTAAAAACATCTTAAAAGAAAATTCTATGTTGTTAGATAACTATAAATTTTTAATTAAAGACAAGTTGGAAATTCTAATTAATAAAGAACGTGAATTTGCTTTAATGCACGGCATTAAAATAGGTTTTGACATTAAAGATTTCTTTTCAACTTTGCTTTAATTTTAAAAGTTTTTACTTATTGTTTCTATATAATGTTACTATTTTTATATTTTAACACAACATGCAGAGCAAAGTACATAAACAAAATTTTTAAAATTTATAAAAATCAATTAAAAATGTTTGTATTTTCTGCCAAATTGTGCAATAATAATATCGAACAAAAGGAGATATTATGAAATGTATTTTTTGTGGTAACAGCGAAAGTAAAGTTGTTGATAGTCGTTATTTAAAAGATAGTTCTATTCGCAGGCGTAGGGAGTGTCTTGCGTGCGGTAAAAGGTTTACAACTTATGAAACAGTTGAAAATAATCCTATGGTTGTTACAAATGTAGATAATGTAAGAGAGCCATTTAAAGTTGAAAAATTAAAAGAAAGCATAGTTTACGCAACCTATTGTGCAGATATTTCTATTCCGGTAGAGCAAATTGTAAGTAAAATTGAAAATCAACTTTTTGCACTTCAAAAACAGGAAATTTCAACAAAAGATATTGTTCAAGTTGCGCTTGATGTTTTGCTAGAAGTAAATTCAATGGCTTGCTTGGTTTACTTTACTCAACACACCGATTGCAATAATTTTGATGGTGTTCGTAAATTTATAAATAGGTAATTAAATAGATAGGAGAATTTTATGGAACAAAAAAAACATGTTAAATCTAATGCAGATATTTCAAGAACATCAATTTATCTTTCACGCAAAAAACCTTTGCCAAACGAAGAAACATCTAAAAAACCTAAAAAACCCATTGCAAAAAATCCTGTAAAAACTAAGGAATTATAAGTAATTCAATTTAAGTTGAAGCAAAACATTATAATTTTTACCCAAAATTAAACAAAAAAACATTCAAACGGAGGATTAAACTAATGAACAATAAAAAAACAAAAAATTTAATATTATCATTAATTTTGGCAATGCTTTTTGCAATGTTTTTTGTAATTATGATTTTAGTTCTTTGCAAATATAATTTTAAAATTGATAAATTTATTCCTTACATTGCCAAACATCGCACTAATTTTGTAACAAAATTTTTTAAAGTTATAACGCATATAGGCTCAATATATGTTTTAGCATTAATAACAGTTTTATTTTTAATTTTTACAAAACATAAAAAAGACGGATTGTTTGCAATTGCAAATTTGTGTTTGTCTAGTTTACTAATTGTTATTATAAAATATATAGTAAGAAGGGCTCGCCCACAAAATGTAGCAGATATTGCAGAAACAGGTTTTAGTTTTCCATCGGCACACGCAATGCTTTCAATGGCAGTGTTTGCTGTTTTAATTTATTTTGCCTTTAAATATTTAAAAAATAAACCATTAAAAATTTTCCTTGCAATATCTTTGTCTGCATTAACTTTAATTGTTGCATACACAAGGGCATATTTAGGAGTTCATTTTGTTAGCGACCTTTTGGCAGGTTTAATTTTGGGCTTAGCCTTAACAATAACAAACATTTTAATTTATAATAAAATTTTAAATCGCAAAAAATAGGTTATAACTATTGCAAAAAAAATTATTTTATGCTAAATTATATTAGTTGTAATTTTTAAGCGATTTTTTTATTTAAAAATTTTATATCGATTTAAATTTTTTAAAACTTTAAATTTTATTTAAAACTTTTAAATTTAATTATTGCTTAAATTTGTATTTTAATTATTTTTATTAGGAGAAATTATGATATCTGTAAATAATGTGGCAGTTCAATTTGGCAGCAGAAAACTTTTTGATGAAGTAAATTTAAAATTTACAAAGGGTAACTGCTATGGAGTAATAGGTGCAAATGGTGCAGGAAAATCAACTTTTATGAAAGTTCTTTCAGGTGAATTAGAGCCTAACAAAGGCGATGTAACAATTCCTGCAAAAGAACGCCTATCTGTTCTAGAACAAAACCAAGAAAAATATAACGAATACACCGTTCTTCGTACTGTATTAATGGGGCATAAACGCCTTGTTCAAATTATGGACGAAAAAGAAAAATATTATCAAAAAGCCGACTTTACTGAGGAAGACGGTGTAAAATTGGGTGAACTTGAAGCGGAATTCATGGAACTTAATGGCTGGGACGCCGAAAGTGATGCGGAAAATTTACTAAATTCTTTAAATATTCCAAAAGAATTGCACAATGAGTTAATGGCAAATGTAGATAGCAAAATAAAAGTAAAAGTTTTGCTTGCTCAGGCATTGTTTTCAAACCCTGACAATTTAATTTTAGATGAACCAACCAACAATTTGGATGTAAAAACAATTCGTTGGCTTGAAGATTTCATTTTAAATTTTCAAAACACAATTATTATAGTTAGCCACAACCGCCATTTTTTAAATAAAGTTTGCACGCATATTTGTGATATAGATTATGGCAAAATTAATTTATATATTGGCAATTATGACTTTTGGTATGAAAGCAGCCAATTAGCTTTAAAACAACAAAAAGAACAAAATAAAAAAGCAGAACAACGCGCAAAAGAATTACAAGAATTTATTGCAAGGTTTTCAGCAAATGCTTCAAAATCTAAACAAGCAACAAGCCGAAAGAAAGAATTAGAACGCTTAACAATTGACGATATTAAGCCTTCAAGTAGAAAATATCCATATATTGATTTCAAATTTGAACAACGCATAGGCAATGATATTCTTTTTGTTAAAAATCTTACTAAACCTGGTTTATTTGAAAATGTTTCGTTTACCGTTCGCCCTGATAACAAAATTGCAATTATGAGCGATAATAGTAATGTTGTAACCGCACTGTTTGATATTCTTGCAGGCGTAGATAATGATTATAAAGGTGAAGTTAGGTGGGGTAAAACCATAACACAAACATACTTACCGCAAAATAATAATGCATTTTTTGAAAATTGCAATTTGTCGCTAGTTGAATGGATTGGTCAATATACAAAAGAAAATGATGCTACATTCTTGCGTAGTTGGTTAGGCAGAATGTTATTTAGCGGAGAAGAGGCAGATAAGCAAGCCAAAGTTTTGTCAGGTGGAGAAAAAGTTAGATGCATGCTAGCACGAATGATGTTGCAATCTGGAAATTTCTTATTACTAGACGAACCTACAAATCACTTGGACCTAGAAAGTATAACCGCACTCAATAAAGGCATGGAAAGATTTGATGGCTGCATGATATTTTCAACTCACGATGAAGAAATTATATCAACTGTTGCAAATCGCATAATTCGCATAAACAAAACATTAGAATACGATAATGAAATAGACTACGATAGTTATGTTGAAACTCAAATGAAAAATTCAAAGTAAAGCGTTTAAACGCTTTATTTTTTATAAGGAATTTTACAGAACGATATTAAAAACTAAAATTATAATTAATTCTAATTATAAAATTTTTTACATATACTTCATTATGAATATGTTAAATGATATTGAAAAATTAATGAATAAGGTAGGCTCTTCAATCAATTATAGAACTATAAATTTAGGTGGTAAATTTTTATATATTGAAGGCTTAAAATCGGTTGTTAGTTTTGGTGAAGAAGAAATGCAGTTTCAATTAAATAAAGCCTTGTTGATTGTTTCAGGGAATGCATTAAAAGTTAATTATCTTGATAAATCTATTTGCGTTTTAGAAGGGAATATAAAATCTATTAATATAAAATAAATAAAAAATTTTTTAAAATTATAAAAAACAACATAAAATTGCAAAAATTTTATAAAAATACAGTTAAATTTTAAAAAATTAAAAAATAAAAGGATTTTTGTGAAGTTTGATTTAATGGGTTACAACACCAATAATTTATTAAAAAATTTACATTTAAAAAAAATACCTTTATATAATGTAGAAACGTTTTCACACAATCATGTAAAATTTGAGGTGGAAGATAAATTTGAACATAAAATAAAAAAATACATAAAAAATTTTAAAGTAGATAAAACCTTAAATTTAAAAAAGCGTTTTTCAAAATTTGTATATACAAATTTAGGTATTGTTTTAGCTTTGTTTTTTGGAATGTTATTTTACATGTATGTATCAAATTACACTTGGAAAATTTCAATTTATGGAACAAAAAATTTAACAGAACAAGAAATTTTGCAAGTGCTAAAAAATAATGGAATTAAAACCGGAAAAATTAATTTACAATCTAGTGAAGATATTGAAACAATATTGTTGAATAATTACGATAGAATTGCTCAAGTGTCGGTTATAAAACAAGGAACACATATAATAATAAATTTAAGTGAAAAGTTAGTTTATATTGAAGAAGAATTTAAACCATTAGTTGCAGATTATAATGGTATAATAACAGACATTAATATAATTACAGGCACTGTTAATGTTAAGGTCGGCGATTATGTTAATAAAGGTGATGTTTTAGTTTTGCCTTTTAATGTAAATTCAAATGGAGAACAGGTTAGCGTTAAGCCTATTGCGCAAATTAAAGCAAAGGTACTTGTAGTGTATAACAAAAAAATTAAAAGTGAAGAAATGGTACTTGCACGAACAAATAAAACTTTAATTTGCTATGAGTATAAATTTTTAAAATTCAATTTATTTAAAGGAAAAAGAAAAAATAATTTTCAATTTTACGAAACAAATATAATTACTGAAAATGTTACATGCTTACTGCCTTTAAAAAGATATGTTATTAAATATTATGAACTTGCACCTAAAATAATAAAACATAATTTTGAACAAGAGCAAGAAACCGAAAAGGAAAAGGCATTAATAGAAAGTTATAAATTACTGCCTAATAATGTTGACAATTTAAAGGAAAATGTTTCAGCAGTAATTGAAAAAGATGAATTATTAATTATTGTTAATTTGGAAGCAGATAGTTATATTTGTTAAAAAAAATTTTAAAAATATAAAAACTACAAAATTTTCAAAAATTTTTGCAAATTTATATGTAAATTTTAAAAATTTAAAAATTTTTATATTAAAAAATCTTTTTTATGCTGTTTTTAAAAACTTGCAAATAAAAATATTTTATGCTAAATTTATTGTAAGGAGTAAGATATGTTGCTAATATCTAATTTTAAAAACAGCTCAATAATAGAAAATTTAAATAAAGTTTATAATGAAATTGTAAATAAATTCAATTTGCCTAAAAGTGTGCAAGTTAATTTAAATTTTGTAAATGAAAAAGAAATAAAGCAATTAAATAAAACAACTAGAAATATTGATAAAGTTACCGATGTGCTAACTTATCCATATATTTCATTAAAAGCTAAAGAAAAATTAAAGTTAAAAGATTATCCTTTTGAAATTGACCTAACAACAAAAACTTTAACTATTGGCGATATTTTTATTTGCACAAAACGAGCGGAAGAACAAGCGGAAGAATATAATCATTCGCTTAATAGGGAAATTTGTTTTTTATTTTGTCATGGAATGCTTCATATTTTAGGTTATGACCATATAAATGAAAACGATGCAAAAATAATGGAGAATTTGCAAGAGCAAATTTTAAATGAACTTAACATAACTCGCAAAATTTTTAAATGCGGATTTGTTACAATTGTTGGCAACACAAATTCTGGCAAAAGTACATTAATAAATCAGCTTGTTGGCCAAAAGGTTGCAATTGTTAGTCCTAAAAGTCAAACAACGCGAGAAAATGTTCAAGGCATATATAATGACGAAGATACTCAAATAGTTTTTGTGGATACACCAGGTTATCACAAACGCAGAAATAAAATAGATGAAGAAATGGACAAGCAAATTGAAGATGCCGCAGAAGATACTGAAATTATTTTAATGTTAATAGATGCAAATAAACCCTTGGTTGAACAATATAATAATGTAATTAATAAAATTAATTCTAACGCTAAAAAAATTCTTTTAATAAACAAAATAGATGAAGTAAGTTATGAAAAAGCATACCCACAGCTTTTAGAATTATCAAAAATTGCAAAAGTTGATGAAATTTTGCCAATAAGTGCACTAAAAGGCAAAAATTGTGATGTTTTAATTGAACTAATAAAAAAATATTTACCAACTTATAATTATGAAATGAGATATTATCCTATTGACGATTACACAAACAAAAATTTGCGAAATATGGTTGCAGAAATTATAAGGGAAAAAGCATTATTGTTTTTAGATGACGAAATTCCGCATGGCGTGCAAGTTGTTGTTACAGAATTTAATGAAAATGAAAAGCCTATAAAAATATTAGCCGACCTTTATTGCGAAAAAGAAAATCATAAACCAATAATTTTAGGTAAAAATGGTGAAATGATAAAAAAGATATCAACCACTAGCCGTAAAGATGCTGAAAAATTAGTTGGCGAAAAAATCAATTTGCAAATTTTTGTAAAGGTTAAAGAAAATTGGCGTAACAATCCAAAAGCTATTGCCGAATTTGGTTTAAAATTTGAATAGTGTTAAAAATTTTTCTTAAGTCTATATATTGTGGCGGATATGTCTATTAAAAAAAATTAGTGAAAATTTCATTAAAAAATTGGCAATTTTTAGTTGATTTTTTAAAACTTGAATATTATAATTTTTATATAAATGAATGATAGTGAAAATGTAAAATTTTGGTAGCATAAAATTTAATACCAATCATAAAATAAAATAAGGAGGAGCTATGAAAACTTTTGATTGCAATGCTTTAAGCGAAAATTATAAATTGCTTTATCAAGCCACTGGGCGTATTGAATTTTTAACGGCTTCACTTAATATTAAAAGAACAAAAACTCCTATTGAATTGGACCCATTAAATGTAATTTCTTTAGATGAAGAAGATGGTCTTGAATTATAAATTATAAAAAACAGCAAGATTAAAGTTTTTACAAAAATTGAAAATAACCAAAAAAAATTTAAAAATTTGTAAAAAACTGACAAAATTTTAAGTTTTTTGCATTTTTTATGATAAAATTTGCTAAAAAATATTTTTGTGAATAAATTTTTAAATATTTATACAAATTTAATTTCTAACAAATTCAATTTAATTTTATATTTTCAAAAAATTTGATATAATAAAATTAATGTTAGAAAAATTTAAAGGCATAGTAATTAAATTAACCGACTATAAAGAGGCAGATAAACTTGCCACAATTTTTTCATTAGAACAAGGAGTGGTGGTTGCAAAATTTACAGGCGTAAAAAAAAACAATGCAAAATTAAAAGCAGTGGCACAACCTTTTATTTTTGCAAATTTTAATGTTACAACCGCAGGTAATTCAATAACTATCACTCAGGCAGACATTTTAGATGATTTTAAAAACATATTTTCAAATTATAACAAAACTATGTATGGATACATTGTGTTAGATATTGTCCGTTCAATTTTGCCAAACGAAAAAATTGAAGAAGATTTGTTTTTATTAACATTGTCCACTCTTAAAAAAATTGAAACACAAAACGAAATTATTGCAACAATAGATTATATTTTAAAGTTTATTTCATTTTCAGGTATGGAACTTAATTTTTTAAATTCAAATTATGTTTATCTTGATAGTTTAACAGGTAATTTTACAACTGAACGTACCTCAAATTGTTTGCAAATTGACAAAAAAGTTTATCTCCTTTTAAAACAAATTAATGAAAACAATTTAGATACAGCCGAAATTGAAAAAAATGTATTTTCATTAAAACAAGCACTTAAACTATTACACAACATAATCTTTTTAAAATTTAACGTTGATATAAAATCTTTCCAATTTGTTTAATTTATACTTTTAAAAACTGTAAATTTTATGAAATTATTTGTTTTTTTTAATTGAATATGCTAGAATACTCAAGTGAAGATAAATGATATGTTAGTATAATTTTGTTTAAAAAGAGAAGATAAATTGCGAGTATGAAAAATATAAGACTCGCAAAAATTAAAGAAGATATCAAAAATCTGCAAAATGGAGAGATAGTTGAAAAAAACATTAAAAAATTTGAAATTGTTAATCATCATTTTGTGTTTGTTCGCAATAGCAACTTGCGCGATTGCTTGTGTTTACAGCGCAATTTCAAATGAATTAACTAGCAACATTTCAATTGTCTACACGCCGAAAAACAGCGCCAACTATTATGAACTTTTTCCGTATTTATATAAAGGGGATGACCATTCGTGCGTCAGTTCAATAACTTTTGATTTCTACGCTGACGAAGGAACAGAAGAGTATTTTGTTGGTGGAGAGAATGTTATTGCTGGCATTCCAGCAACGGAAGTGTCTTGGGGAGAATTTAACGATATCGATATGTATCGCAAAGCAAACGATGAAAGGCCCGACCTCGAGGATGTCTATCTTCTCTCTCATAGCGATATTTATACTTGCTTGGACATGACGTCTATCTTTAAAGATCTTACCAACTGCAAAACAATCACTTTGAACAACTTTAATACGATTGGAACAAACAGCTTTTGGGGTACGTTTCAGAACAGCACGGGTCTTGAAAAGGTGACTTTCGGCGACAATGTTCATACTCAGGGCATAGTATATTTGTATTGGACTTTCCAAGGCTGCACGAACCTAAGAGAAGTTGACTTTGGAAACACTGTAACCTTTGAAAACGTGACGAGTTTTTATGAGATGTTTAGCGGTTGCACAAATCTTCAAAAGATTGACTTTTCAAATAGAAAAATTTATAGTGCTACAAATTTTGACAGAATGTTCTATAAGTGTTCAAGTTTAACAAAAGTAAACTTTGGCGAAGATATAGACACTTCGAATGTTTCAACGTATGTTCAGATGTTTGACAACTGCACAAATATTCAAGAAATCGACTTTTCACATTTCAGGACGGACAATGCGCGGGATTTTTCTGCTGCCTTTGCTAATTGTAGGAATCTTAAACGTATAACTTTTGGCGAAAACTTCACTTGCCATAATGTTACTTTAATGAATAATATGTTTGAATTTTGCGAAAAACTTGAAAGCGTTGACCTTTCTATGGTCGATGGAAGACAACTTAAAGTGACTGAAAGAATGTTTGATGGCTGTCTTGTATTGAAAAATGTTACATTTGGTAAGGATTTTACTTGTGAAAATGTTTACGATATGGAATTTATGTTCAATGACTGCAAAGCGCTCACCGAACTTGATCTTTCAATGATGAATACGAGAAGTGCAACTGACATGAAGTCAATGTTTAGATATTGCGAAAAAATTGAACATATTTATGTTGGTGACGGCTGGAACGTGACAAATGTCCCTAATGGTGGGAACCCCAATGATACGGGCTCTCCGGGCTCTGAATATATGTTCTTTGCCTGTTCAAATTTGCCGAATTGGGCTGGGAACGATGTGACCGACAAGCATTATGCTCACACGGGCGAGGGCGGATATTTAACTCACATAAGAGACAAAGTTTCTTAAGGACAAAAGTGAGATGCAAAAGAAAAAAATGGTAAAGTGGCGTAAAAACTAAATAAAAAGCATTCAAAAAATAAATAAAAACTAATTGAATTAAAATTTTTAAAAGGTAACAAAATTAGTTGCTTTTTTTTATCATTTTGTTTATTCTAGTTAAGTTGAAAAATTTAAATCTGTTTTTAAAAGGAGAATTTATGAAGAAATATGTTTATTTATTCAGCGAAGGTAATGCTTCCATGAGAGAATTGCTTGGTGGTAAAGGTGCAAACCTTGCTGAAATGACAAAAATTGGATTGCCTGTTCCACAAGGCTTTACAATTTCAACAGAAGCTTGCACACAGTATTATGAGGACGGCAGGCAAATTAATGATGCTATTCGTGAAGAAATTATGCAAAACATTGCTAAAATGGAAAAAATAACCGGCAAAAAATTTGGAGATAAACAAAACCCTTTGCTTGTTTCGGTTAGAAGTGGAGCAAGGGCAAGTATGCCAGGAATGATGGATACAATTTTAAATTTAGGTTTAAATGAAGAAGTTGTTGAAACTTTATCTAAAAAAAGTGGCAATCCGCGTTGGGCGTGGGATTGCTATCGCAGATTTATTCAAATGTTTAGCGATGTAGTAATGGAAGTTGGCAAAAAGTATTTTGAAAAACTTATTGACCAAATGAAAGAAAAACGCGGCATTGTTTATGATGTAGATTTAACAGCGGAAGATTTAAAAGAATTAGCTAATCAATTTAAAGCTGAATATAAAAAACAAATTGGCAAACCATTTCCTAATGACCCCAAAGAACAATTATTTGAAGCTATTAAAGCGGTGTTTAGGTCTTGGGATAATCCTAGAGCAAACATTTATCGTATGGACCATGACATTCCATATTCTTGGGGAACGGCTGTTAATGTTCAAATGATGGCTTTTGGCAACATGGGTGAAACAAGCGGAACAGGTGTTGCGTTTACAAGAAACCCAGCAACAGGCGAAAAAGGCTTAATGGGCGAATTTTTAATGAACGCTCAGGGCGAAGATGTGGTTGCAGGCGTACGCACTCCAATGCCTATTCAAAAAATGGCAGAAGTTATGCCAGAAGTTTACAATCAATTTAAAGATATTTGTAACAAACTTGAAAAGCATTATAGAGATATGCAAGATATGGAATTTACAATAGAAGATAAACATCTATATATGCTTCAAACACGAAATGGAAAACGCACTGCTGCGGCAGCTATTCGCATTGCGTGTGATTTAATTGATGAAGGAATGATAACCGAACAAGAAGCATTAATGCAAATTGATGCTAAATCTTTGGATATGCTTTTGCACCCAACATTTGACGCTGCTGCACTTAAATTGGCAGATAAAAACAATGTAATAGGCAGAGGCATTGCCGCTAGCCCAGGCGCAGCCGCAGGCAAAATTGTGTTTACAGCCGAAGATGCAGTTAAACTAGGGAAAGCTGGTAAAAAAGTGGTGCTTGTCCGCCTAGAAACTAGCCCAGAAGATATTGAAGGAATGAAATATTCACAAGGAATATTAACCGTTCGTGGCGGCCAAACTTCGCATGCAGCGGTTGTTGCTCGTGGCATGGGAACTTGCTGCGTTTCGGGTTGTGGCGACATAAAAATGGACGAAGAAAAGAAACGTTTTACTCTTGCTGGCAAAGTGTTTAAAGAGGGCGACGAAATTTCACTAGATGGTTCAACCGGAACAATTTACGCAGGGCTAATTAAAACCGTTCCTGCCGACCCTAATAGTGGTTATTTCGGAAGAATTATGAAATTGGCAGATAAATATCGTGCTTTAAAAGTTCGCACAAATGCCGATACTCCTGCTGATGCAGAACGTGCTGCAGAATTAGGCGCACAAGGAATTGGATTATGCCGCACTGAGCATATGTTCTTTGACCCTGCCCGCATAGGCGCTTTCCGTGAAATGATTTGTGCCGATACTGTTGAACAAAGAGAACAAGCGTTAGCAAAAATTGAACCAATGCAACAAAAGGACTTTGAAGGTTTAATGGAAGCGTTAAAAGGCAATCCTGTTACAATTCGTTTCTTAGACCCACCTTTGCATGAATTTGTACCAACCGCGGAAGAAGATATTAAAGCACTTGCAAAATCTCAAAATAAATCGGTTGCACAAATTAAACAATTAATTAGTGATTTACACGAATTTAACCCAATGATGGGGCATAGAGGTTGCCGTTTAACAGTAACTTACCCAGAAATTGCCGTTATGCAAACAAAAGCAATTATAAAAGCTGCAATAAATGTTCAAAACAAACATAAAGATTGGAAAGTTGTTCCAGAAATTATGATACCGCTTGTTGGCGAAGTTAAAGAACTAGCTTTTGTTAAAAAAGTGGTTATAGAAACAGCAAATAAAGTTATAAAAGAAGCAAAATCTAACCTTAAATATGAAGTTGGCACAATGATTGAAATTCCTCGTGCTGCATTAACTGCTGATGAAATTGCAAAAGAAGCAGATTTCTTCTGCTTTGGAACAAACGATTTAACTCAAATGACATTTGGTTTCAGCCGTGATGATGCAGGCAAATTTTTGCCAGCCTATTATTCAAATAAAATTTATGAAAGCGACCCGTTTGCTAGACTAGACACAACAGGCGTTGGCAAATTAATGGATATGGCAATAAAACTAGGCAAAGGTGCTAACAAGGCTTTGCATGTGGGCATTTGCGGCGAACATGGTGGAGATCCTTCGTCAATAGATTTCTGCCACAAAATAGGTCTAGATTATGTAAGTTGCAGCCCATTTAGAGTTCCAATTGCTCGTTTAGCTGCAGCACAAGCCAACATTAAAAACCCAAGAAAAAAATAATTAAAATGTGAATAAAAAAGAGTGAATTTTGTTATTCACTCTTTTTGTTTTTTAATTATTTATTGTTACATTGCCAAATAAATACCAATTATTTTCAGTTTTACCTTCGCTACCTAGTAAATATGAAGGAGCTTCGTCTATATCATTTTTAAATAACCCTACCGCAAGTTTATAATTGCCGGTTGAAATGTTTTCAAATTTTATTTTAACACTTTCCTTTTGCGGAGAGTTTGGCAACCATTTTTTTGCATCTATATCTGTTTTAAATTTTGCAACTAAATTACCATTTTTATCTAATAAACCAATATACACTAAACATTGTTCATATATAGGTGCAATTCCATCGTTTTTAAAAGTTAAATTTATTTTTGTGGATTTATTTAGTTTAACTTTTTTGTAATATTCCGCTTTTTTTAGCCTAAAATAATAACCCATACGATTTGCAAGGTCGGCACAATAATCTTTGTTATTTTTAAACCAGTCAATATCAAGTTCAATGTAAGTCGGTTTTGCCATATTTACAGCTTCTTCTAATCGCTGGTTAAAATAATTTTCAGTGCCGTCTTTTATATTGTCCTTATAATTTCCTGCGTACTCAAAAATTGTAGGTAATTTTCCATAGCATTTTGCAAGCATATCTAATCCGTTAGTATATTTTACAATACCATCTCTTCTTAGCGTTACACCTTGTTCAATTAATTCTTCATAAACATCATTTAAATCTTCGTAACCCCAAGGGTTAACAAGCAATGTGTCAGGGAAAGCATCCATGTAAGGTTTAACATAACGTTCTTTGAAAAAACTAGGCGAAATTCTATCACTATACGCATAATTCGGTTTGCCTTCAACATCTAAATGGAATAAATGCTGTTCACCCCAATTGCCATAAGATAAAATGTCAATAAAAGCAATATTTTCATTGCCATTGTATCTTTTGCCTAATTCAGTAACAAACCGTGTTAAATGTTTTAAAAATATTTCATCTGTCCATACCGGAACATATTGAATAACATTTCCATTATCATCTTTAATAACATCACAAGCCGCACCATCATTAAAAACATATTCAGGTGTTATGTATTGCTTGCTTGATGAAGTGTTAACACACATCACACCAAATGAATATTTTTTATTTATGCCGGTGTAAAAGTTTAAATTTTTTTCAATTTTAGAAAAATCGTATTTATCTTCTTCTGGCTCTAAATCAGCCCAACTAAACCTATTATAACCTGTTGTAAAATAATCCATAACACTTTTGGTTGTGTCCCAACTTCCGCCATAATAAACAAACCCTTTGCTAGGGTTAAGTAAAATATCATTTGTGTTAGAAATATATACAGTTGTTGGTCCATTAATTCTAATTACAATGCCAATTCCTGCAATAGAGAATAGGAAAATTAACATTAAACTAACTAAAAGTACGATTTTCTTTTTCATTCTTGCTCCCATTAATGAAACACATAAATAAAAACTATATTATTATTTTAACACACATTAAAAGAATTTCAAACAATTTAAACAAAAACATATTAAAAAATTTTATTTAAAATTTTAAATAAAAACAATAAAAATATATGAAAAAAATTAAAATTTTATAAAAAAATATAATAAAAAATTAATTTTGTTTAATTTTTAAAATAAAATCAAAAAAATAATTCAAATTCATTAAAATGTGCTATAATATTACAATAATGTATATTTTTAGGAGAAATTAATGAAAATTACAAAACAACTTAGTCAAGATTTTATTGACAGGTGTAATAATTCACAAGCTCATGATTTCTTACTCTTTTTAACCGAGCCAGATGTGGACAATGTATCGATATTAGATTTAATATCTCAAGTTAATGCTGTTTTAAAATTTAAACCAAGCAAACATGATAAAGATATATCATTAAACGAAAAAATTATATCAAATTATATGAATGAATTTTTTTCAATTTACATGCCTCAAAAAGCGGAAGAAGTTAAACAAATTTTAAATAAAACGCATCCATTTTTTATAGATAGCCAAGGTGGAACTCATATAAATTTTATACAGGTGCAGCAGGGAGATGCTCATTCTAGTAGTGTAGGGCATTCTGGAAGGAAATCCTTTTTAGAATTTAACGTCTATATTCATAATACATTAGATGATTTAAGAACAACTGCTCACGAACTTAGCCATGCGCTTAGTTCACACCATCAACATTTAATTGAAATGTTGCGAGCAAATGCTGCCACAAAAGAAATTGACAATTATACAGCAAAAAGATTTGAAAAAGATTGTATTGGAGAAATAGAAAGCTATATTACAGAAAGGCTTTTTAATAAATTTTTAGCCACAAAAGACATTTTTTCTAAACAAGATTTTGATAATTATGAAAATCAACAGCAAGCGTTATTGATAAGTGAAATTAACCTTATAAAAGAGGAAAGAGATGTTATAAAAAAACTTTCTAACCCTGTAACATTTAAAAGTTTAAATAATTTAATAAAAACCTTACAAAAAGAAAATAATCAGAAGCTACTTCAACGAATAGAAAAAATGTATAACGAGAAAGATAAAACTAGTTCTTATATGTTTAGATATGTGGTAGGCAGAATTGTGGCAGACCAGTGGATAAATAAATTTAATAATTTACATAGCAACAAAAAACGCAAAGTAATGTTGAATAATTTTCAAGAATATTTAGGTAAAACACATGAATTAGATTTAAATTCAGCATGCGAATTTTTGTTAAATAAAAATTTTACTAACATTGTAGAAGATTATGTAACAGACAAAATAAATCAAACTAAAGCAAATTTTTTATTAAAACATTAAACGTCTTTGCAATGAAAAATATAAAAATTTATAAAAAATATTAAAAATGTTTGAAAAATTTTATAAAAATTACTAAAAATGTATAATAAATTGTAAAAATTTATAAAAAAATATTTATTTTTTTAACTTGTTTGATATAATGCAAATATATATTATTGGCAGGTGTTTATGAAAAATGAATCTTTATCAAATTTTGGCAAACGCCATAAAAAACGCATCGGCTTTTTAGCAATTTTTCTTTCTTTGCTGTTAATGTTTTCTCCGATTTTTGAAATTGCTAGAATTATAGTTCAATCGTTGACTCTTTCGGCCAATGCGGTTTCTTTAACTGCCACTCAAGAAAACCAATCTTCAACTACAACCGACTTACAAAATGAAGGGGTGGTTAGGCCTGAACAGTTAGACGAAGGGCTTTCGCGTAAAAGTTTTGAAGATATGGAAGGGCGTCGAGTTACTCTTCGCCAACCATATATGGAAATTGTAGATAGAAATGTGGAGCGTTATACTCCACAAATGCTTGAAGATGAATTTCAGTTTATAGACCCCAACACTCACAAACCATATAACGGCACGGCGCAAGACTTAGCCAAAATTAATTTTATAACAGATGGTGCGAATGGAAACCAAATAGGAGATAAAAATAACCCACGCTATCCAATGAAAGGCTTGCCAAATACGAAAGACAGCTCAAGGCAATATTTTTCTAATTTTGAAAAATATATGTTATTGCGTCAATCATGGTATTATCGCGAGCAAATTAACACTATGTTAGATAAGCCAGACGAGTTAAAAAATTTTTTAAAAAAGCACCCAGCGGCAGATGGAATTTATGGTGAAATAAGTAAAAATGCAAAGGCTGTTAGCAAAGTAATAATATCTGACCCAATTTATCGCTCTCCGCTTACAACAGGCTTATATTTAGCACCGGGCGAGGTTGCAACTGTTAAAGTGGAAGGCCTTAAAAAAGGACAATCTTTAAAACTTACAACGCATCAGCAAGATTCTCTTGGTTATGATGGTGGCTTTCCAGAAGGCTTCGACCCAAACAAAGAAGAAGATTACAAATCGTTAAGTAGCACGGAAAGATATTTTAGATATTGGGATAGCCGCTTAATTGAAGAAGCTGAAAATGCAAAAACTAAAAGCGAAAAACCAAATTATAATCAGTTTGATTTCAAATTACAAAATCAATGGCAATTTCAAAACCAAAAAGTGCCATGTATGGGTTCAAGTTTTGAATTTAAGGGTGACGGAGAGTATTGCATTGGCAGTATATATGGCG
Source organism: uncultured Clostridia bacterium (assembly GCA_947627545.1). Taxonomy (GTDB): domain Bacteria; phylum Bacillota; class Clostridia; order Christensenellales; family UBA1242; genus Onthoplasma. The sequence continues at coordinate 5,355 of CANQWK010000005.1, read as the reverse complement.
GTCCACTTTATTTGCAGCCAACAAGCTCTAATGTAAAAATTACTATAACCGGAGCAGTTGAAACACCTTATTTTATTCTTGGAGTTACAACAAAAGAGGAATTTGAACAAACATTAAGAACTGCACCTGGGCTTATAGCAACTTTAGATGTAGAAAATGGGCAACTTATAGGTTTAGCAGAGTATATGAAACAATGCGATGATATTGAAAAACTTGCATATTTTTGGCACTCAGTTTTTGCAATAAATTCGTCATTGAACGGCAGAGCATATAACTATAACATAACCATGGCATATGATTTGCACGTTCCGGCAGGCGAGGCTGTTGCACTTAATTCTTCGTTTGCTGCTCAACCTTATGGTTGGTTTGAAAAATGCATGAATTATCAAACATTAACAACTAAGGGCAATTGGGGTACTTTTCACGAATTAGGTCATATTCAGGCAAAAACTTATGGAGTAAATTGGGGAATGTGCGGCAGTAATTGTCCTAATCCTTGCGAGGGCGAAGTATGGAATAACACACTTATAATTTTAATGTATTCTATGCTTTGCAATATGGACTCACGCGTAATAGGCGTGGAACACGGAGAATATGTTCACCCATACACCGCCATTAAGGCCAGCATGAATTTACCTGAAGTGGAAGATTATCACGACTATAACAAAACAAGCAATGCTCATTTTGCACAATTAACACTTTATGCTACATTAATTCATTCTTTTGGCTCAGATAGGTTTGTGGATTTCTTTTATACATATAAAGTAAATCCTTCTTATTGCAACAATGCTCGTGCCGATTTTATTTATCGCATTGCACTTGTTGACCATGTTAACATTTTAGAGTGGATAAACGCAAATTATCACGGCAACATTAATCCGCAAGAAGATTTTACTTCTGAACAATTGGCATATCTTAACAACTTGCCGACCTTTTATCCAATTGCATATGAATGGTCAAATGGCATTGATGGCAACGAAACTGCAAGAAAATACGATGTTGATGGCAAGCATAAAACGATATTTGATTTATCTCCAGAAAGTTTTGTAAGTTATAAGCAGTTTTCAATTATAGATATTACAACTCCTAATAATGGTACAATAGAATATAAAAAGAATGAACAAAAAGCAATTTATACTCCACCAACACAAGTTTGCGAAAATGACCAATTTAATATAGTTGTTTCAACCGAGGGCGGAAGAATTGTAACTTTAAATGTAAATTTGCACCTTGTTTATAACGGAGCGTATGTTGAAGTTTTTAAAATTGATGACGCTACAGCAAATCAGGACATAAAAGTTTTTGTTGAATCGCAAAAAGAATTACAACCTTTTAAAACAGAAGAAAGTTTGATTGCCGGCAAAGCGTTGTTCAACAAAACCGATAAAGAGTATTACCACATACAATTCAGTTTTAAAGCCAATAAAGCAGGCATACACAAATTCACTCTTCGCGGAGATGACGCTAAAATTGCCTATTTTAAAAAAGATGGACAATATATAATTAACGGAGATGGCAAAATTAAATATTCTAACCGAAATACCTATTTTAAACCTTCAGACGGAGCAAACCATTTTGCACAAGCAGAACTTGAGGTTGGAGATGTTGTGGATATCGACTGCCACCTAATAAACCGTGGAGGAGAGGGATTTTTAAATGTTGGGGTGGTTTTCCCAGATAGTGAAACGGTTGTAGATATTCCAGCCGAAAACATAATTAATAACACTGTTTCTAGTGTCGATTTGCAACAAGTGGAAAAGTTTGAAGGCTGGCAACCAAAGTTTTTAGATAGCATTAAAGATGAATCAATAGATTATGTAGAAGAAAAGGATGAATGGAAACTAATTAAATGGCCAGAGTATCAACTAAATGACGGACAAGGCAAAGATGCCCTGTTGGATGGAAAAACAGAAACCTATTTTCATTCTCGATATACTCCTACAAGGCTAGCACCTCCGCATGAATTTGTTATAGATTGCGGCAAAAATATTGTGTCAAATTATTTTGAAATTCTTCGCCGCGGCAATTCAAACGATGCTCTTTATGAAGTGGCCTTGTTTGGAGCAAAAGATAACAATAAGGACATTCCAGAAGATGACGATTATGTGTTGCTTTTTGATGGTAACCTTGAAAAGCCAGAAGGTACAAAGTATAGATTAAATTTTGCCGAGCAAGAAATTCGCTTTTTTAAACTTATTGTAAAAAGAAACAACAGTCAAACTGTTATTAGAGAATTAAGTGCTGGTTTGTCGGTTGAACTGAACCAAACGGTAAAACCTAAAAATTTTGAAAAGGCACAAAGTGGCTTTACTGAAAACAGTTCTAACGGTAAACTTTCTACCAAAACAAATGGAGCATTTTACGAATTTGATTTCTTAGGAAGTGGGTTCAGTGTTTTTGCCGATACAGATACAGAATACGGCTCAGCCAATGTGTTTTTAAACGGTAAAAATATAGGCGAAATAAACCTTGCCGATAGGCCACTATTTAATAAGTGCGTGTTTAAAATAGATGAACTTGAAGTAGGTTATCACAATGTTAAAATTGTGGCAAACACAAACAAACCATTCAATATTTCATTTATCAACGTAACCTATGCAACTCCGGTAGATAAAGAAGATTATCCTGTTTCTTCTCAAGATTTTGGTGGCGGAGGTCCGCTAACGTTTTCTACCGAATGGCGTACTCTAATTACCGATTATAAGGAATTAACCCGCATAGATTTTGTTAAAACCGTGCCAAATGATTATGTTGACACTTTTGCTCGTATGAATAAATATATTCATATTTATCGCAACAAAAACGATTTTAGCCAAATTGCATTTGTGTATTCGGGCGACATGCTTGCCCCAAGCGATGCTTCCGCACTTTTTGCCGGCTGCGTATCGTTAAAGGAAATTAATTTTAGCAATTTCCAAACACAAAACATGCTTTTTGCAACATCAATGTTCAATGGTTGCAGTTCAATCGAAAAGTTAAATTTATCGGGTTTCAACACCGAAAAAGTGCTATATTTTAGCACAGTATTTGAAAACTGCGAAAATTTGCTGGAATTAGACATTTCCAACTTTTCAATTCAACAATCAGCACAATTAACTGATATTCTTAAAGGCTGCAACAATCTTGCAATATTGCACGCACCACGCGTTTTAGATGGCAGCATACAACTTCCTTTTGCTTTTGTTGATAAACAAATAAATCAATCTTTGAACACTGTTTCACAAGATAACGCAGGTCACACTTTAGTACACGCAGTTCATAATAAATTGCAACATTACGACTATCTTGCCGCAACTCGCAGTAAAGACGGACATAAAGAACACGATAAATGTATTTGCGGTGCAGTGTTTGTAAACGGCCAAGAGGTTGAAGCAGATGATATAATAATTCACGCAAAAGGCTATGCCGATATAATAATTCCATGCTGTGGCGGAGGCGTAGTTGTTTTAGCTGGCGGAATTTCAACATTTATTTTAATTCGCCGCAAAAAAAGAAAGAAATAACTTAAATAAAGCATTGTTAAAAAAGCATCGCTTTTAAAGTGATGCTTTTGTTTTTTTTCATTTTCTTTTTCACCCCTTAGCAGTAAAATGTAAATTTAAATAAAACAATGTAATAATTTGCGTAATATTATATTAAATGTTGACTTTCTATTAATTTTATGATAAATTATCTATATGGAGAAAAAGAGAAGCTTTTCATACGGAAGAAGAAATGAAGATGTAAAGTTTGAACATCATTGGAGAACTAGCGAGTTTATACGAAAGTTTATAAAATTAAACCTTAATGCATTTTAGTTGTTTAAAATTCTTTGAAATACTTGCTAATTCACTATCGTTATTTTTTATAGTAAAAATACAATTTTCTTTTTCCGCATATTGAGTTTGCGATAAAATTTGTTCTTGCACAATTTTGTTGTTTTTATCAATTATTAAAACACCAGTTCCAATCCAAAAGTCTGTATTACTTGCGGCCGTTGATTTTAAGTGTAATCCGCCATCAGTGGGCGATGCACATGGAGATTTTCCCCAAGTTCCAAATAATGAAATTGCATTAGGTCTTTCCCAAAAGTCTATTCGTAATTCATAGTCCGCCGCCAAAAAACATTCGTTGTTTATTCTAGCATTAATTATTAAGTTTTCAAGTTCACTCTCGCTTGAGTTTGTATAGTCAGTTTCTCCATTAACCAAAAAATTCGTTTTGGCTCTCTTAAACCAAACTTGTTGTTCTGTTTCTGGCAAGTTATTATATGTTTCTTTCATTTCGTTGAAATAATCTTTCATTTTATTATATAGGTTAGTAGGGTTATACATTTCTCTAGCAATGACAAATTCAAAATCCAATTTTACGCCATTTGCTTCATAAATTTTATTTGTAAAATAATTTAATAGAGAACGAAATGATTTTGTGTATCTATCCGTTGATTTTTGAGGAACATTATTAAATTGAATTGAAATTTCTTCGCTTTCATATTCAAATTTAACTCCATATTTATAAGTTGTTATAATTGGCCACAAAAAAGTTGCCATATATTTCATATGGAATAGTTCAGCCAAATCAACTTCTGGAAATGATGGTGAATTATAATTCTTATAACCGCCAAACCCAAAAATAAAAATTATTGGTTGCTTATTAGAAATAGCATATAAAAGTTTATCTATTGTTAATGAGATTGCAAGATTGGCTTGTTTATTGCCTGAAAATTTTGCAGATAAAAGTCTTGCTAGGTAATTCAACAATTGGTCTTTTTCGTCAAAAGACAATTTAACAAGTTTCTGTCTTTGTTCTATAATAAAATTTAACCTATCTATCACTCTCGTATCATCAGAAGGCAGGTTTAGTTCTTTTGCAATCCAGTTTGTGAATAAAACAATATTCTCATCTTTAAATCTTAGACATTTAATAAGCGCTGAATCATTTGTGTTAATAGCAGGTTTATCAATTTTAAAATAATCTTCAAACATTTCAAATCACCTCATGATTATTTTTATTATATCATAATGAATTGATTTTTCAAACTAGATTTTAATAACCATGCCAAAACATTCTTGCATAAAAAATACGAAACATATGTTATCCAAATGTTTCGTATCAGTCGCTTTTGGCGGGACAGAAGCAAACACTTTCGTCATAAGCAGATATAAAGCCAAACTTGCGTTGGAATGTGCCTTGTAACAATAAAAAAATTCTAAAACTTATTCATTGGATTATTTACAGTGTGAAAGAATTCTAAAATGAACTTGATAAGCTCTATTCCTAACACAAAAGTTTTTGTGGTGTTAAGTTTTATAAAAGTGATTTGTTTTATTTAGCGTTATAAACAATTATATCTAAGATATTTTATACTCACATAAA
>CANQWK010000004.1 GCA_947627545.1 uncultured Clostridia bacterium | reverse complement strand
ATTGCAATGGTGGGTTTTAATTTGTTTAACATAATATAATTTATGATTTTAAAAAAATATTGTTAAAAGCACTTGCAATTTAAAAAAAAGTTTGCTATAATGTGCTTTATATGGAGGTTTTACAAATGGCAAATATTAAATCCGCCAAGAAACGCATCAATGTTATTGAAAGGCAGACAGGTGAAAACAAATCTTATAAATCTAAGATTGCAACTTATGTTAAAAAATATAAATTGGCTGTTGACAATAAAGAAACTGAAAATGCTCAAAAATTATTGAGTGAAGTCTTTTCGTTAGTTGATTCCGCTGTTTCAAAGGGTATTATGCAAAAAGCAACTGCTAACAGAAAGAAATCTAGACTTAGCCAATATACAAGCAGTAAATAAATTTATAAAATAAAAAATCACCCTTATGGGTGTTTTTTTATTACGATTTTTTTTGAAATGAATTTTTAAATTAACTTTTAAACTATCTTTTTATGAACTTTTAATGAATATTTAAATAAAAATTTTTATAAATAATGTTTTTTATATAACATCAATAATTTTGCGGTTTTCTTTAAGCCATTTTTCTTGTAGTTTATAGTTAGGTAAAACCTCTTCAACCTTTTGCCAAAATTTTGCACTATGATTTTTAACCTTTGTGTGAGTTAGTTCATGCACAACCAAATAATCAATTACATCTCTTGGACACATTATTAATTTATATGTAAAATTTAAGTGATTGTTATAAGAACATGAACCCCAACGAGTAGTTGCAGAGGTTATACTTATACCCTTATACTTGTAGCCATATGCTGCACAAAACCTTTCTACCCTTTTAGGCAAAAGTTTTTTACAAAGACCTACAAAATAGTTTTTTAAATAAGTTTCACTATTATTTAAAGGAATAAATATTTGGTTATCTACCACCTTAACTTTTTTAGCATCTATTAAAACAATTTCATATTCTTTGCCTAAAATTAAAACCTTTTCGCCATCTTTAAATTTTAAGGGCTTATAGGCTGAATTTATTGCTGCAAGCCGTTTTGCTTTTATCCATTTGGATTTTTTGTTTATAAAGTCATAAATATCAACATCTTTAGCATTTATTGGCGCTCTAACAACAAAAGCACCATCTCTATCGATGGTTAAAGAAATAGTACGGCGTTTTGAACGAACAATTTGTGTTGGTGTTAGCAAATTTTTTTCAGTCATAATTATATATTAAAATAAAATAAAAATTAAATCAAATGTTTAAAACAATAATTCATATAAAGCATTAAAAACTGATATTTTGCCAGATTTTATTTTATAATCTAAGTCAACATATTTTTTATAAAGGTTAATGTAGTAATTTACCCCATTTTTGCTTATAAATTGCCTAGACATTTTAATTGCATAAGGTTTTATGTTTAAAATTTTAGATAATTCTTCGTCATTTTTGTTTATTGATATGTATTGCATACGTTTAAAATATTTGCCCATATACGCGAAAATTTCGGCAAAAGACTGAGATTTTGACATTGTGTTTAAAATTGTTTGAAATTTTGTAAAGTTTTTTTCGTCTATTGCTGCGGTTAGCATATAAATAACATATTCAGTGGTGTTAGCAACCAAATTTGTAACCATTTCCATGTTAATTATTGAATTTTCGCAACAAGCATAAGATGATAATTTATTTAATTCATTAACCAAATTGGGCATACTTCCAGATGTTGCATCTATTAAATAATCTAATGCTTGTTCTTCAATAGACAAATTGCTTTTTGCTAAATAATTTAAAGCATATTTTTGAATATCTATTTTATCTAACTTTGAACAATCTACTATTTCTCCTGCTGTAAGTTTGTCTGCACCAACGCAAACGGCAACAGTGCTGCTAGACGAAAAATCATATTTATTAATAAATTTAACAATTTCCGCATTTGGATTTGAAATAACAACCATTCGATATTCGCTACCTATTGGAAGGGTTGAAAGTTGAGCATCAATTTCGCTTATTTTGCTCTTTTCTGCATCAATTTTTATAAAGTTAAACTCGTCAAAATCCGCCACTACTGCATTTTTTATGTTCAATATAGCGTGTTTAATTAAAAAAGAATCTTCGCCTTTTAGGTTGTAAAGGTTATAAACTTTTTCTTTTAAACTTTTGTTTAGTTCCATAAATTTCATTGTTTATATTATATCATAATCATTATTAAAATTGCAACTATTGGCAAGCATAATGCACATTTATATTCTTTTTTTGCTATACAAATTCTACCTAGCAAAAATATAACTACAAAATACAGCATAATGCTTATATAATTCATGTGAATTGTTGAAAAGTTTGAAATTGGCGTGTTTGCAAACATAATTGCAATTACACTTATTAAATTAAGCAAAGGATTTATTATAACTAAAGCATGAGCAATAAAAGGCATGATAAGCGATAACATTGCACATACAAAAATTACAGCAAAAGCAATTGTAAAAAGCGGAATTATAACAATATTAGACACTATTGCTATTAAATTAAACCTTTTAAAGAAGAATGCCATTATGAACAAAAGAGAGATTTCAACTGACAAAGAAAGGGCTAAACTATTCACTAACCAAGCAGGCATTTTTGTGTGGTTTAGTGCGGATTTTATTGGTTTATATAGCATAATTATTCCTATTGAGCAAGCAAAACTCATAAGAAAACTAATATCAAATACGCAAAGCGGATTAATTAAATAAATTACAATTCCGGCAAATGATAACGCTGCCAGGCTGTCATACTCTCTATATACCAGCGGTGCAATTAACATTAACAAACTCATTATTCCTGCCCTAATTACTGAATATGAAAAATTACAAACATAGGCATAAAACAAAATTGCAATGAAAACTAGAACCACTTTCCACCAGCGTTTTATTTTTAGCAAGTCTAACAATTTGTATAAAATTGCAACAATTATGCTTACGTGTAAGCCAGAAACCGCTAGTATATGTGCCACACCAGAAAGTTGAAAAGCATTATATTGACCTTCTGGCAGCATCTCTTTTTCTCCAAATAAAGCGGAATATGCAATTTCTACATTTTCATTTGTCAACCCTTTGCCTAAGTTATTTTTTATGTATGATTTTATTGTTTCGGCAAATGTTTTATCTGTTTTTAAATAAGTTAAATTTTCTATATTAGCAATTGCTGTGTATTTTAAATTTTCGCTATATCTTGTAGAATTAGGTATTTCATTGTAAAATAAATCGCTTTTATATAAATTTGTAGGTGTAAATTTTATTACGCTACCAATTTGTAAATTTTCAAATAGTTCGCTGTTATCATAAATATAAATTGAAAGGTTTGTGTTTACTTTTTTATTGTCAAATTTAACGCTGTCGGCAGAAACTGCCAAACTGTTGTCTTCTGCCCTTTTCATGTTATAAATTCTAGCCTCAATAATTGACGGAGTTTCTAATGTGGTTTTGTTAAAATTATGAACGGATAAATTATAAAGGCCTAAACCTAAACAAAACGCAATAATTGGCAAAATGGCATAAATAATTTTCTTTCTTGTTATGGCGGTAAATAGAATTAATCCAACAAAAATTAGTGAAACAATTATGGTTATTGCCAATGTTTTGGAAATATAGAAAGCAAAAAGGCTTCCTAACAAAAGGAAAACGAAAACAACACATAGTGGGCGAAAATTAAACCATCTTGATTTCATTTGTAAAATTATAGCACATTTTTCAAAGAAATTAAGTAAAAACTATTGAATTTAACAAAGAATTATGATAATATAACATTATGGCTCTATAGTCTAGCGGTTAGGACACGACCCTCTCACGGTTGGGACTGGGGTTCGATTCCCCATAGGGCTACCAATTAAAAATTTTAAAGGTTTAAACAATTTGTTTAAGCCTTTTTATTTAAAAGTTATAATTAAAAATTAAATTAGTCAAATATACGATTAAGAATTTTTTAATATCTTATTTATCTGGAATATATTTAAAGAAGTCGGGATATTGTTTTAAAAGTTGATAATATTTACGCTTTTTTATTATGCCGTCTGCAATTAAATAAACGCCAATTATTGTAACAATTAAACCAACTGCAATGCCTATTGCTCCGTTATAAATAGCCATATTATCTGTTGTTGTGAACGAGAAAATAGCAATTTGTGCAAGCACAATATTGTTAAAGGCAGTTGCAAAATTGGTTAATTTATATTCTTTAATTAGCATTGTTTTGCCTTTTGTTTTAACAACTCCATAAATAGACATTGCAATGCTATATGTTGCAAAGGCGGCAATTGCTATTGCAATTATCATATTATAATTTGCACTAGACGGATAAAACATTTGAATAATTGAATATATTATATAAAATATACTTGAAAGGGCTAACACTACACCACCACGAATATATGTGTTAATTTCTCGCACATTTTCTTTGTTATAATCTAACCCACGTGAACAGTTGTTTTTTACATATCCTATAAAAAGCGAATAAATTGCTATGGCAACCAAAAACCAAGATTTATAATAAATTCCTACCGTTATTTTAAATGAAAAATAAAACAAGTTTTTTATAAACGCCAACTTGCCGTACCATATTATTTTTTTCCTTTCAGGAATGCTGCGGTATCGTTTTATCCAATTCATTTATATTAAAATATGAAAAAATACATATTAAGATTAACAAATTTTTAATTATTTGTAAATAGATATTTAAAAAATTATTACAAATTTGCCTAAATTTGTTGAATTTTTAATATTGTTTACCAAAATATAGTTTATATTTACTTGGTTTACCACAATAGATGCAAGTGTGTTTATTGTCATCTGCAATAATAACACGAGTTTTTATTGTGGTTTTGTTTTTTATTTCGGTTTCACAGTTGCTGTTGCCGCAATGATATGTTAAAGCAACTTTGCCAGAGTTAATTTCATTCACCATTTCATCAAAATTATCTGTTTCAACAATTGAATTTTTAAGGTTAATTTCTGCTTGTTTATACATGTTATTTTGTATTAAATTAAGCGTTTTTTCAACTTCATTTGGCAAATTGTTTAAGTTTAATTGCAATTTTTCATGAGTATCTCTTCTAACGGCGGTTGCTAGCCCATTTTCTATATCTCTTGGACCAATTTCTAAGCGAAGAGGAACACCACGCATTTCATATTCATTAAATTTCCAGCCAGGAGTGTTGTTTGAATCGTCTAATTTTACCCTAATACCATGATTTTCTAATAAAGTTTTAACTTCGTTGCATTTTTCTAGTACGCCCTCTTTTTTGCTTGCAATTGGAATTAAAACTACTTGGATTGGAGCAACCTTTGGAGGCAAACGTAAGCCGCGTTCATCTCCATGAACCATAACCAACGCACCAATTAAACGTGTTGAAACGCCCCAACTTGAAGTATAAGCATATTCTAGTTTTTCATTTTGATTTAAGAATTTTATGTTACTTGCTTTGGCAAAATTTTGACCTAAATTGTGAGTTGTGCCTGCCTGCAAACATTTTCCGTCCTTCATAATTGCTTCCATTGAATAGGTTGCAACAGCACCAGCAAATTTTTCGTTTTCGGTTTTTTTGCCGGTTAGTGTTGGTATTGCTAGCAAGTTTTTTAAACAATTTGAATAAACGTCTAACATTGTTAGTGCATCTTTATTTGCATCTTCAATTGACGCTTGAACAGTATGCCCTTCTTGCCATAAAAATTCGCTTGTACGTAAAAAAGGACGGGTGGTTTTTTCCCACCTAACAACATTACACCATTGATTTATTTTGTATGGCAAATCTCTATAAGATTTTATCCATTTTGAAAACATTTCGCCTATTATTGTCTCACTTGTTGGTCGTACTATTAATTTTTCGGCTAATTCTTGTCCGCCTGCGAAAGTTACAACGGCAACTTCGGGAGCAAAACCTTCAACATGTTCTGCCTCTCGCTTTAAAAAACTTTCTGGAATAAACATAGGAAAATAAGCATTTTGAACGCCTTGTTTTTTAAATTCGGCGTCTAAATAATGCTGAATGTTCTCCCATATTGCGTATCCATAAGGGCGAATTACCATTGTACCTTTAACTGGGCCGTAATCTACCATTTCAGTTTTAAGCACAACATCGGTGTACCACTGCGGAAAATCTTTATTAATATCGGTAATTTCACTAACAAAATCTTTATTCATCTTTATCCTCCGTTGATTTTTTGTTAAATTCTTTTTTTACCATTACAATTTTGCCTTTTGCTTTTTCTAATTCATTTAAACATTTTTTTGCAAGTTTACAGCCCTCTTCATAAAGTTTTAAACTTTCGTCTAAACTTGTGCCTTGCTCTATAATTTTTGCAATTTCTTCTAATCTTTTAATGTCCTGTTCTAACATTTAAATTTCTCCTTACTTTTAATTTCTGCTGTTAATGATACATCTTTTGAAATTATTTTTATGCTATCTCCAACTGATACATTTTTGTAATTAATAGGTTCATTGTTTATTGTTGCGTAAGAATATCCGCTTTTTAATAATTTTATAGGATTTAGCTTTTCTAGTGTATTCAATGCAATATTTACACTGTATTTTGTATCGTCTAATTTTGTTTGAGTGTTTTGTTCAATAGAATTTATTAAATTTGTTATATATAAACTTTCATCATTTATAATGTTAGTTAAGTCCTTTTCTATTGATAAAATTGACATATTAACATTGTTAGATAAGTCGGTAACAAAATTGTTTAAGTTTGTTGTTATGTTGCTTTGAAGTTCTTTAATGTAACGTTTTAATTCTAAACAATCAAAGGTAACAAGTTCGGCGGCTGCACTTGGTGTTGGCGCTCGCAAATCTGCAACAAAATCTAATATGCTAAAATCGGTTTCATGCCCTACTGCACTTATAATCGGTTTGTTGCAAATATAAGCTATACGCGCTAATTCTTCATCATTAAATGCAGACAAATCTTCTAAACTGCCGCCACCTCTTGCAACTATAATTACGTCAACATCGGTTAAATTATCAAAGTATGTTATTCCTTGAATTATATCTTGAACGGCTGTTCTTCCCTGCACTTGTGCATCATAAACATATATTTCTAAGTTAGGATTTCGTCTGCTTGTTACATTTTTTATATCTTGTAGTACCGCACCAGTTTCGCTTGTTACAACGCCTATTGAATTAATAAAACGAGGAATTGGAATTTTGTGGCTTTCATCAAAAAGGCCTTCTAGTTGCAATTTTGATTTAAGTTGTAAAAATTGCTGATATAGTTCTCCTTGTCCGCAAAGTTTTATAGATAAGGCATTAAGGCTTAGTTTGCCACCTTTTGAATAATATTTAATGTTTCCTCTAACTTCAACCATATCGCCAACATTAAAGTTCTGTTTCGATTTAAATTGAACGCATGATAGCAAACAATCATTTTCTTTTAAGGTGAAATATGCTATGTTGCGAGTTACTGAAAAACTAGACAATTCTCCGGTTACTATAATATCTTCAAACATAACCTCATTGTCTATAATGTTTTGAATTATTCTATTTATGGTTGAAACAGTATAAACTTTCATTATTTGATAATGTCGGCTAAAAGTCCATTTATAAATTTGTGGCTTTTTTCAGTTGAATATTTTTTCGCTAATTCAACGGCTTCATTTATAACAACTTCTTTTGGATTTTCCTTTATATAATTTAGCTCAATTACAGCAACAACAATTATTGCTAAATCTATTTTGTTAAGCCTGTCTAACGTGTAATTTTTTAAATGACTTGTTATACATTCGTTAATTTCAGTATAATGAGCGGCAAAATTATTTAAAATTTTTTTTACAAATTCTAAATTTTGAGCATCGGCATTTTCAAAAATATCTTCTGTTGTAGCTGCGGAATTAAAAAACTTTGAATATATAGTTTTAAAAGCTAGTTCTCTCGATTCTGTTCGTTTCATAATATCTCCTATGCTAGTTTAAATGCAAAAACTCTCTCTATTTTAGAGAGAATCTTTAATAGCAGCGTCCATTATATGAACATTAATGGCTTTTATTTTTATTGGCAAAACCGATGCTATGCTGTTTTTTACATTTTGTTGAATTCTATAAACTAAGTCGCTAACTTCGGCATTAACAGAAACCTCAACATAAATGTCTATAACAACGCCTAAATCGGTATATTTTACTTTTACGCCTTTGCCAACATTTCTATTGAATAAGCGTTTAAATGTTAACCTTTTGGGCTGATAAACGTCTAGTACTCCGTCTATTTCTTTTGTAGCTAAACTAACAATAGAAACCACCATTGTTTTATTAATATATGTGTTATTTTCTCCATTATGTTTAAATTGTGCCATATAAACCTCGCCTATATTATAACACAAATATTTTTATTTAGCAATTATTCTGACGGTATTATAATAATTTTATCTAATTCAACATTTAATTGTGACATAACTATTGATGCAATTTGAGCAACTTCTAATTCGTTTAACTCTGCCGACTTTACAAAAACATTAACATTTGCGCTTGATGTTGTTATTATTGCGTCTTCAAAACCTTTGCCTTTAATCATGCCTTCGGTTACAAGTTCTTTTTCAATTTGAGCAATTAAAGCCAATTTGTTTGCCTCTGCCTCAACCTTTGATTCGCTGCTTGCCGATGCACTTGCTAAAATTGAATCGTAAAACTGAATTTCTTGTGTGCGTGTGTTTTGACGTTCTGCCCTATATGTAGTGTAAAAATTTGCAGATGTGGCCGATGTTTGTACAGAATTAGCATTTGCAGAAAGTGAGCTGTTTAATGCAACATTAACATAACCTGTAACTAACAACAATGCTATCATGACTGATAAAATAATTATTTTTTTTCTTTTAGACAAGTTTTTCATATAACCTCCTAATCACTTGACAAAATTTCGATGTTTCCATTTGTGATGTCTAATACTGCTTCTATTGCTTGCAAAACTTTTTGCTTGTTTGCTAAGCTAGAAACTCCTTTTGCTGTAACAATAATTCCTTTAATTGGCGGAAATGAGTTTAAAGTTATTTGAGAATCGCTTACATCTGCCTTAGCCATATCTAAGGTTATCATAACTTTCACATTTGAAACACCTCCTATGTTTGTTAAAATTTCTTCTAGGCTATTTTCCATATTCTCAATGTATGCGGCAATTGATTGGTCGCTAGAAATGGTTTTGTTCGTGGTTTTATTGCTAGATTTTGAACTAAAATTTGACATATAAATTAGCAATATTATAACCACAAAAATTATTGCAACATAAATTTCGATATGCTTAACCTTTTTTAGTTTTTCCAGCCATTTAAAGCCTGTTTTTTTTTCATTCATAGAACAGTATCACCTCATCTGCCAAATTTGTGTTCTCCTTAATAACACCACTAATGAATTCATATTTATTTATATTCTGCTTGTCCGCAGATATTGATAAATTTTTTAAATTTACTTCGCAAGAATTTAAAGTTATTTCGTTGTTATTTAGCGAAAAATTAATTTTTATGTCGATACCTGAAAATCCTTCTTGTTCAAGTTTATTTACAATTCTATCTTGCATGCCTTTCACTGTTTGATTGTTTATGTAATTCATTAATTTTTCGTTTATTTGATAATCTTCATATTGCAAAGTGTAAATGTCTTTTTTAGAAATAAATTTTACAATTGGCGTTATTAAAACGGCAACAACAAAAATAGAATAGATACTTTTAATGTATTTATTAATGTTGCCATTAGGCACAATTATATCTATAAAAATGCCGGCAACAACTATGCCTAAAATGCTTAAAATATATCTTGCCATTACATCACCATATTAGAGGTTGTCATAACCAAACCTATTGAAATTAAATACATAAATCCAACCGCAATTATGCAAGTTGATAACATAACAATTGATTTAGAAGTTGACATTAAGAAATTAGATGTTTTATTGTTTCCTAATGGTTGCAAAATTGCAGATACCAATTTTAATAAAAGGCTAAACACAACAATTTCAAATAATGGCGAAATTATGCTGCTAACTATAATTAAAATTCCAACTAAGCCCACTGCATTTTTAATTAAAATAGAACTTGCTAAAATAAGGTCCATACCTTCGCTTAAATAACCGCCCATTATTGGAATATAACTTTTTATTGTATATTTTGTTGTGCGAATGCTAAGGCTATCAAAACTGCCAGCAGATATACCTTGAATTGTCATTATTGCAAAAAACAAAGTGAACACAAGCCCAACACACCATTTAAAAAGGCTTGATATAAACGAGTTAAATTTATCTAATTTTATGCTATCGGAAAGGTTATTTATTATGTTAAAAACAAAACTAGCTAAAAACAAAGGCAAAATAAAGAAATTAAAGAAATCGGCAATATAAGTGGAAATAATTGCCACAATTGGCTGATAAACTCCTACGGATGCGGTTGCTCCAATGCCAACCATTAATGTTAGCAAAATAGGAAACAAAATGTTCATCTGCCCCACCATGTTTGATATTGCTTTGCCTGCCTGAGATGAAAGATTTGTTATCATAGTTATTGTTAAAACCACAACTGCCAAGAAACACACTAAATGGATTAAGTTAGACGTTGATTTTTCATTAAACTTACTTTTTATTCCGCCTAACAAATTACTAATAACGCCTATGCCAATTATTAGCGACAGCATTGGCAAATATTTTAAAATTATATCTATTATAATTGAAAAAATACTTGCAAAAAATGAAGTATAGTTAATAGCATTTTCACCTGAAATTATTGAATATACCTTGCTTTTTACATTATCTATTGAAAAAAAATTTGTATCGTTTTGTTTAAATTCTGCAATTGTTTCATTAAAGCCAGAAAAATCAATTTCCTTTAATTCTTCTATAACCGATTTATTTAAATCTTCGCTTAAATTTGTTGGAGTTTCGCTAGCACAAAATGCTTGCAATGGCGAAATTGTGCTTAAAATAAAAATTAAAATAACCATTGCAATAATAGTTATTTTGCTAGATTTGTTCTGCTTTTTCTGCTTTTTTTGATTAATTAAATATTTCATAATAAACCCACAACCATATCAACAACAGTTGTAACAATTGGAAGAGATAATAATAAAATTATTAATTTCCCTGCAAATAGCACTTTATCTGCAATGCTGGCTACCCCTGCGTCTAAGCAAATGTTTGCACCAAATTCCGCTATGTAACCTATGGCAATTATTTTTATAAGCGGAGTTAAAAGCGAAGTGTTTACACCTGTAACATTAAAAATGTGATAAAAAGAATTTATGACAGAACTAAACGAATTAACTGCCAAAGTTATTATAATTACACTGCCAGCAATTGAAATTATCATTGCTATTTCTGGCTTAGTTTGCCTTACAATTAAGTGTGCAATTACCGTTATTAAGGCAATAGCCAAAATTTTTAAAAGTTCTGTCATAATCACCTAAAAAACAAAAAGAGATTGTACGGTTGTAAACAAATTTTTAACCAAATCTAGCACCATTAATAAGCTAATTATTAATGCTGCAAGTGTGGTTATAGAAGCAATTTCTTCCTTGCCACAGTGCTTTAAAATTTGGTTCACAATTGATGTAATAAGCCCTATTCCTGCAAGTTTAAAAATAATTTCCATTTTCCCTCCTATTTTTAAATTTTTTAATTTGAATTTTAGAAAATATGTTAAAAAATTAAATTAACAATATTGACAAGCCTATGGCAAACAAAAGTGAAAGTTTTAAAATCATTGGACAAATTTTGTTTTTATCTTCGCTGGCTTTTGTTAACTTTAATTCTAATGACGCTAAAAAATTTTCTAATTGGTTAATTTCTGTTTTTGCGTCAAACTTGCCAATGTTAAACACCAATGACGAAAGTTCTTCCTTTTCTTCTTCATCTAAAAGTTTTAAATTTGTTAAGTTCAAGTTGCCAGATTTTAAATATATTTGATATTCATCAACAAAAATTTTAAATTGCTTTTTAGGTTTAATTTCTTTTAAAAATTCGTTAATTTTGGCTTGTCTAAAAGAAACATTTATTTTAAATTGTTGCAAAAAAAGTTTTAAATTATTGTAAAAATCAAATTTATCTTTATACTGCTCGCTAACGGAATATGCAATTAACATTATTACACAAATTAAAACTATAATTAAAAACCATTTCATATTCACCTACAATATAAACAATTAAGTTTTTCATCGTAAATTCCTGTTAATGTTCCTGGACCTTCATCTCCCGAAAGAACTACAAATCTTGTAAAATATTTTTCATTTAAAATTTTGTCAAAATTGCTTTTCTTTTTTAATTGATTTAAGTCTTTTGCGTGAATTGTGGCTATTACCGACACACCAGAATTTATTGCTTCTAAAATTGATGGTAGGTCTTTTTCTAAATCCAATTCATCGGTTACAATTATATCTGGCCGCATGCTTCTTATTCCGTTTTTAAAGGCAAAACTTTTAGAACAATTTGTGTAAATATCGCAAAAACCGCCTAAATTAACTGCTGGCTCGCCATTTACAACCGAACAAATTTCGTTTCTTTCATCTGCAATTAAAACATTTTTTGAAATATTATGTGCATAAAGTTGATATATAAAATCCCTTAAAAATGTGGTTTTCCCATTGCCAGGCGAAGAAATTATTAGCGTGTTTTTAACCTCATCATCAACTATAAAATCAAAGGCAGGAAGGCTACAATTTTTTATTAAATGCGGAATACGAATATTAACCGCTTGAAATTCCTTTATTGTTACAATTTTGTTTCCGTCTGTAACTATGTTGCCGCACAACCCTACTCGTATGCCTTTTGGCAGGGTTAAATAGCCGTTAATGATGTTGTCGTTATAAGCATAAATTGAGTTTTCGCTAATGCGTCTTATAAAATTTTCAATTAATGTTGAATTTACTTTTATAAAATTTTGATTTTCGTCTTTTAAATAATATTTTTTGTTCTTTATTGCGATAATTAAATTTTCGTTAACACGCATTCTTATTTCAGTTATGTCGTTAAAACTGAAATTTTTTATTATTAAATTATAAATATCTCTTGGCAAATAATCTTTTAACATAGTTAAAATTATTAATATAAAATTTTAAAAATGATAAAAAAAAACCAATACTGCAAGAGTATTGTTTTTTCGACTTTTTATGTTTAAATAGTTATTTTTTTGCAACTATATATAACAACATATTAGCAAATTTTTTTTGTTAGGCAAATGTTAATATTATTATAATATTTTACAATCTTTCCATATATTCGCCAGTGCGTGTGTCTACCCTAATTTTGTCCCCTTCATTTATAAATAATGGAACAGTTAGCACAAAGCCTGTTTCAAGAGTTGCTGGTTTGCCGCCTGTTTTTACAGTGTCGCCTTTTACACCTGGTTCGGTTTTTGTAACGGTTAATTCTACAAAAATAGGTGGTTCAACGCTTATTGGCACATTATTGTAAAATTGAATGTTACAATTTGTGTTTTCTACAACAAAATTAAGAGCATCTTTAACGCTATCATAGTTAAATGGAATTTGTTCGTAAGTATTGTTATCCATAAAATAATATAATGAACCATCATTGTAAAGGTACATCATTTCTTTACGTTCAATTGTTACATCGTTAAGTTTTAAAGAAGGATTATATGTTTCTTCCAATACTTTGCCTGTAATTAAATCCTTTTTAGTTATTCTAACAAATGCAGCACCCTTGCCAGGTTTAACATGTTGAAAGTCTATAACCTGTTGTAAACTTGGGCGTTTAGGGTCAGTTGATTTTCCATCATCAAAAATAATGCCTTTTCTTACATCTCCTGCATAAATCATAAAATTTCTCCTTAAATATATTTTATTCTATCATATTTTTTTATTTTTGGCAACAGTTTAGCCTAAAAATATCTTCATTTTTGCCAAATTATCGTTAATTTCAATTATCGCCAAGTCATTTTCTTTATCTTTTAACAAATAAAGTCCGTCATTTTTAAATAAAGTAATTGTTCTGCCATTTAAAAGTACAGAATTATTGCTATTTAACTCAATTTCTGGAATATTTAACAATTTATTAATTGGCATAATCGCTTCATAAACGTTTTGCTCGTTTAAATTAGATATTTCAACGCAATTTTTTAAAGAAAATGCTCCAACTTGCGTTCGAGTTAACTCGGTCATTGTGGCAAGAGATTTTAGTTCTATGCCAAAATCTCGTGCAAGCGAACGAATATAAGTTCCTGAACCGCAACAAATTTCAATGGTTAACACATTGTTCTCGTAGTTTATTATTTTTAAATTGTAAATTTCTACTTGTTTTGGTTTTAAATTGAAATCAATGTTGTTTCGTGCTAATTCGTAAGCTCTTTTGCCATTAACATTTTTTGCACTATATTTTGGTGGAATTTGCATTATTTTACCAATAAATTTTGGCAAAACATTGTTAATTTCTTTAAGTGTTGGTATTTTGTTGCATTTTTCTATTATTGTTCCGCTAGAATCTAGTGTATCAGTTGAATATCCAAATTCAAATTTAGCTAGATAGGTTTTGCGTTTTTCTTGCATTAGGTCAAATAATTTTGTTGCTTTGCCTATTGTTACAAGCAAAACGCCTGTTGCCATTGGGTCAAGCGTACCTAAATGCCCCACTTTGCTAATTTTTAGCAAATGTTTAAGTTTGTTTACCACATCAAAGCTTGTCCAACCTGATGGTTTATTTATTGGCAAAAAGCCGTTTTTTATGGTTTTGTTTGTATTTATGTTTAACATAAATTCCTTATTGTGTTTTATTTTTTATTTTTCGCTTTCGTCTGGTGCAGTTGTATATTTTATATTTTTTAAAATGTTTTCAATTTTGTTAGAATATTCTTCCGAAGTATCTAAAATAAATTCTAGCCTTGGAGTTATTCTTAGTTTAACTTTTTTAGAAAGTTGACCTCTAATAAAACCGCCTGCACCTTTAATTCGATTTACAACTTCTTCTGGCTGAGTTTTACCTATTGAAGTCAAATATACCTTGGCATAAGCTAAATCTGGTGTAACGCTAACTTGTGTAACACTAATTATTGCATTAATCTGAGGGTCTCGCAAATCATTGTCTATTATGTTTGAAATGGCTTTTTGAAGTTCGCTGTTAATTCTTTCTAGTCTTACACTTTTCATTCTTCAATCCTTTTAAGTGTAAAGCATTCAATTCTATCTCCAACTTGAACTTCATCAAAGTTAGTTTTTACGCCGCATTCTCTATCTTTGCCGGCTTCTTTAACATCGTCTTTAACAATTTTTAAAGATTTTATTTCAGTTTCGGCAATAACTTTATCTCCTCTATAAATGCGAACGTGTTCGCCTCGTACCAATTTTCCATCTCTAACCATGCAACCGGCAACTATGCCAGAATTTGAAAGTTTAAACACAGCCAAAACTTCGGCTTTACCTAGATATTCTTCCTCATATTTAGGGGCTTTCATGCCTTTAACAACACGTTCAATTTCGTCTAACAATTCATAAATAATTTTATATGAATATATTTTAATTTTCATGCGTTCGGCAGTTGCTTTTACCTTACTATCTTGACCTACATTAAATGCTATTATCATTGCGTTTGATGCGTTGGCAAGAATTAAATCACTTTCATTAACCGCACCAACACCGCTATGCAAAATGTTAATTTTAACTTCGTCATTAACAAATTTCATTACAGACGCTTTTATTGCTTCTAGTGAGCCATTTACATCGGTTTTTAGCACTATATTTAAGATTTTTATATCTTTTTCGCTGGTTTTTTGAATTAAATCTTCCAATGTGTTACCGCCGCTGTTTTTAATTAATTCTTCTTTCTTTTTCGCTTTGCGTTCTTCTACAATTTGTTTAGAAAGTTTTTCATCTACGGCAGTAAATACTTCTCCTGCATCTGGCACTTCATTAAAGCCTAGCACGGTAACAGGCATTGACGGTTCAGCAACTTTTACTTGCCTATTATTTTCATCTATCATTGCTTTAACTTTACATAAACTTGTGCCTGAAACTATTGTGTCGCCAACTTTTAACGAGCCATCTTTAACTATTAATGATGCAATTGCTCCTTTGCCTTTGTCTAGGCGAGCTTCCATAATTGTTCCTATTGCAGGCATGTTAGGATTTGCTTTTAAATTTTGCATTTCTGCAACTAACAAAATTGTTTCTAACAATTTGTCTATACCCTCACCGGTATGTGCTGAAATTTTACAAATAATTGCATCGCCACCCCACGCTTCTGGCAAAACATCATGTTCGGCAAGTTGTTGTAAAATTCTGTCTGGGTCGGCGTGCGGTTTATCTATTTTATTTATTGCCACAATCATAGGAATTTTGGCAACTTTAATTTGATTTATTGCCTCTACTGTTTGAGGCATTACGCCATCATCTGCCGCTACAATTAAAATTGCAATATCGGTAACCGAAGCTCCCCTTGCACGCATTGCGGTAAATGCTTCATGCCCTGGAGTATCAATAAATGTAATATATTTATCATTTAATTTTACTCTATACGCACCAATTGCCTGTGTAATTCCGCCCGCTTCGCCTAATGCTACTTTTGATTTGCGAATATAATCTAGCAAACTTGTTTTGCCGTGGTCAACATGTCCCATAACTGTAACAATTGGAGGGCGAACAACTGCTTCTGCCTCATTATAAGATTTAATGTTTTGTTGAACTTCTTTTAGTTTGTCTTCGCTGGTTTTATCTAATTTTTGAATAATTTCAATGCCCATATCGGACATGATTAACTCGGCTGTTGAAAATTCAATTACCGAATTTATGGTAACCATCATGCCAAGAACCATAAATTTTTTAATAATTTCGCTTACAGGTTTGCCACTTAATTCCGACAATAATTTAACTGTAATGTTTTCAGTGTTAATAATAACTGGGCCCTGTGGTTTGGTTATTGTTTGAGTTTCAACCTCTTTCTTTTTGGTTTTTGCCTTACGGACAATTGATAGTCTTTCTTCATCATTGCCCTCGGAAATCATACCACGCTTTAATAAATCACGTTTAGTATATTGACGTTTTTCTTCAAAATGAGAGTCCTTTTTCTTGTTAGCAAAAGTGCGGTTAGGAGTTGAAGTAATAACTGGTTGTGCATAATTTATGCTTGGACGCTTTTGTTCTTTATTAAAAGGTGGTTTTTGTAATGTTTTATTTAAATTAGGTTTATTTTGTTTAAAATTAGGGTTTTTATTTTTGTTAAAATTAGCGTTTGCATTATTGAAATTAGAGTTGGAGTTATTTTGGTTAAATGGTTGGTTAAATGGACGTTTAGAATTAAATTCTTTATTCTTAAATTTTTGATTATCATATTTTGGCTTACTTTCAGATTGAGCAGTAGGCCTTTCTTCAATTTTAGTTGAAGGAACTTCGCTAACAATAGGCTTAGGTTCTTCTTTAACTTCCTGAATTTGAGGTTTATTTTCACTTAACAATAGTGCATTTTCTTTTTCTTTTAAAGCTCGTGTTAAACTTGAAAGTTCTTGCTTTAAATTGAAAAATTTTTCGCCAAGTGAAATAAACATCTTGTCGGTTACCATTGCTTGTAAAGCTTTAATTGATTTGTTAAAATCTTGATTTTTTTCGTTAGCCAATATTAATTTTCTCCTTCTCTTTTAAAATTGCGTTTGCTAAATTTTGGTCGGTTATTCCAATAATTTTTATATCGTTTAAATTAGTTAACATTGAAAGTTCGCAGTTAGTAATAATAATTTGACAGCCCTGTTTATTTGCAACATTTAGAGCTAAATCCTTTAAATTTTTAGTTGCTGAATTTGAAACTAAAATTAAATAAACTTTTTGTGTTGCCGATTTAAGTTTGCCTTGACCTATTATTATTTTTTTTGCTTTAATTGCAAAGCCAATGTAACTAATTATTTTGTTCATACTCCCCTAATATGTTATAAATTTCGTTGCCTACATTCATTTTAAATGCTCGGTTAAGAGCTTTTTTTTTGATTGTAAGGCTAATGCAATCCTTTGTTTTGCAAATGTATGCACCTCGCCCTCCAAGTTTGTTTTCTTTATCTAGCACAAATTGATTGTTAATTTTTGCAATTCGTAACATTTCGCTTTGTGGCTTGTTTTGTTTGCAGGCAATACATTTACGCTCACCTTTAATGTGCATTAATTTCTCCTATTCATCATCAATATCATTAAAGAAATCGTCATCTAAAATTATGTTTGCACTTGATGTGCTTACAACATCATTTTGTTTTGAAGTTTGTGATTGTTGTTGAGCCGCTTTAACATCTATTTTGTACCCTGTTAATTTTGCGGCTAACCTTACATTATGCCCACCTTTGCCAATTGCCAAAGATAATTTGTTTTCAGGAACAAGCACATTTGCTATGCCTGCGGCGGTATCTACAGTAATTTCGCTTACTTCGGCAGGGCTTAATGCTGCAACAATATAGTTGGCAGGGTTTTCGCTATAATTTATAATGTCTATTTTTTCGCCATTAAGTTCGTTTATTACAGAATTTATTCTTGCCCCTTTATTGCCTACGCAAGCACCAACTGCGTCAAGGTTTGGAACGGTTGTTGAAACGGCAATTTTTGTTCTTAAACCTGCTTCTCTAACTAAGCCAACAATTTTTACATCGCCATTATTTAATTCTGGAACTTCCATTTCTAACAACATTTTAACAAAATTAGGATGAGTTCTTGTTACTTGAACAACTGTGCCTCTAAAATCGTCTTTGATATGGCGAACATATACTTTTACTCTATCGCCTTGTTTTAAATGGTCGGAAGGCAACATATCTTTTTTAGTTAGCAAACCTTCTAACGATGTTCCGCCAAGTTCAAGGAAAACATTGTCTAAATCAATTCTTTTTACATTGGCAACAATTAGTTTGCCTTCTTTTTCGGCAAAATCTTTTAGGTTAGATTGTTTTTCTCTTTCTTTAATTTTTTGAGTTATAACTTGTTTTGCAGTTTGAACAGCTATTCGGCTAAATTCCTTAGTGCTTTCTTCTTGCATAACTTGGTCGCCAATTTTGTATGAATGTTTAATTTGTTTAGCGTCTTCTAAGCTGATTTCCTTTTCTTCATCT
This sequence comes from uncultured Clostridia bacterium, assembly GCA_947627545.1. Lineage (GTDB taxonomy): Bacteria > Bacillota > Clostridia > Christensenellales > UBA1242 > Onthoplasma. The sequence goes on along the minus strand of CANQWK010000004.1, from coordinate 65,828 downwards.
TCCACTTCTGCAACAACTGTGCGATATGAATATATTTTTATTGTGTTTTTATCTGGAAACAACCTAACTTGTGCGTTTTTTGCCATGCCGCTGTTCTTTTTGTAAGCAGCAGTTAATGCTTGTTCTAAATCTTGAATAAAAGCCTCTTCATTAATTCCTTTTTCGGCTTCTAGGTCTTTTAACGCTTCAAAAAAATCTTTATTAATCATAAATTACTCCTAATTTCTCCTTAAAAATCTATATGTGGAATTATATATGCAATGTCGCTTAAATTAAATGAAAGGTTTTGATTATCTAAATTAAAATATGCTTTTTGTTCGTCCTTGCCTAAAAGTGTTGCAACAAATTCTTTTTTGCCGTCAACCTTTTTATAAAGTTTAACATCAACCTTTTCATTTGTATATTTTTTAAATTGCCAATCATATTTTAAAGGTTTATCTAGCCCATAAGAAGATACATCTAAACAGTAGCGTTCGTCATATGTTGGGTTTAAATCTTCAATAATAGGGTCTATTAAATTGTTAATTTCAACGCAATCGTCAATAGAAACTCCGCCGTCTTTATCAATGTAAACTACAAGGTGCATTCCATCGTTGCGTTTTACATATTCCACTTCCACTAGCCTAATATCGCCTTTAAAAAGCGGTTTAATGTTTTCAAAAACTAAATCTGCAACTTTCATATAACTCCCTTAAAAAGTAAGTTAGGAGTGGTTGCCCACTCCTACATTACTTATATTATAGTACAAAGATTTTTAAAAATCAATAGATTTTGCAAATTTTTTAAAAAATCTATAACATTTTTAATTCCCAACCGCTTAAATTGAAATGACTTGTAAAATTATCTAAAATATCTTTCATTTTATCTATAAAAAGATAAATTTCGTTTTCAAAGTTTTTATTTTTAACAAAAAACCTTATTTCTAATTTTAAATTTGTGCATTTTACATCTATTTTTTTTATGTTTAAATAAAAATTTAATTTTGGATTATTGTCTATTAACTCTGGAATTAAGCGTGATTTTTCATAGTCCAATTTATCCGCTAAAATTAGGCAAAATGCAATGTTATCCATTTTTTCAAAATTACATGATTTTGTATCATGATAAAAAATTGCCGAGCAAACAATGTCTATTTCTTCTGGGTTTAATTTGCCTTTTAAATAATTTTTAATAAATTGCAAACCTGCTATATGATGGTCTTGTTCGGCAAAATTACGGCCTACATCGTGCAACGAGGCAGCAATTAAAAGCAATTTTGTTTCTTCACTATTTAAGCTTATTTCCTTTGCTATATTTTTGCAGTGAGTTATAACATTATTTATATGCTTTAAGCCGTGAGATAAAACATAGTTAGTTTTCTTTTCAATTTCATTATAGATATTGATAATTTCTTTATCATGAATTGTATCTTTATAGTTAAACATATTTAAATTATAATAAATTTTACAATTAACTGCAAATAAAAAGTGGCGAGAGTGCCACTATTTCAATTTTATAAACACTTTGGCAGTGGCTATGGCATCATTTAATGCACGATGAGCATTTTCTAGCACAATGTTAAGTTTTTCAACAATTGTGCCTAGTTTATAATTTTTTAATCCTGGCAATTTTTCACGTGCCATTTGCAAAGTATCTTCAAGCGGATTATCGAAGTTATAAGATAATTTTTTAGAAACATTATAAATAAAGCCTATATCAAAAGCCACGTTTTGTCCTACTAATGTGCTGCCGTAACAAAATTTATAGAAATCTGGCAATACATAATTAATTGTTGGTGCATCCGCCACCATATTATCGTAAATGTTGTTCACTTTTGATGCATCGGCTGGAATGTGCCGCTCAGGGTTAACAAATGTTGAAAAGGTTTCTTTAATTTGCCCGTCAACTATTTTGCACGCACCAATTTCAATAATATCATCTTTGCTGCTTTCAATGCCCGTTGTTTCAAGGTCAAAAACAACATAACTGCCTTTTAATTCCTTTTCTTGTTCATCAAATAGTCCGCTTTGTTCGTAATCTACATATTTTTGCGGAAAAACTGTATGATAATTTTCGTTCACAGTTTTTATTTTTGATTTTATATCTTCCCTTTTATAGTCGCATCTCGCTATGCTTGTTGCTGTAAAATTAAGTTTATTGTTGAATAGTCTAAACGAGCCAAAGCAACAAACTTTCATGCCTACTTCAATTAAATCGCCTTTAATTTCGTCCGCCTGCCTAGGAAAAATGCTGCAATATAAAAATTTGCCATCATTTTTTATTGTAAAATTATAAAATGCATGTTCAATGTCCTTTTTCTCGCCATTTTTGGTAAACGATTTTGTATAAGTTTTTCGTTGAACATTTGTTACTTCTCCGCATATAACTATGTTCTCAACCGGCGTTTTTATTTTGCTAAAATCCGATGCCAAAGTATATTCATTTTTACCAATAATATCCGCAATATCAAACAATTCATATACTGTTTTATCTTCTGCCGATTTTATGCTTGCCATAAATTCAAGGTTATTTTTTATTGCATCGGTTTGTTGAGTTGTAATGTCCTTTTTTACAAATTCAACAATAAAGTCGGCTAAAAAACTTTCCTTTAATTTTTCCGCAATTAATTTCTCCCTGTTTAAGCTGGTTGCGTAGTCAAAAATGCTGGGCGAAAGTTTTAATTTTATTTTAACTGTTATATCTTCAATTTCCACGCCGACATCATCAAATGTAAAGTTTTTGTTTAGCGCAGGAAATGTGTTAATAATTGTTGAATATGTATGATTTGCTATTGCCCTTTTATCTAATGGGCAATTTACAAAATTGATATCAATATTTACATAGTCGCCAATAATTTCTTTAAGTTTTTGAAGTAAAATGGATTTATTAGAATTGTCAGGTTTAAAACATTCTGGATTATACAAAAAATTAACCATACAAGTGTTGGTTTTTTCTGTATAAACGGCGTCTTTCAATTTTAGCCCAGGAAATAATTTATCTAAAAGTTCTAACTGACCTTCCATAGAATTATTATATCAAACACCGACATTTTTGTCAAGAAAAAGGTTTGTTCTTAATTTAACTAATTTATGATAACATTACAAAGGTTAAAAAATATTAATCTTTTCATATTAGGTTTTTTAAAATAATATTCTTTTGTAAATGAAATGTAAATATCACAAATAGATAAAAAAATTGCAGTTATAGAACAAACTGCAATATATCTACAATAATTACAAAGCCAAGCAAAACCAGCAAGCCTATATTATTTATTGTATTTATAATTTTGCGTTTTATTGGCTTTTTTCTAATTCCTTCAATGGCAACAAATATGGCTTGAAAACCATCAAGTGCAGGAATTGGCAACAGGTTAAACACGGCAAGGTTAACAGCAAGAGCAGGCATTAAAATTAAAATATATTCAAAACCAACTTGCGATGTTGATGATGCAATCATGTTAATTGTTGTTACTGGTCCACCAACCGCCTTAATTGAGAGTTGCCCTGTAATAAGTTGAAAGAACACAACAAGAACTTTCCACGCCCATTTAAAAGCAAATGGAACGGCTTGTGATAGGCTTTCTAAAAATGAATATTTATATGTTGTTATAGAAAACTCTCTGCTCTCTGCATTATTGCTTGTTAAAAGCGACCAACCTTCTAATTCGCCTTTTGAATTGTAAACAACATTTATTTTGCCATTAACATCAATTTTTTTGCCATCTCGCTTAACATTGTATAAAAGCGGACATTCTACAAAATAGTATGCTTTGTTATCAATTACATAAAAATTTTCTTGTTCAAGTTCTTCCAAACTTCCAGAATATGTGGCGTAATCTTTTGTTACTTTATTACTAATTAATGTGTTAAAATATTTATCTTTTACAAAGTCTATTTTATTGTTTTCAATGCCAAGAATTACATCGCCCTGCTTAATATATTCATAATTTATTGACTCGGGCGTTATATTGTTAACTTGAACTAAATCATAGCCATGGCTTAACAAAAGAATGAATGAAAAAATAATGCCGCTTAAAAAATTAAATAACGCACCAGCAAGTAAAACTATAATTCTTTTCCAAGGTTTTTGATTGTTAAAAGCCGCTGGATTTTCTACACCGTCTTCATCTTCGCCCTCAAAAGCACAATATCCGCCAAGAGGGAATGCTCGCAAAGATAAAAGTTCGCCATTTTTCTTTTTTTTCTGCAAAATTTTTGGTCCAAAACCAACGCTAAATTCGTTAATTTTAAATTTTAAAAGCTTGCCAGCAGTGTAATGCCCTAATTCATGTATAAGCACCATAAATAACAAAACGATAATGGCTATTGCAATATAGCCAATATAAGAAAAAACACTTGATACACTAATTAAATTAGACATACTTCCTTTTAACTTATTAAAATTATGTTACAAATATTCATAATTAAAGAGTAGTTATATTAAATTATAACAAGCGTAATAACAAAAATAAATGTAACAACAAAAATCATGGCATCTATTCTATCCAACATTCCGCCATGCCCCGGAAAAATGTTGCCACTATCTTTTGTTTGTGCCTGGCGTTTAATTTTGCTTTCAACTAAATCTCCAATTTGACCTAGCACCGAAGCAAACAATCCAATAAGTAAAAAATGCCACCAAGCAAGGTTAAATGTTTCTAAAATTATTGCCAAACTTTTTACATTATAAACTAAGGCAAACACCAACATTGACCCTGCTATTCCGCCAATTAAACCGCCAATTGAACCGCTTATGGTTTTGTTAGGACTAATTTTAGGTGCAAGTTTTGGTCCTTTTAGCGTTCTGCCAACAAGATAAGCAAAGGTATCAGTTAAAAATGTAATTGCAATTACCATTAAAATTAAAATTACAGATAAATGATTAATTCCTGCAAATTGGTCTATATGGTTTATGTTTAAATAAAGAGTAAATAATAGGCCAGGATAAACGCAAGCAAGCAATGTATATAAACTAGATTTTAAATTTGAAACAAATTTAAAGCCTTTGTTTCTTACACTTTCGGCAATAAGAACTATTCCAAAATAAACAATTAATGCAAAAACTTGAATTAAAGCAACAAACTGATATTTTACAAAATTTATACTTATTAAAAGCACAATATAATTAAAAATTGAATAAAAAACAGCAAATAATCTATTTACAGTTTTGCCACATTTTTCAATTAAATTGCACATCTCAAATGCCGCAACAAATGTTAAGCATAATATAAAGATATCAAATAAATAATCACCTATATTCAAAGGCAAAAACTTGCACCCTATTGCAAGTGCAACCGCTAAAACAATATAAATGCTTGTTATAAATCTTTTTTTCATTAAGCTTTTACCGCTCCAAAACGCCTATCTCTTTTCATATAAGATTTTAAGGCTTTTATTAAGTCCTTTTTATTAAAACTAGGCCATAATTTTTTTGGAAAATACCATTCGCTATAAGTTGATTGCCAGGTTAAAAAGTTGCTTAGTCGCTTTTCTCCACTTGTGCGGATAACAAAATCTAGCGGCAACATTTCAGCTGTATAAAGATGTTTTTCAAAAAGTTTTTCATCAACAATTTTAACACCAGATTCAATTAGTTCATTAACAACCTTTAAAATTTCTTGCCTACCGCCATAATTAATGCACGCATTTATAACAAAACCATTTTTATCTTTGGTTAGTTCCATAAGTTCTTTGGCTTTATTGCGCACAATTAAAGGTAATCTTTCATCATTCATATTCCCAGAAATAATAAACCGAATATCTTTGTTAATATATTTTTGTTTAAATTCGTCCAACATTCGGTTAAATAATTCCATTAAAAAGTCAACTTCTTGCTTGCTTCGCTTCCAATTTTCGCAAGAAAAACAATACATAGACAAATTTTTTATACCTAATTCTTGAACAAATTCTATTTGTTTTTTTAAATTTTCAAACCCTGCTTCATGCCCCATTGAGCGCGTTAAATTTCGTTTTGTTGCCCACCTTCCATTGCCATCAACAATAAATGCAATATGTTTAGGCATTCTAGGGTCTTGTTTAAATTTTTCAATATTCACGCTATACCTCCATTATTTCTGCAACTTTTTTGTCGCAGGCATTGTCTGCCTTTAAAGTGTAAGAATCTAATGCTTTTTGAACATCTTTTTCAAGCGAATTGTATTCATCTTCACTTATTTCAGCATTTTTCTTCATAGTTTTAAAACTTTCTAAAACATCTCTTCTTAAATTACGCATTGCAATTTTACATTCTTCTAGAAGTTTTTTTGCGTCCTTTGAAAATTCTTTTCTTCGCTCTTCTGTTAGCATAGGAAAGCCCACTCGAATAATTTTACCGTCATCGCCCACAGAAACACCTAAGTTTGCTGCCTCAATGCCCGAACGCAAATTTTTTAATGTTGAAACATCCCAAGGTGAAACAATAATCATTCTAGCATCTTGTACTGTTATGTTGCAGGTTTGTTTTAGTGGAGTGCGAGTTCCATAATAATCAACCATAATGTTTTCAAGCATTTTGGGGTTGGCACGCCCCACTCTAATAAGCATATATTCATCTACTAAATGGTCGAATGCTTTTTTTAACTTATCGTCATATTCCATCATTTCCATTTCGCAATTTTCGTTCATAATTTCTCCTTTTAATAATTTTATTAATCATGTAAAATTTGTATATATTATTTTAATTTGTTTAGGCAGTAGAATTAAAATTATATTATTGATAGGAATATAATAATAAATTTGAAAAAAAATAGCAACTAAATTTAAAATTAACTTGACAAAAAAACAAATTTTACCATAATTTTGAAAAGGTTTAAATTAAAAGTTAATTTAATTGAATTTAAAAATTAAACTAAAAAATAAAAAATGAGCAATTGCTCATTTTTTTGTTCTTTACATAGCACAGCATAAAAGTGCTTTTATTTTTATTAGTTTTTAGTTCTTTTTGCCTGTTTGTGCGGCAACTTCGGCTGCAAAATCTTCAACTTTCTTTTCCAAGCCCTCGCCCATGTTCCAACGAACAAAGCGTTTAACTTTAAATTTATTGCCGATTACATCTTTTACTTTTTTGCTATCATCTTTAATAAATGGTTGATTTAGTAAACAAGCTTCTTCATAGAATTTGCTAATTTTTCCTAATACAATTTTTTGTAAAATTTCTTTTGGTTTATTGGCATTCTTTTCGTCATTTTGCATTTGAACAAGCATAATTTCTTTTTCTTTTTCTACAACCTCATTAGGAACATCTTTTTCACTAACATAGTCTGGCTTGCTTGCTGCGATTTGCAAAGCAACATCATGTAAAACATCTTCTCCACTTACAAAATCGGTTGCTTCTACCATAACGCCAACTTTTCCGCCCATGTGAATATATGTTTCAATTTTTCCGCTTGTTTCATAAATTTCGAAGCGGCGAATTGAAATTTTTTCGCCAATTTTAACTGTTTGATTTGTAATATATTCTGCAACAGTTGAACCTTCGCATTTGCAGTTGTTTAATTCTTCTACAGTTTTAGGTTTATTTTCTGCAACAACTTTTGCAACTGTTTGAACAAGGTTGTGGAATATATCTCCCTTAGAAACAAAGTCGCTTTCGCAGTTAATTTCTAGCAAAACACCAGTTTTGCCTGAAATATATGCACCAACAACACCTTCAGCCGCTATTCTGCTTTGTTTTTTAGCTGCTTTTGCTACACCCTTTTCACGCAATATTTCAATTGCTTTTTCAGTGTTGCCATTTGCTTCTTCTAAAGCACGTTTGCAGTCCATCATGCCTGCACCAGTCATATCTCTTAAATTAGCTACATCTTTAGCACTAATCATTTTATTCTCCTTTTATTTAGTGTATTATTTAAACTAATTACACAATATATATAATGAATTTTTAAACTTGAATTTCTTTAAGTTGAGATATTATTAAATTAATTTGTTAAAAAATGTTTTAAACTTTTAATAATTATTCTTCAACTTGTTCTTCTTTCTTTTCTTTTTTAGATTTTGATGGATGTTTTTTCTTTTCAACAATTTCATCTTCTTCTGGTTGATTATCTAATTGAATTTTAATATCGCCTGTAACAATTGCTTCCATAGAAACATCTTCATCTTTTGCGTTTAAGTCATGTAAAATAACTCCGCCCTTTGCTTCTAATACAGCATCTGCCAAAGCTGATAAAATTAATTTAACAGAACCAAAAGCATCATCATTTGCTGGAATGCAAATTGTAACATCGTCTGGGTCGCTGTTAGTATCTGCAATGCCTATTGTAGGAATATTTAACCTTTTTGCTTCTCTAACTGCAATATGCTCTATGTGTGGGTCAACTAACACTATAAGGCCTGGAATTGTTGCCATATCTTTAATGCCGCTTAAATTGTTAGCAAGTTTATCTCTTTCCGCTTTTAACTTTATAACTTCTTTTTTAGGAAGAAGGTCAAAATCTCCTAGAGTTTCCATATTATTTAATTTGTTCATTCTGTCAATACGTTTGCGAATGGTTGTGAAATTAGTTAATGTGCCACCTAACCAACGAGTGTTTACATAATACATTCCGCAGCGTTCAGCTTCTTGCTTAACAGTTTCGCTAGCTTGTTTTTTAGTGCCAATGAACAATACATTTGCACCTGCAAGCACTTTTTCTTTAATGAAAACATACGCTTCATCAATTTTTTTAGCAGTATCTTCAAGATTTAATATGTGAATATCGTTTCTATCTGTGAAGATATACTTTTTCATTTTAGGATTCCATTTCCTAGTTTGGTGGCCGAAATGACAACCAGCCTCCAATAATTGTTTCATAGAAATAACTGACATAAATTAACCTCCTGTTTGTCCTTCCCCAACCATCATTTTGCTTTTAACCGCATTAAATTATAATTTGAAATGATTTATAAATTTACGATTATAAATTATAAAATAAATTACGGAACAGACAAAGCAATCAAATTGGGTGCTATTTTTCTTTGAACTTTTTAATACTATCAAATTTGATTATTAAAGTCAATAGATTTTTAAAATTTTTTTGAGATTTCTAAAACGTTTCTTATTATTAAAAAGGTAAAGTGATTTTCAGCAATTTTTTTAAAATGAAAAAAACCAACCTAATTTAGTTGGTTTTTTTTAATGTTTTAATTGGCTTAGTTTTAGTTATTTTCGCATCATCAAATTGATGAATATTAAAATCTTCAAAAATTTTTAAAGTTGTTTCTTTATCAAAAAGATTATTTTTTGTTATAATCTCTTTTATTTGACTAATTTGACTATGTTTATGATTGTTTTTTATTATTGCTAGCAATTCTTTATTCTTATCTTCGCTTAAATAGTGTGAAAATCTCATAAATGTTATAAACGCTTTATCTTTTTTATATTTTATAACAAAATCGGCAAATAAAGATTTTGGCAAATAATCATAAAATTCAACTAACATTTCCATAAGAATATAAGATTTATTGTTATATGCCTGAATATACATAGTTTTAATTTCTTGTTTACTATAACCTAATAAATTTAGGACTATTACAAAGTAACTATTGCTTAATTGCGAGTTGTTAATTATTGAACAAACTAATTCTAAAACTGAAAAATTAACCATAGGTTTTATTTTATTTATAACTAATTTTAAATATTTAAAAGAATAAGTTTTTTCAATGTTTTGAACAGGTAATTCTTCAATTTCTCTTTTGTCCATTACTAAATCTACAAGCAAAAAAGCCATATCTGTTGTGTTCAGTTGAGATAAATTAAAATTGCTTAATTCTTTAAATGAAAAAACTACACTATTTTTTCTTAAATCACAATGATTAATTCCTCTTCCATCATATATTTTTTTGAAAATGTATTCGGTTAAATTTGAATTTATATTTATTAAATTTAAATATATTGTTTTTTGAGTTTGAATAGGTAAATTTTCTAAGTTGTTAAGAGTTAAAATTAAAATTGGCTGCTTTATTGTTTGCAAATATTCAACTATTTCTGGTTTATCTGTTAAGTTTAAAGACAATAAAAACTGCACAACATTTGGTAAATAACTTTTTTTAATTATTTTGGAAAATTGTTTGCTGTTAAAACCATATTTTGTATATATTTTTTCAATGCTGGCAAATGATGTAATCATAACAACTCCTTGTTTGGTATTTTAATATAATTATATAAAATTGTCAAGATACCATTTAAAAGTTGTTAATTAATTTAACAATTTTTTATGTGAAATTAAGGTTTAATTTACAAAAATTGTTATTCTTCGTTTTCGCCCTCGCCGTTTTCTATAAGTTTTTGATAAATATCTAAAATATCATCTATAATTTCTTGGTCATTAACAACTTCTATATCTCGGCTTTTTTCGTCTATTTTAAACACAACGCCTTCCCCTTCATTAACGCCTTGCATAGGAGTTATAGGTATCATAATTGTAAACAATTCATCTAACCTTGTTAATTTATTTCTGCGAGGAATTAATGCAATTTGTTCAAATTCAATTGGCTTGTTTTGTGCGTCATATAATGTTACATTATCGCTGTTATGTTCGTCTAAAATTTGCGATATTGCATCGTAATTTGAGTTTTGTTTTCGAGCAACTTTTTTTTGTTTAATTTCTTCCCTTAAATCTTTCATAATTCTCTCCTTTTTATTTTAATAATTTAAGTTTAATTGTATAATTATTAAGTTTGTTTTTATAAATTAATTTTTTCTGCCATCTAAATAGTCTTGCAAAATTATTGAAGCGGCAACGCTATCTAATTTTTCCTTTCTTTTACGCCAATCTTTTTCACGTTCTGCTAAAAATTGTTCTGCTAAGGAACTTGATAAGCGTTCATCAACAAAAATTGGCTCTATTTTGGTTAATTTAGTTAATTCTTGCATAAAAGCTCGAGTTTCTTGAGCAATTGGACCTTCTTCTCCTTTTGGATTTAGCGGCAGCCCACACACTATTTCATCTACTTTATTTGTTTCGGTTAAATTTTTTAAATAAAGCAAATCGCTTTGCAAGTCTTTTCTATGATAAACAGCAAAAGGCGTTGCTAAAAATTTAGTTTCATCACTAAACGCAACGCCTATACGTTTTAAACCAAAATCTATGCCCATTGCTTTCATTGTTAATATAATAACTCACTTTTATTTATTAAGCAAACAAATTACCATAAAAAATCATGAATTTTTCTTGAACATTTTGGATGCCTTAATTTTAACAATGCTTTATGAATAATTTGACTTACTCGCCAATCCGATATATTGTATTTTTTTGCTATTTGTTCTTGTGTTTTTCTACCCTCGTAATTTAAATTATAATAATCAATTAAAACAGATTGTTCTATTGGAGTTAAAATTTTAAAAATTTCATCAAAATGAGATTTTAATTCAGCAATTTCCATTTCCTCAAGTTCTTTTTCATAAATAGATTGAGAATAAATATCATTTACAACTGATTGGCAAATAAATTTATCTTTATTCTGTTCTTTTTGCTTTTTGTTTATTATAGCATGTAAAAAACTTTTTTCACGCAACGAATGCTTATATTTAAAAGTAGAAGTTTTTAAAAACATATCTGTTAAATTATCAATAAATGTTTCAGGGTTTAGATGATACTTTACATAAAATTCTGCCAAATTAATAGCGGTTTTATATTCACTTTTGCGTTTGTCATTATCTACAATTTCAGGGTAAGATGTTTTTATTAAATTAATATAATATTCTAATGATTTTTTCATAAGTCATCCTTTATTAACCAAAATTTAATTATTATTTTTTTTAAATTAATAGATGTAAATTAATCAGAGTTTGTATAGTATTCTTTTAAAATTGGATTTGTTGTTTCTCTTATAATTTCTATTGATTCATTAATAATTTGAGAAACACGTTGATACGACAAATTATGTTCTTTTGCAATTTGAACACAATTTATATTTTTGCTTTCTCTTAAAAAATAATTAGATAATATGCTTGCATCGCGGTTACCAAGACTGTTAAAAACTTTGTGTAATTCCGCCCTCAATTCTTCTGTTTTGATGTCTTTTATAGTTTTTTGATATAGCCTATTGCCTATTAGATTAATTGTTTTACCATCTAATTGTTTAAATTCAATTGCTTTTTCTTTTTCTAAATTAATGCAAAGATGTACAATAAAGTCATCTACAATATCGTTCATTCTTACAGTAAAACTATTATAATTAGCAAACCATGTTTTTCTGCTAACTATGTTGTTTAAGCCTATAACAAATTCACATTGCAACGCATCTAATTCATCTTCAAAATTGGATATATCTAAACCATTATTAATATAAAATTTTGCAAATTTTTTTAAATATGTTTTAGTTTTGTTAATCAACTTGTTTACCGATGTTGCCTGCTCATTTTTTGCTAATTGAGTTTTTATTTCTTGCGAAATTGTTTCAAAATCCGCCATTGAAACATTGCTAATGTTTGGAAAACATCTTTCTATAATTTGTTCATATTGCTTTAAAATGTCTTTATCCTCTAATTTGGAAGAAAACTTGTACATTTTTTTAATAATAGTTTCTGTATATTGTTTTTTTATCCCCATATTTACCTCAGTTCGTTTGTATTTTACCATAAGAAGTTAAAATAGTCAATATCAAAATTTCATTTTTTTTGAGATTTGTCAAACATTTTTTAATAATTTTTTGAAATTTTTTTATTATATAATCAATTAAAGAAAAAACGCAGTTTTGCTGCGTTTTAATTATTTTTGGTTTGTTTTTTGCTTTTTTTAGCTTGGGTTTCAATTTCGTCTTTGATATCTTCTATAATTTCTTTGCCTTTTTCTACACCCTTTTCTACTGTGTCTGCCAAAGGTTTGTTTGTTTTGCAAGTTATTGCTCCAACAACAAAACCAATGCCCATGCCAATTAATAACTCTTTCATAATCCCTCCAAAATTAGTGTTTGCAATTTGTGGCGAATTATGCAGTAAAATGTTGTTGTTAATTGCCATTTTTTTACATATAAATTTTATTAATTTATAATTTTTAACAATTAAAATTTGTAAAAACACTTAAAAATTAGCAATAAATACTTACAAAAATTAAATTTACTTTATTCTTGCTTATCAATATAATTGTCGATTGCGAATTTTAAGCAATTAATGCAAAATTGAATGTTTATTGGACTTTCATCTCCTAATGCTTTTTTTACTGTGTATGGGTCTAAAAACACATCTTTAATGTTTTTATCTACAACTAATTCGGTTATTTTTTCGCAAATGGCAATTATGTAAGGGTTTGCTTGTGCCCTGAATTTGCAATTAGTTATAACGCCATCTTCAACACGTAAAGAAAATTCAACATGTTCAGTTTCGTCTTCGCTATAAAAATCTGCAATACCATCTGGTTTGCTAATTCTGCCGGCGTTCTTAGGGTTGTTAAATATGTTTAAAACTATATCACTATACATAATTATTTATCTCCCTTTCTTTTGCGAGTTTTTGCACCATAAGTTGAAGAAAATGCTCTTAATTCTTCCACCGAACGCTTAATGATGTTTATTGCACTATCTATTTCTTCAAAAGAATTATTTTTGCCAAGGCTAAAACGAATTGTGCTTTTAGCATCATTATTATTAATGCCTATTGCTTGAATTACATGTGAAATTTGCAAACTTCCACTTGTACAAGCACTTCCTAATGACGCTGCAATTCCGTTAAGGTCTAGTTTTGTTAATAAACTTTCACCATCTACGCCAACAAAAGTTGCTGAAATTATATGTGGAAGTTTTTGTTTTGTGTCGGCATTAAATATCACATTATCAACCGATTCTTTTAATTTATTTACAAAATAACTGCTTAATTCACGCAATTTATGGTTGTTTGTTCGTAAATCTCGGTTAGCAATTTCGCAAGCCTTTGCAAAGCCTACAATTCCGGCTGTATTTAACGTTCCGCCGCGTTTATTGCGCTCTTGATTACCGCCAAAAATAATAGGGTCAAATTTGATTTTGTTGCTTATATATAGGCAACCTACACCTTTTGGACCATATAATTTATGAGCAGAAACGCTCATTGCATCTATTCCAATATCTTCAACATCAATAGACATATTGCCATATAATTGAACAGCGTCTGTGTGAAAAATTACGCCTTTTTCATGCACGGTGTTGGCAATAGCTTTAAGGTTTTGAATTGTGCCTAATTCATTGTTAGCAGCCATAATTGAAACTAAAATTGTGTTTGTTTTTATTGCACCTAACAATTCTGCAAAGCGAATAAATCCATTTTTATCTACATCTAAATAGGTAACTTCATAACCACTTTTTTCAAGGTATTTGCAAGCATTTAAAACTGATGGATGTTCAATTTTGCTTGTTATAATATGGTTACCTCTGCCTCTATTTGCGGTTGCTATGCCAATAATTGCAAGGCTGTTAGCTTCGCTTCCGCCAGAAGTAAAATAAATTTCATTAGATTTTGCGTTTATGCTTGAAGCAATATAATCTCTACTGTTATCAACCAACTGAGCGGCATCTCTTCCGAAGCTATGCACTGATGCTGAATTTCCATACGTATCGGTAAGTACAGGCATCATGGCACTTAGCACTTCTCCACCTAGACTAGTTGTTGAAGCATTATCAAAATAAATTCTTTCCATAAAATACTCTCCATAATTATTTTAACATAATTGCAAAAATTTGTCAATATCTATTTAAAATTTTGAGCATTTTTTATAAAAATAAAAAAATGGCATTATTTTTGCCACTTTATTTTAACGATTTAAGGTTAATTTTAATGTTATTTACGCGCCGCAACGAGTTACAAATTCTAGCACTTCATCGAAAGAATTTAAACCAACAAGAGTGTCAACAACCTTGCCTTCTTTAAAACAAACCAAGGTTGGAACGCTAAAAATACGATAATTTTTAGCAATTTCTTCACTTCTATCTATATCTAAACAGCAAAATTTTGCAGAAGGAACTGCTTTTTCAACTTTTTCAAGTATAGGTTTTAACATTCTGCAAGGCATGCACCATGTTGCAAAAAAATCTACCACAATTAAATCTTTACCAGCAATTGTTTCTTCAAAATTTTTATTGTTTAATTCAATCATATTTAATTCTCCTTTCAAAGCTCTATTCAAAATTATTCTTTAAATTATTCTAAAAACGACTTATGCATTTTACAAAATTTAATCCTTAATTATTTTATTTATAATATAGGCGCAAATTGTACATGCCATACTTATAGGATAGTATACCACACTGCCGATTGTGTTGCAAGTTTTTTTTGAAAAATTATCAAAATTAGTTATTTTTTTTAAATTTAACTCTTGTTTAGTATAGCATACATCTAATTTTTTTATTCTTTGCTCTGTACAAAATTTTCTAAGAATTTTTGCAAGTGGGTCATAACTTGTTTTAAATATGTCAGTTACTTCGAAATGCGGATTTTGTTTGTATCGGTTGCCTGCACCTGTTGCACAAAGAATATATTTATTTGCCATTTGAGAATTAATTATAAGTAATTTTTTTGCCTGAACATCATCTATACAATCTATTATAATATCGTAATTTGAAAGGTTTATTTCATTTTGATTTTCTTTTGAATATTTTATTGCAAAAACATTTATGTTTAAATTTGGATTAATGCTTAAAAGTTGATTTTTTAACTCGTCAACCTTTAATTTGCCAACATTATTTTGATTTGCTATAAGTTGGCGATTAATGTTAGTTACATCAATTTTATCAAAATCAACAACATCTAAATTTTGAATGCCTGAGCGCACCAAAAAATGAGCAACTGCTCCACCAACTCCACCAGCACCAAATAGAATAATTTTACATTGAAAAATATTATTTAACTGAGTTTCAGTTAACATTTGAGCAAATCTATTTAAATAATCGTATTTAGTTTTCATAACCTATAAAACATACTTTTTAAAGTCATGAGTATGAATAAGCTCTTTCATTGCATTTGTTACAAAAGGTTTATCTATTTTAACCTTTGTTAGCGGATTATTATCGCTAGCGTTAAATGAAATATCTTCTAGCAAACTTTCCATAATAGTTTGCAACCTTCTTGCACCAATATTTTCATTTGTTTCATTTTCATCAACCGCAAGTTCAGCAATTGTATCTATTGCTTCTTCAGTAAATTCAAGTTCAATATTGTCCACTTTTAAAAGTTCAGCATATTGTGTTGTTATTGCGTTTTGAGGTATGGTTAATATCTTTTTAAAATCTTCTTTATCTAAACTATGCAACTCAACTTGAATTGGAAAACGCCCTTGAAGTTCAGGAATTAGGTCGCTAACGCTTGAAATGTGGAATGCTCCAGCTGCAATAAATAGTATATAGTCAGTATGAACAGGACCATATTTTGTGTTTACTACGCTTCCTTCAACTATTGGCAAAATATCTCTTTGTACACCTTCACGTGAAACGTCTTGTCCGTTGTTTTTCTTTGCAGCAATTTTATCTATTTCGTCAATGAAAATTATGCCTTCTTGCTCGGCTCTAAAAATTGCTTCTTTGTTAAGATTGTCTGGGTCAATTAATTTTTCGCATTCTTCATCTAACAAAATTTCTCTTGCACGTTCAACAGTCATTTTCTTCATTTTTCTAGGAGTTTTAATAAAACCGCCCATAATTTGACCAATGTTAATTTCTGCCCCAACGCCATCAAGTAAATTCATTTGTTTTGGCTGCTCTTTTACATCAATATCTATTGGTTCTTTATCATAAACGCCCTTTTTATAGTTTTCATAAAATTGTTGCCTAAACAATTCTGTGTCCATATCATCTGATTTGGTGGCTTTTTTTATAGGATATAAAATATCGGTTATTTTTTTATCTACAACTACGCTCGCTTTATCTTTTATTTTTTCGGTTTGTTCGTTTCTAACAATTCTAACTGACGCTTCAACTAAATCTCGCACCATGCTTTCAACATCTCGGCCAACATAGCCAACTTCGGTATATTTTGTAGCTTCAACTTTTATAAATGGTGCATTTACAAGTTTTGCTAGCCTTCGTGCAATTTCTGTTTTGCCTACGCCTGTTGGACCTTTTAAAATAATGTTTTTAGGTGTAATTTCGTCCTTTAATTCTTTTGGAAGTTTGCTGCGTCTATATCTATTTCTTAACGCTATTGCAACCGCACGCTTTGCTTCGGCTTGACCAATAATGTAATTATCTAAATTTTTAACAATTTCGTTACAAGTCATCATACTACACTTCCTCCACAACAAAGTTTTTGTTTGTATAAACACATATATCGCTGGCAATTTCTAACGATTTTATTGCTATATCTTTTGCAGATAAATTTGTGTTTTGAATTAATGCCCTTGCAGCAGAAAGTGCAAAATTACCACCGCTTCCTATTGCACAAACGCCATCATCTGGCTCAATAACATCTCCCATGCAAGACAAAATTAACAAAGTTGTTTTATCTGCAACAATCATCAACGCTTCGGCGTTATTATGCCCCGCGCTACGAATGTTTTTAGCATATTCAACTGCACTACGCATTAAACTTCCGCTGTATTTGTTTAGCATTTTTTCAAATTCTTCGCACATAAAGAATGCATCGGCAGTTCCGCCAGCAAAACCTACAACAACTTTATCGTTAAACAAGCGGCGAACTTTATGTGTTTTACTTTTAAAAATAACACTTTGACCCATTGTTACTTGACCATCGCCTGCAATAACAGTTTTTCCGTCTTTTTTTACAGCCACAATGGTTGTTCCTTTAAATTGTTCCATTTTTTCTCCTTTAACTATCTAACTTTCTATTAATTTTAATGTTTCCTTAATGCTTTCAATTGAACGAAGCCTAAATTTGTTATATCTTTCAGCTTTGTTTTTCTCTTCAATTGGATTTAACACCCCAAAATTTGCGTTAATTGGCTGAAAATATGCCTGATTTGCATTTACAAGATAATTATACATTCCACCAATTATTGTGTCTGCACTAAAACTTACAAGAGGTTTATTTTCTAACATTCTTGCAACATTTATTCCACAATATAGCCCACTTGCAATGCTTTCTACATAACCTTCAACTCCACTTAATTGACCAGCTATAAATATATTATTGTCAATTTTTAGCCTTGAATAAACATCTAGACATTTAGGAAAGTTTATAAAATTGTTTGTGTGCATAACGCCGTAACGCAAGAATTCGGCATTTTCTAGCCCTGGAATTAGGCTAAAAACACGCTTTTGTTCTGCAAAAGTTAAGTTTGTTTGAAACCCAACCATATTATACATTGTAGCATATTTATTTTCTTTTCTCAACTGAACAACGGCATAAGGTTTAAAATTATTAGGATTTTCTATTCCCACTGGCTTTAATGGACCAAATCTTATAGCATCTACGCCTCGTTCTGCCAAAATTTCTATTGGCATGCAACTTTCAAAAATGTTTTTCTTTTCAAAATTATGCAATTGTACCCTTTTAGCATTTATTAATTCATTGTAAAAGTTTAAATATTGCTCTTTATTCATAGGACAATTGATGTAATCGGCATCGCCTTTGTTATATCGTGAACCTAAAAATGATATGTTCATATTTATGCTTTCGGCAGATATAATTGGAGAAGCGGCATCGTAAAAATATAAAAAATTTTCGCCTATTTTTTCTTTTAAAGCCTTACACATTTCCGGTGTTGTTAATGGGCCTGTTGCAACAACCGTTATGGCATCTGGTTCAAAATTTTGAACATTTTCAGTATGCAAAACAATGTTTTTATTTTGTTTTATTTTTTGTGTAATTTCAGCCGAAAATGCATCTCTATCAACTGCTAAAGCCTGTCCAGCCGGAACGCTATTCTCATAGGCAGTTTTTAGCAAAATGCTTTTTAGTAGAGTAAGTTCCTGTTTAAATACACCGGATGCTGTGGTATTATCATTACTTTTAAAAGAATTACTGCAAACAATTTCTGCGTAATTAGGGTTATGATGAGCAGGTGTAAATTGCTTGGATTTTATATCGTATAAATTTACAATATAACCCTTGTTTGCCAAATATAACGCACATTCACTACCTGCTAAACCTGCGCCTATAACGTTAATCTTTTTTAACATAATTGCAACCTTTTGTTTGGCAAAATATTGTTTGAGTTTTTGGTGTAAAGCGTTTAAATAAATTAGCGTTACATTTTGGGCATTTTTCAGTTAGTGGTAAATTCCAAGAAACATAATCGCATTTAGGATAATTTTCGCAACCAAAGAACAATTTGCCCTTTTTGGAATATTTTGCACTTACAACTCCACCGCATTTTGGACATATACCTTTTTCTTGCACTTGATTTTTTACTTCATTTAAATTTTTTGTGTTTTTACATTTTGGATAATTTGAACAAGCAAGAAAACGTCCAAATTTGCCTTCTCTATAAACCATCATTGCCCCACATTTATCGCATGTAATGTCGCTTAATTCAGGTTCAGATTTTTGCAAAATTATGCCAGATTGTTTACTTGCAAATTCAAGTTGTTGGCTAAAATCTTTATAAAACCTATCTACAATATCTTGCCACTTTACTTTGCCAAGTTCCACATCATCTAGTTCTTTTTCCATATCGGCAGTAAATTTTATATCCATTGCCTGCTTAAAATATTCTTCTAGATAATCGGTTACTTGCACGCCTAAATCGGTTGGAATTAAATAATTTTTTTCAGTTTTTATATATTCTCTATTAAATAAAGTGCTTATTGTGTTTGCATAAGTTGAAGGTCTGCCAATGCCTTGCACTTCCATTTCATGAGTTAATGTAGCAGCAGTAAATCGAGTTGGCGGTTTAGTAAATTTTTGTTCGGTTTTAATTTTGTTTTTTGTTACAACATCGTTTTCGGCAAGCGATGGAATATTTATTCCGTTTTTATCTTCTTCTTGCGGCTTTATTAATTTTGTATAGCCATCAAATATCAAGGCTTTGCCAGACGAACGAAATTTATAATCGTTTGCTAATATGTCAACTTGCAAACTATCATATTGTGCCCAGCTCATTTGACTAGCAACAAATCGGTTAAAAATTAATGTGTAAAGTTTTAAATATTGCTCGTCTATTTTTCCGTTTAAATATTCAGGAGTATATTTTAAACTAATTGGCCTTATGGCTTCGTGCGCGTCCTGAGCATTCTGCTTTGTGCTAAATTCGTTAAATTTGCCTGGATGATATTGGCTGCCAAATTTTTCTACAATATATTCTTTTGCCATAAATTGTGCATCTACACTAACGCGAGTACTATCGGTACGAATATAAGTTACAAGCGCAGTTTTACCTTCGCCAGCTATCATAACACCTTCATAAAGAGACTGTGCAGTTTTTGTGTAGGTTGCCAAAGAAAATTTTAATTTTGAAAGTGCATCTTGCTGCAAACTACTTGTAATGTAAGGTGCAGGCGGTTTAGAATAGGCAATTTGCCTTTTAACTGAACTTACTTTATATTCGGCATTTTCTATTACTTTTAGGGCTTCATCAACTTCTGCTTTAGAGTGAATTTCTAGTTTTTTATCTTTAAACTGAATTAAATCCGCCTTAAATTTTTGTTTATCTTTTTCTAGTTCGGCTGTAACATTCCAATATTCTTGTGGCACAAAAGATTTAATTGCTTTTTCTCTATCTACAACAAGTTTTAGAGTTACGGATTGAACTCTACCAGCACTTAAATTGGCATGAATTTTTTTTGAAAGAAGTGGGCTTAATTTATAGCCCATAATTCTATCTAACACTCGCCTGCCTTGTTGAGCATTAACTAAATCTAAATTGATAGGTTTTGGATTTTTGATACTTTCATTAACTGCTTTTTTACTAATTTCATTAAAAGCGGTACGTACCAAGGCATCTTTATCTAAATTTAAGATTGTTGCCAAATGCCATGCAATAGCCTCTCCTTCTCTATCTGGGTCGCTTGCCAAATAAATTGCATCAGCCTTTTCCGCTAATTTTTTAAGTTCGGCTACCGTTGATTTTTTATTTGGTATTATTTCATAGGTAGGCTCATAATTATTGTTTAAATCTATTGCAAATGATTTTTGAGGCAAATCTCTAACATGGCCTTTTGTTGGAAAAACAATATATTCTGCACCTAAATATTTTTTTATTGAATCTTTTTTACCTGGTCCTTCTATAAAAACTAATTTCATAATTTCCTTTAACTTTGTATTTTTTATTTTAATAATTTTTTACATAATATTAACTTTTAATTTACGCAAATACCTATAACGCAAACATTTATTAATTTTAGACCTCTTTAAATTAAACATATTGCATTATATCTAACAAATTGTTTGTTTTTAAATGATTATGCCAAATAGTTGTGTTGTTTTCGTCTGTTTCCTCCGCATTTATACATAATGTTCGGCAACCTGTTTTACAAGCGGTTTCATCGTTCCAATCATTTCCAACAAATAAAAGTTCATTTGCTTTAATGTTTAATTGATTTATTACTCTTTTAATATATTCCTGTTTATCTCGCAAATTGTGGTCAGGGTTTTCAAAATTTGTAAGATTGCCAAAATTGTTAAAAATTAACTTATGTGCTTCTATTTTTTCAATGCAATTTTTAGATTGTTTTAAAACTAAATCTATAACATTTTTTATTCCGCCAGATAAAATATAAATCTTTATATTTTTCGATTTTAAAATGTTAAATGTTTCATTTAAATTATTTATTAATTTTGTTTCTTTTGCAACTTTATTTATTGTTTTAATATTCAATTTGCCTTTTATAAAATAATTAAATGCTTGTTCTACCCACTCATCATAAGAAAATTCATTGCTTTTATATTTTCTGTAAAGATAATCGTCAATGTCTAACATATTTAATTCTTTCCAAATTTTATACCAAACATTATTGTCTATTGTTAATGTGCCGTCAAAATCAAAAATTACAACCTTTGTCATTTTTTCTCCTAAGATTTTATATAACTATTATTGGCAAGTTTGGTTATTAAACCTTCCATTTCAAGATTAAGCAATGTTGCATTTAGTTCATTTACAGGAAGATGAGTATAGTCGCAAATCTCTTGAAATGTTCTTTGTTCTGCCGCTATATAATTTATAATAATTTGCTCACGAATGTCAAGTTGAACGGCTGAATTTTTTTGGTTTTCTTTTGTTAAATGCAAAAAATCAAGAATTTTTTGGCTGTTTAAGGTAAAAGATGTTAAATATTCATTAATAAAATTATTTGTTCCTGCCGAAGTTGGAGAATTTATTCTACCTGGAACAACAAAGATTTCTCGGTTATAATCTAACGCATAGTTTGCTGTTATTAAAGAACCACTTTTCTCACCTGCTTCGGTTATTAACACGCCTTTTGATAAGCCTGCTATTATGCGGTTTCTCATTGGGAAATAATATGTTTGTGGCATTGCATCAGGGGTGTTTTCACTTATAATTAAATTGTTTTCTTCCAACTTTCTTGCTAAACCAATATTTATTGATGGATAGATATGAAAAAGCCCACCTGCCAAAACTGCTATTGTGCTGCCGTTTTCATCTAACGCTGCTTTATGTGCAATTGTGTCAACACCAACCGCCAAGCCTGATACTATTGTAACTCCGCACGAAGCAAGTTCTTTTGAAAACTGCTTTGTTACCACTATACCATAATCACTTGGTTTTCTTGTTCCAACAATTCCTATGCAAATTGAATTTAAAAGTTGAAGGTTTCCTTTACAATATAAGCACAGCGGCGGAGTGTCTATTTCCTTTAATAGTGCAGGGTAATTAGGGTTAGATAAAGTTATCATAGAAATGCCATTTTTAATAAATTTTTCTATTTGGGCATCAAGATAATTATCATCTAAAAAATTAGACATTTGAATAAATTCACTGTCAGTTAAAATTTCTTTTAGTTTAATGTTAGATAAAAAATACTTTTTGATATCTTGATTTTTATCAAATAAACTTAAAATTTTTATTTTCTTTTGATAACCTAAAAAGCTAAATAAATCTAGCCAAATTATGTTTCTTTCTTCAATTGTCATAATTAACCTTTTTTTATTTTTATTTTATAAGCAAATAAATATTACCACTACTTTATACTGTGTATTTTTTATCTAATGTTCTGTATTGTATTGCCTCTAATATATGCTGTTTCTCTATGTTTTCTTTGCCGTCTAAATCTGCAATTGTGCGAGCAACCTTTAAAATTCTATTATATGCTCGAGCCGATAAATTAAATTTTTTAAAAGCATATTCTATTAAATCGGTACATGTTTTATCTAGCACGCAATATTTTTTAAATTCCTTTTCATCCATTTTTGAGTTAGAATATATTCCTGAGCCTTTAAATCTTTTTAATTGAATATCTCTAGCGTGGTTAACCCTTTCCTTTATTTTTGCACTAGGTTCTTCCATTTTTAAATCATTTAAATCTTCAAATTGGACACTATCAACTTCAATATGCAAATCTATGCGGTCTAATAATGGACCACTTATTTTTGAAAGATATTTATGTATAGCCGTTGGTGAACATTTACATTCGTGTGTTGAACTGCCGTAATATCCGCATGGACAAGGGTTCATGCTGGCAACTAATATAAAATTGGCAGGATATTGAATTGTTTGTGCGTTGCGTGCAACGGTTATATAACCATCTTCCATTGGTTGACGCAAGGTTTCAATTGTGCTACGAGCATATTCAGGCATTTCGTCTAAAAATAAAACGCCGTTATGTGCTAAACTTACTTCACCTGGCTTTGCTTTTTGACCTCCACCTGTTAAAGCAACTAGCGATGAGCTATGATGTGGACTTCTAAATGGGCGTTCAACAACTATACCTTGTTTAGAATCTAAAATTCCGGCAACGCTATGAATTTTTGTTACTTCTAAGCTTTCTTCAAACGTTAGGTCTGGCAATATAGATGAAAAACATTTTGCAAGCATGGTTTTACCTGCTCCTGGTGGACCTATTAATAAAATGTTATGACCACCTGCTGCGGCTATTTCCATTGCCCTTTTCGCACTTGCTTGACCTTTTACATAAGCAAAATCGTGCTTAAAATTATGTTCCTTTACAACAGTTTCAAAGCTTTTGTTATCTAACTTATTTATTTCAATTTCTCCGTTAAAATAATCTACAACTTGTTTTAAATTTTCAACTGCATAAACTTCAATTCCGTCTACGAACGAGGCTTCAGTTGCATTCTGTTGTGGAATTATAAATTTGCTAAAACCTATTTGTTTAGCACTTATAATCATTGGCATTATTCCATTAAGTTTTCGCACCTGACCATCTAAACTCAACTCGCCCAAAATTATGTAATTATTTAACTTTTCCTGTTTCAATTTTCCTTCACAAAGCAATATGCCTAGTGCAATAGGAAGGTCGTACATACTACCTTCTTTTTTTGTATCCGCCGGCGCTAAATTAATTACAACTTTATTAATTGGATAGCTATATCCGCTATTTTTAATTGCGGCCTTAACCCTGCTTTTGCTTTCTTTAATAGCGACATCTGCTAAGCCAACGACATCATAGCCAGGCAAACCTGCATTTATATCTACTTCTATTGTAACCGGATAGCCAGTTATTCCATTTAAACCAAAAGATAAAATTTTTGCTAACATAAAAAAAGACTACAAAAATTGGCAAATTTTGTCAAGTAAATAATAATGCAATTAACAAAACAAAAAAGAAACCGAGTTAACAGTTTCATTTTTTATATTTTAAATTAAACTAGCTTATAAATCAGTTTATTTCATTATTTTTTATAAATTTAATAAATTAATCATTTATGATGTTACACCTTTTTAAAATTTTATTATTTTTATCATTTAAAAGAAAAAAGTGGCTTTTGCCACTTATTTAACTTCTTTAACTTTTGCAGCCTTACCTGAAAGATTGCGAATGTAATAAATTTTAGCACGGCGAACAGCACCCTTTCTTGTTACAACAACTTTATCTATTCTTGGGCTGTTGATTGGGAATGTTCTTTCCACGCCAACACCAAAAGAAATGCGTCTAACAGTAAAGTTTTCTCTAACTCCCGCACCTTTTTTTGCAATTACAACGCCTTCGTAGGCTTGAACACGCTCTTTATCTCCTTCCTTAACCTTGTACATAACACGCACAGTGTCTCCAATATTAAAAGGAGTGATGTCTGTTCTAACTTGCTCTTTCTCGATTTGGTCGATAATAGTCATTTCATACCTCCTAAATTAGCGTTCTTATGATTGGACCACAGCGGACCGCCAATATTCAACTTAATTATATTAACACATATTTTTACAATTTGCAAGTGTTTTTAAAAAATTTGTTAAAAATTTTACAAAAATAAAATAGTTTTAAACTTAAGATAGTTGATAAAGGCAATATAAAATCATAAATTAAAACTAAAAGGCGTTTTCTATATGGCGAATGCTGGCTTCGTCATCACCTAAAACGGCAATTGCATCAAAGCGACAATTTGTATCTAGCAAGCCTTTGCTTTTTAAATAATATGTTGCAACATTTCTTATTTTTCGCTGTTTTTGATAATTTATAGCTTCTAGTGGGTCGCCAAATGCACTAGATGTTCTAGTTTTAACTTCAACAAAAACAATAGTGTTATCAATTTGGGCAATTATATCAATTTCGCCTATTTTTGTTTTATAATTGTTTGCTATTATTTTATAACCTTTATTTTTAAGATAAGTAGTTGCCAGCGCTTCGCCCTTTTTACCAAATAATATGTGTTCCATTTAACATCCTTTTAAATATTTGTTAAATTTTAAAATATATATTGCGTTTTTTAGAATTCCTTTAAGATTTTTTAGTTGCAGATTTTATTTATTATTGATATTTGTTTGCATGTTTTTATCTGTTTGGTTAACTATTCCTTTTAAAAATGAAAGGCGATGAATTGGCGTTATGCCATAATTTTTAATTACCTGATAATGTTTTGCTGTGCCATAACCAACATTGTTTTTAAAATCGTATTGCGGAAATTGTATTGAATAATCTGCCATTAATTTATCTCTAAACACTTTTGCAACAATTGACGCACAAGCAATTGCATAACTTGTTGCATCGCCTTTAATTATTGATTTTTCATTTTTGCACACATTTAATTTAACTGCATCTATAAGCAAAAGGTCAGGTTTTAAAACTAATTTTTCAAAACTTTCCTTCATGCTTTCAATGGTTGCTTGCAAAATATTAATTTCGTCTATTCGGTTGTTATCTCGCATTGAAATTGATACTGCAAGGGCTTTGTTTAAAATTTGTTGATTTAATTCTTCCCTTTTCTTTTTACTTAATTGCTTGCTATCAAAAACTCCATTAATCATTTCATCGTAAGGCATAATAACGCACGCCGTTACAACCGGACCTGCTAGCGGACCTCGCCCAACTTCATCAACGCCCGCAATTGTTTTTATATTATTAGATAACAAATTTTTATCATATTCAAAAATTGCTTGTGTGTCAATTTTAGATTTTGCTATGCTTTTTTCTGCTTTTGTTTTTGTGTTCATAATTACCTTTTTAATCTTTTAATTTTTTAATATTTGTAAAATTAATTTTTAAAAATTTTAAATTTTGTTTATTATTTTTGTTATTAAAATTTTTATAATTTCTATAACAAAAAGTTTTTTAATAGCTAAAAATTTTAAAGTGAATTTATATTTTTTCTAAACAAATTTTGCCAAGTTTACCAGACCTAAAATCTGTAAGCAAAATTTTTGAAGTGCGTTCTAAATCAATTTCTCCGCCTTTTATAACGCAACCACGCTTTTTCCCAATTTGTTGTAACATGTTTATTAGTTGTGTATTTTCGTTATATTCTACACCATATTTAGATTTTAAAATATTTTCATTTAAATTATTTAGGCGATTAATAAGTTGAATAGAAATATCAACCAAATTTAAAACTTCGTCTTTTACCGAGCCTACAATTGCAAGATTATATGCCTTTTGTTCATCATCAAAATTCGGCAAAAGTACGCCTGGAGTATCCATAAATTCAATATTGTTGCTAACCTTAACCCATTGCTTGCTTTTTGTTACACCTGCCTTATTACCTGTTACTGCCCTTGCTTTATTGCAAAGGTTATTAACAATTGTTGATTTGCCTGAATTTGGCACACCCAATATCATTGCACGAGTTATAAAATTTACGCCTTTTTGTTTGTTGGCTTCTATGCGTTGTTTAAAAATTTTATTTATAGTGTCAATTAAAATTTTAGAGTTACCACTAACTGTTGCATTAAGGCTAATGCATTCGCTACCCTGTGCATTGAAATATTTCTTAAAAATTACCAAGTCAGTTCTTTCTACTAAATCTGCCTTATTTAAAACATAAATTATGGGTTTATCTTTAACCACCTTTATAAATTCAGGGTTAATGCAACTTAATGGGCAGCGAGCATCTAAAACATAAATGAAACAATCGCAAAGTTTGCTATCACTTTGCATTTGCTTTAATGTTTTGTTCATATGCCCTGGAAACCAATTTATCATAAATCTCCTATTTTAAATTTATTAATTCTGCAGTTTTTTCAAATTCAAATTTCAAGAATTTGTTATCATCTTTATGATATTTTAAATTATTCAACGCATTTTCTATTAATTCAATAATTACATCATATTTTATTGCTGAAACTTCTGGTGA
Organism: uncultured Clostridia bacterium; assembly: GCA_947627545.1. GTDB lineage: Bacteria > Bacillota > Clostridia > Christensenellales > UBA1242 > Onthoplasma. The sequence goes on along the minus strand of CANQWK010000004.1, from coordinate 38,312 downwards.
TTGTTCAGTTTTAAATCTTTTAATTAGTCTTTTATTATTTTTATCATCAAGATTGATAACTAAATTTAACCTAAACAATTCGCCGACTTCATTCAACATTTGTTTAGACCTTTCAATATCTTCTTTTGTTATTAAGATTGGGGGTTTTGATATTCGTTTTTCATGTTCAAAATATTGTGAAATTAGGATTTTAAAATTTTTGTACAATATTTCTATATCCGATTTATTACTGCTCAATTTTAATATGTTATACAACATAAAAATTAAACTTTCTTTATAAACTAGCTGTTCTTCGTAATAATAATCTTTAAAATATTGAGAAATTTTATCTTTAGAATCTCGATACTTACATGACATAGTTAAAAGCATAAGTATGTTTTGCTTAAATTCTGTAAAAAACTCATTTTTTGTTAAATTTGAAAAAGTTTTTAAATCGTTTATATTATCTAAGAAATCGTGAACAAAAGCATGGTAACCTTCATGATAAGTAGTGTCGAGCATGCGGATTGCATCATATTTGTCTATTTTAACTTTGGCTATACGCAATAAAGCAGGCTCATCTTTTTTATACTGCCCGAAAGTCAACAAATCTCCTTTTTTCTTTGGTTCAACAAAAACAACTTCCCTTTCTAAGCGATTATGAAGTTTTGCATTAATCTTTTCATACATTTGCAAGTGAGCAATTTTTTCTTTGGTGTCAAATGTATTCCAATATTTCAAAATTTCGGCAATGATTTCTTCTTTCATATTAAAAATATATCATAAACACTAATAATTGTCAAATTTTTAAATAAAAAACTGCTTTAATTTGCAGTTTTTTATTTAAAATTTTAGTTTTAATTTAATTTTTGTTTTTTGAATTTTTCCTTAACAAGTCTGGGCGGTTGCGTTTGGTTATTTCAATTGATTGTTGTTCTCTAAATTCCTTAATTTTTTTATGATTTCCATTTAACAAAACTTCTGGAACTGACATTTCTCTAAACACGGCTGGGCGAGTGTATTGATTATACTCTAAAAGGTTGTTTGAAAAACTTTCTTCAATTGTACTTTCGGCGGTTATTACATTTGGCAAAAGGCGAATTACTGCATCGGCAACCACCATCGCAGGTAACTCTCCGCCTGTTAAAACATAATCGCCAATTGAAAGTTCGCTAATTTTAAAATAGTCTAATACACGTTGGTCAATGCCTTCATAATGTCCGCAAATTAAAATTATATGTTCTAATTTTGATAACTCTACGGCACAATTTTGATTAAAAACTTTACCACGTGGCGACATATAAAAAATTGAAGAATTTGCTTGATTTACGCTTTCAATTGCTTTAAAAAGCGGCTCGCACATCATAATCATTCCTGCACCGCCGCCAAAAGGTTCGTCATCGCATTTATAGTGTGGTGGATTTGCAAAATCTCTTATGTTAATTATGTTGATTTCAACTTTGCCGCTGTCAACTGCACGTTTAATAATGCTCTCTTTTAAGGGAGCAAACATTTCTGGAAATAAAGTTAAAATGTCAATTTTCATAATTTCCTTTTATTTTGACAACTTTGCAATAACTTCGTCAACATATAAACATATAAATAGCAAAAAGTAAATATAAACTAATTAAAACATAACTAATTTAAAACACCATAATAATAATTGTTAAATTCTTAAATCTTCAAATTTTTGTTGGTTAATTATAAATGCTTCTAATTCTTCGTTATAGGTTATAATTTCTTCTACAAAAGGAATTTGGTAACTAACTGCTTCGCACCTAATTGTTAAAACAATGCTTGCACCGTAATCGTCATAATCAACCACAGTGCCAATTTCTTTACCCTTTTCGTTTAAAACAGGCTTATTTATAAGGTCGCTTAAATATATTTTATTTTTTAAATCTGGGTACATCTCTCTATTAATAAACACAGAATTATTTTTAAATTTTTCTGCCGTTTCTACATTAGGAATTACATCAATTTGAACTGAAAATGCGTCATTATTTAGTGGTTGAACTTTTGTTATTTTTGCTGGAAGTTGTTTTTCGCCAATAAAAACATTTTTAAATATAGAAAAATTCACGCCATCAAGGTAACTTATAACTTTTACCGCACCTTTAATGCCGTGAGTACGCACAATTTTGCCTATTTCTAATAAATTTTGCATCTTTACCTTTTGAAACAAAAATTATTTTTCTTCAAACTTTATAATTAGCCTTTCCTTAGAATTGCCTACCGATTTTACAAGTGTGCGAATTGCATTTGCAATGTTTCCGCCCTTGCCTATAACATTGCCTACGTCTTTCTTTTCTACCCTTACTTTAAAAACTTTGTTTTTGCCTTGATTTGTTTCTTCAATTTCAACAGCATCAGGGTTAGAAACAAGATTTTTAACAATGTACTCTAACATTTTTTGCATAAACTAACTCCTTATGCTTTTTTCTTTTTCTTATTATTTGTTTTAGGTACGCTGTTGCCTTTAACTTCCAAAACGCCAATTGTTTGCAACAAAGCTTTGGTTGTTTCGGTTGGTTGAGCACCATTTTTTAACCATTTTTCTGCCAACTCTTTGTTAATGTTAATTTCAGCTGGGTTTTTTAGCGGATTGTATGTGCCTAATTGTTCAATGTATTTGCCATCTCTTGCAACACGAGCATCAGCCACAACAACACGATAGAATGGAGATTTTTTATCTCCTAAACGAGTTAACCTAATTTTAACTGCCATAATTTCTCCTTTTATTTTTAAGTTGTAAAGTAATTTACCTTTACATTATAGCATATAAAATTTTATTTGTAAAGGGTTTTGCAAAAAATTTTAATAAATTTTAAAATTTATTTAGATATTGACAATTTTAATATTTATTGATATACTTAACATAAATATACTAGATGCAATGTACAAAGCAATTTACAAAATAAAGGGTTATTATGGAAAATTTAATATCAAAAGAATTATATAAATATTTTTTATCCTTTTTTGAAGAAAGAGATGATGTTTTTGAAGAATTGAATAACAATCCACTTTTAAATTTAACAGAGGAACAAAATAATCAATCCTTAAATTTTTTTGATTTGCTTGAATCAGATGAAAATTCTATTTTTTTGCGTATCAGCATTTTACAATGTAGAACAATAGACTCTTATTTAAGAGATAAAAATGAAAGCGCTATTATTGAACTTGATTTGATTGACCTAGAATGCTTTCGTTTATGTTCACTGGAAGCTATAAAATATGCTCAGAATTTAAGCAAGCAAACAAATATTGATGTAAAAACTATTATTTTATATGGTTTTATATCTTATAATAATCTTTCTAACCATTTTGTAAATAACAAAAAAGAACAAAAAGAATTTAAGAAAAAAATTTTAAAACCTATATATAAAATTTTTAAAGAAGATTATTCTAAAACATATTCAAACAAAATGTTTATAGCATATCAAAATTCTTACTTAAAAAGTGATGATAATATTTGATAAACCTTAGTTTTTTATTTAGCCGCCCATTAATTTCTTTATCATTGCCATTTTTCCGCCATACGCCTTAGGGTTTTTCATCATTTTCATCAACTCTTTGCTTTGATTAAATTGTTTTAACAAATTGTTTACATCGCTAACCTGAACACCTGCACCCTTTGCTATTCTTTGGCGTCTGCTACCGTTTATTATATCTGGATTTTGACGTTCTTTGGCAGTCATTGATTGAATGATTGCCTTATTTTTCTCTAATGCCTTTTCATCTATCATGTTTTCAAGTTGTTTCATTTTTCCGCCAATGCCTGGCATCATTGATAAAACAGATTTTAATCCACCCATTTTCTTTAATGAATTAACTTGTTCAATATAATCATTTAGGTCGAAGCTGTTTTCCCTAAATTTTCGTTCCATTTCTTTAGCAGTTTTTTCATCTACTGCTTCTTGAGCTTTATCTATAAGTGTTAAAACATCTCCCATACCTAAAATTCTAGATGCCATTCTATCTGGATAAAAAGGTTCTAGGTCGGTTAGTTTTTCTCCCACGCCAACAAACTTTATAGGTTTGCCTATTACCGAACGAATTGAAAGAGCTGCGCCACCGCGTGTGTCACCATCAATTTTTGTTAAAACTACACCAGAAACATCAAGAGCATCGTTAAACGCCTTTGAAACAGATACCGCTTCCTGCCCTATCATTGCATCAATAACTAGCAAAATTTCAGTTGGATTAATGGCCTTTTTTATGTCTTTTAATTCGTCCATTAACTTTTCGTCTATTTGCAAGCGTCCTGCTGTATCTATTATTAGTGTGTCTAGTGCAAATTTATTTGCATAATCAATTGCTTCTTTACATGTTTTAACCGGATTGTTTGTTCCTCGCTCAAAAACTTCTATTTGAATTGATTTTCCTAAAACTTTTAATTGGTCAATTGCCGCTGGTCGATAAATATCGCACGCAACAAGGATTGGTTTTTTGCCTTCTTTTTTTAATTTTAATGCTAGTTTGCCGCATAATGTTGTTTTACCGCTACCTTGTAAGCCGCACATCATAATTATTGTTGGTGGTTTTGGACTTACATTAAGTTTTTGATTTTCTCCGCCCATTAATTCGGTAAGTTGGTCCCTTACAATTTTAATAACTTGCTGTGTTGGTGTTAAACTTTTTAAAATATCTTCCCCTAAGGCAAGTTCGCTAACTTTATTAATAAAATCCTTAGCAACAACATAGTTTACATCGGCTTCTAAAAGTGCAACACGAATTTCACGCATTGCTTCTTTAATTTCTAATGAGGTTAGTTTGCCATGCTTTGTCATTTTGCTAAAAATATGATTTAATCTTTCGCCTAAATTTGAAAATAGTGCCATTTATTCCTCCAATAAAGATATTATTTGCAATTTTGTTGACAAAGATATTTCTGCCAACGGCTTTTGTTCAAGCAATTTCTTTATTTTATCATCTCGTGCAATAAAATGCAAGTTATTTTCATATTCTTGCAAAGTTTGCACCGCTTTATCTAGTGAATCCTTAACCGCTTGGCGGCTTATTTCCATTTCTTTGCCGGTTTCGGCAAGCGAAAGATTATTATCTACATACATAGATATAACCATTTTTTGTTTTTCTGTTAACAAATTTCCATAATATTTTGTTAAAACTGCAATTTTTATTCTATCATCAATATTCATAAAATCCTTTAAAAAGCAAAAGAACTGACAACTGTCAGTTACATTAAGATTTTTTCTACAAAACTATTTGCGTCAAATGGAGCAAGGTCATCTACTCCTTCACCAAAACCAGTAAAGATTATTGGAACTTTTAGGTCATTAATTATTGGATAAACCACTCCGCCTTTTGCTGTGCCATCTAATTTAGTTAAAACAATGCCGTCAATATTAACGCTATCTTTAAACGCTTTTACCTGTGCAATTGAATTTTGACCTATTGACGCATCTAAAACAATTAAATTTAAAAAGTTTGCGTTTGAATATTCCCTACGTGCAACATTATTAATTTTTTCAAGTTCTTTCATTAAATTGGTTTTTGTGTGAAGCCTGCCCGCTGTGTCAACAATAAGCACATCAACATTTTTTGCTTTCATGCTTGTTATTGCGTCGAAAACAACCGATGCACTATCTGCTCCTTCGCCCTGTTTAATAATTTTTACCTTTAATTTATCTGCCCAATTTGAAAGTTGTTCGGTTGCCGCAGCACGGAAAGTATCCCCTGCTGCAAGCAAAACCGATTTTTTGTTTTTAGTAAAATATTTTGTCATTTTTGCAATTGTTGTTGTTTTACCTACGCCATTTACTCCAACAACTGTTATTATTAGCGGATAATTAAATTTAATTTCTTGCGCATTCAATTTTTCTATTAAAAGTTGCTTTAATTGAATTTGAGCATGGTCTATATCTTTAATAAGTTTTTGTTTGCAAACATCACGCAATTCGTCCATGATATCTAAAGCCGTTTCAACACCCATATCACTTGAAACAAGAAGAGCCTCTAACTCATCATAAAAATCATCATTTAATTCTGTTCGCTTAAAAGTATATTTTAATTTTTCAAAAAACTTTTTAAATATTCCCATTTTTACCTCTTATAATTATAACAACATATTGAGTATTTATAACATTAATTACACATTAAATTGAAAATGTTAAGATGCTTTATCTTCAGCTTTATCTATTGTTTCGGCAACTTTAACTGCGTCTTTAAGTTTTACAGAAACAATTTTACTAACGCCTTTTTCTTCCATTGTTACGCCATATAATGAGTCTGCAACCTCCATTGTTGCCTTTTTGTGAGTTATGGCAATAAATTGAGTATCATTGCTGAAATATTTTAAATAATTTGTAAAGCGGTCAATATTTGTATCGTCCAAAGCTGCCTCAATTTCGTCCAAAAAGCAGAAAGGCATTGGTTTTAATTTAACAATTGCAAATAAGATTGCTATTGCTGTCATTGTTTTTTCGCCACCACTTAAAAGTGTTATGTGGTCTAATTTTTTCCCTGGTGGTTGAGCAATTATTTCTACCCCTGCTTGAAGAGGGTCTTCATTTGGCAGAATTTCTAATCTTGCATTTCCTCCGCCAAACAAATCTTTAAAGGCCTTTGTAAAGTTATCTTGAATTTTTGCAAATTCGGTGTTAAATTTTTCTAGCATTTCAGTTGATAAATCGCGGATGATTGTTATTGCGTCTTCTTCTGCCTTTTTTAAATCTTCAATTTGAGCATTCATTTCTTCATATCTTGCACCTTCCGTTTTATACTCTTCTAGTGCGTTGATATTAACTGGGCCAAGTGCATTAATTTGAGTTTTGGTTCGGCTTATTTCGGTCATAACATCTTTAATGTTAAAGTTTTCATCCTGCTTTTTGAATGGTAAGCAATCATTATATGTCATTTCATACTCTTCCATTATGCGTTCTTGCATATTTTCAATGTCTATATCAACCTTTTGCAACTTGTTTTCTTCTTGAAATATGCGGTTGTTTAATTTTGAAATTTCATCTGTAAGTTGAGATTTTTTCTCATCTAATTGCTTTACTTCATTCATCAAAGATTGCTTAAATTCATCAAACTGATAAAGTTTTTCATTTAAATTTGCAAGCGTTGACTGAATTTCGTTTAATTCGGCATCGTCCTCTTTTGTTTTGTTTAAATTAATTGCCTCGTTATATAAGGCTTGTTGGCTAGAAATGTCCTTATTTAAACGCTCGATAGATTGTGTTATGTTTTCAACTTCGGCGGTTTGACTTTCAATATCTTTTGTTAATGAATTTAATTTTTCTTCCACTGAAGCAATTTCAACGCGAGATGCCATCATTTTTTCTTGATAACTTTCCCTTTTTTGCTTTAATTGTTCATAGGCTGTTTTATTATTTTCATTAAAACTATTTGCTTGCGATTTAGAGGAATTATAATCTAATTCAGTTTGGTCTATTGAGTTAATTTTTTGATTTAAATCACTTACAATGTTAGACGCAACTTTAATTTGGCTTTGAAGTGAAAAAATTTGTTCATCAACATTAGATAAATTTTGATTAAGATTTTCTAATCTAGAATTTTTTGTATAAAAATTGCTGCTTGTTTGTTGCAAATTTGAACTTTCCTGCTGATACAAAACTTTTAATTTTTCTTGTGCTGATTGCAAAGATTTAAATTGTTCTTCTAAAATTGAAAGTTCGGCAGTTTGCTCTTTTATTGTTTGTTTAAGTTTGTTTATTTCATTTTCCTTGCCTAAAAGTGAACTATCATTACTCTTTTTGCTTCCGCCAGACATACTGCCCTGAGGCGAAATAACATCTCCCTCTAAGGTTACAATTCTAAATGAATAACCACTGCGTTTTGCAAGGTTAGTTGCATTATTTAAATTATCTACAACAACGGTTGAGCCAAGCAAACTTTCCACAACAGGCTTGTAAACTGCATCGGCCTTAACCAATTCACTTGCAACGCCAAAGCAACCGGTTGAATTTAAATATTGCCTATCGCTAGACATTAAACTTCTTGGTTTTACTGCTGATATAGGCAAAAATGTTGCTCTACCTAAATTTGCAGTTTTTAAATAATTGATTAAAACTTTTGCATCTTCTTCATTTTTTGTTACTATATTTTGAATGCTTCCGCCTAAAACAATTTCAATTGCTGTTTGATATTTTTCATCTACTTTAATAATGTTGCCAACAACACCCATAATTGCAGAATTTAATTTTGCATTTTGTTTGCCCTCTTGCAACAAACGTTTAACTGCAAATTGATAACCTTCAAAATCGGTTTGAAGATTTGACAAAATGTTCATTCTGTTTGTGTTGTTAGAAATTGATGTTCTTAAAGCATAAATTTTATTGTTTGCTGCAACAACTGATTCTTCGGCTTGTTTTTGTTTTTCAATAATTTTGTTTAAATTATCTTCATGTTTTTGTTTTTGGGTTTTTAGGTTTTCAACTTCTTGTTTTAAACTGTTAAACTCGGCTTCTATACCCTGTTTTTCCGCTTCTATTTGCGTTAATTTTTCATTGTCTTGCTTTAAGTTCTCGCTTAAAGTGTCCCTTTTTGCAATGTAGGCTGACAAATTAGCTTTAATATCGGTTAATTTTGAAAGATTATCTATAATTGCACGCTGATTTTCTTCTTTTTCACCTTCATTTTTAGTTATTTCGTCAACCAAAGCAACATAATCATCACTTATTTTTTGTGAATTTGCACGCAAAACAACAAGGCGTTTTTGTTCTTCTTCTTTTAACGCTGAAGCATTTGTTATTATTGCTTGACGCTGATTTAAATCCAAATTTAAAGCATTTAATTGAGAATTATAATTATCTAATTGCTCTTTTAAATATCTTGTTTTTTCATTAAGCAAAAGCGTGTCGCTTTGTTTTTTCTCTAGTTTTACCGTATATTGTAAAACTTGTTCATGCAAATCATTTGCTTTTTTATCTAGTTGATTTATTTCATTTAGCGATTTATCATACTTGGCCTGTTCTGTTTCAACACTTGTGTTTAAAACCTTTAAATTATCTTTTAAACCAGCCAATTTGTCGGTTATTGATTGTTTTACTTCATTAGCATGGTCAAATTGATAAATATAGGCATTTATTTCTAAATCTTTTAATTTATCTCTAAATTCTAAATATTTTTTTGCATCTTCACTTTGGCGTTTTAATGGGCCAAGCCTGCGTTCAACTTCGCTCATAATGTCGGTTGCACGGCTTAAATTATCTCTAACTTTTTCTAGCCTGCGTTCAGTTTCTTCCTTTCTAGATTTATATTTTGAAATGCCTACGGCTTCTTCAAAAATTACACGCCTATCTTCTGGTTTTGAAGATATTATACTTTCAACTCTACCTTGTTTGATTATAGAATAGCCGTCCAAACCTAAGTTGCAGTCCTGCAACATTTCGGTTATATCTTTTTTGCGGCAAAGTTGACGATTTATGTAATATTCACTTATTCCGCTGCGATATAATTTTCTGGTTATAACAACTTCTTCAAAATCCAAATTAAACCATTTATTAGAGTTATCAAAAATTAAAGATACTTCGCAATAACTTAATTTTTTACGTTTTTCACTGCCAGAAAAAATAACATCTTGCATAGACTGACCGCGAAGTTCTTTTGTGCTAGTTTCTCCCATTACCCAACGGATTGCATCACTAACATTTGATTTTCCGCAACCGTTTGGACCAACAATAGCGGTTATGTTGCCGTCAAAAACAATGTTTGTTTCATCAGCAAACGACTTAAAACCTACCATGTTTATTTGTTTTAAATTAATCATTACTTTATCCCCTAGTAAGAAATAGAATAAACAAAAGTTTACATTTTGTATTATAGCAAAATTAACTTAAAACTCAAATCAATTTAAGCAAAATTTTCATTTATGAGAAAAAAATTGTATATCTTAACCTAAATTTGTAAAAAATTAGCAAAAAATTCCGTAAATATGCGGAATTTATGTTAAAAATAGACATAAATCATTGTATAGTTTAAATATTATAATCCTTTAAAATACTTAAAAGTTCGGGTTCTTCAATAATTTTTATGTTTAATTCTTGTGCTTTTGTTAGTTTGCTGCCCGCCTCTACACCGGCAATAACATAATTTGTGTTTTTACTTACGCTTGAACTTACATTTGCACCCATTTTTTGCAAAATTTTGGTTAAATCAGGGCGAGTATAACTAGACAATGTTCCTGTTAAAACCACTGTTTTATTGGTGAAAATTGAATTTATTGTTTCTTGTTGATTATGGTTAATTTTAACTCCAAGTTCAAACAATTTGTTTATATTTATTAGGTTGTCCTCATCGTTGAAATATTCAATTATGCTGTTAGCCACAATTTCGCCAACATCGTCAATAGCAATTAATGTGTTTAAATCTGCCTGTTTTAATTCATCTAAATTTTTAAATTTTTGACTTAAAACATAGGCATTTTTTTTGCCAATATTTAAAATACCTAACGCAAAAATAAAGTTTTGCCAATCTACATTTTTACTTTTTTCTATGCTTTCTATAATATTGTTAATTTTCTTTTCTTTAAATCCCTCTAAGCCTTCTAACATCTCTTTTTTCAATTTAAATAGCTCGTAAGGATATGCAATTTTAAACTTTTCATAAAAAAGTTTTATGGTTTTATCTCGCAAACCATCTATGTTAAAAGCATCACGTGAAACAAAATGAGTTAATCTATCTATAATTTGTTCCAAGCAGCCTTTATGGTTTACGCAAAACAAATTTGCACCAATTGTTTTTAATGGGTTGTTGCAACTTGGGCAATGTGTTGGTGAAATTATTGCCTTTTCATTTGGTTGATGTTCGGCAATGCCCATAACTTCAGGAATAACTTCGTTACTTCTTCTAACAAAAACTCGGCTATTTATATAAACATCTTTTCGCTGAATATCTTGTGCATTATTTAATGTTGCTCTGCTTACCGTTGCACCTGAAAGTTCAATGGGGTCTAAAATTGCTATTGGTGTTATTTTACCTGTTCTTCCAACCTGCCAAACAACATCTTTTAGTGTGGTTGAAAGTTCAACCGGTTTAAATTTAAATGCCATTGCCCATTTTGGAAATTTATTTGTGTAGCCAATATCTTCTCGCACTGAGCAATTGTTTATTTTTATAACCATTCCATCAATCATGACATCTATGTTATCTTTAATTTTGTCTATGCGTTCAATTTCTTCCTTAGCCTCGGTTATGTTTTTTACAATTTTAAAATAATTGCCTGTTTTAAAGCCTTGTTCAATTATAAAATTGTGCATTTCTTCTTGAGTGTTTAGTTGTTTGCCCTCTATTAACAAAATATCATAACAGAAGAAATCTAATTTGCGTCTTTCTGTTTCTTTGGGGTCTAAATTTCTTACTGCGCCTGCAACACCATTTCGTGCATTTTTAAGCGGAATTTCGGCTGTTTTGTTATATTCTATAAAGGATTTATTTGTCATCATACACTCGCCCTGAACAATTATGCGAGATTTGCACGGAATTGTAAGTGGCACGCTTTTTATTGTTTTTACTTGAACTGTAACATCTTCTCCAATAATTCCATTGCCGCGCGTGGTGGCAGATTTATATAAGCCGTTTTCATATTCAATAACTATTTTTAAGCCGTCATATTTATATTCAAGTGTAAATTCTTGCTGCTTGCCTGCCGCTTTTTGCATGTCTAAAATCCACTTGTTTAAATCGTCAAAATCCTTAACCTTATTTAGGCTGTAAAGCGGAATATCGTGTTTCTTCTTTTTAAAACCCTCTAAAACATCGTCGCCTACTCTATTTGTTGGACTTGATGGCAAAGAATAACCTAGTTCTTTTTCTAGGTCAACTAATTCATAATAAAGTGCATCATATTCGGCGTCCGAAATGGTTGGGTTGTCATAAACATAATAGTTTTTATTATGTTTGTTTACTTGTTCTGTTAACCAAATTAAACGCTGATGTTTATCCATTTATTACTCCTTAAATTATTAATTATTTAATATTTCATTATTAATTATTAATCTTTAAATTCAATAGGTGCGTAATCTAGGCTCAACATTTTTTCGCCAACGGTGGCAAATTTAATTTTAACTGTATGATTGCTTGAACCATTTGAAATTTCAACAATTTCGCCATCGCCAAATTTGGGGTGTGTAACTTTTGCACCTAACTTAATTTTTGAAAAATCTACCGATTTCTTCTCAACAGTTTCCTTTTTAAAAGTATAATTAAAAGATTGTTGGTTGTTTGAACCAATTGTGTTCATATTATCTCCTTTATAACTAAAATTATTGTATGTGTTTAATTTATTGTAAGAATTTGAATTGAAAGAGTTGCCGTAGTTTGAACTTTGATAAGAATTTTTATTTTCATAATAATTTTCGTAAGAATTATAATTATTATATGAAAATTGTGCTGGTTTTATTTTTCGTTCTTTTGCCAAATCTAATTCATACAAAAATCTTGATTTTGGACTATACTCACGCTTGCCATATAAGAAACGGCTTTCGCTTGATGTTAAAACAAGTTCCTTTTCCGCCCTTGTTACTGCAACATACATTAAGCGGCGTTCTTCTTCAAGGTCATCATTATTATCTCGTGAAATTGGAAAAATTTTTTCTTCGCAACCTACAACGTAAACAGTGTTAAATTCTAGACCTTTTGCACTATGCACCGTTGCTATAACTACACCTTTGCCATCATCACTATCCATGGCTGAAGATAAAGTTACACTCTCTAAATAATCTACAATTGTTGCTTCTGGGTTATTTTCTTCAAATTCTCTAACCGAATTTATAAGTGAGTTTATGTTTAAAAGACGTTCATATTCTTGCTCGTTTTCTTTATCAAAAGATTCTAAAATTTTACTTTCTTTAACAAGATAAACAAAAAATTCATAAAGACCAAGTTTGTTAATTTGCTCGCCTAAATCTTGCAATAACTCCTTAAAAGGTTTAAGTTTATCTTTAAGGCCTTTTGGCAAAACTTCATATTCGCAATTCATAACCACATCTTTTATTGAGCGTTTAGTTAAAGTTGCAATTTCGGTTAATTTATCTATGCTTGTTTCGCCAATACCGCGTTTTGGAAAATTGATTATTCTAACAAAACTAACATCATCACTTGGATTTACAATTGCTGTTAAATATGCAAGCACGCTTTTTATTTCGGCACGCTCAAAAAATTTAAAGCCATTATACATTATATGCGGAATGTTATATGTTAAAAGTTTTTCTTCAAACGCACGAGAAAGCGAGTTTAATCGCATTAGAATTGCAATGTCGTTATATTCAACGCCTTGATTATGCTTTTGAATAATTGAATGAACAACAAAATCGGCTTCTTCACTTTCATTTTGCGCTGGATAATAATATACATCTGCTCCTTCATCGTTCTGAGTATATAACTTTTTGTCTAGCCTGTTTTTGTTGTTTTTTATAATAAGGTTTGCGCGCTCTAATATTTTTTTAGTGCTTCTATAATTCTGCTCTAATTTAAAAACTTTTGCCTCTTTAAAATCTTTTGTAAAATTAAAGATGTTGTCAATGTTAGCCCCACGCCAGCCATAAATTGATTGGTCCTCATCTCCTACAATTAAAATGTTGCGAGTTTTGCTTGCTAAAATTTTTATAATGTCATATTGAAGTTTGTTTGTATCTTGAAATTCATCTACACTAAAATATGTGTATTTATTTTGAATGCTTGCCAAAACTTCGCTGTTTGTTTTTATTAAATTGTAAAAATTTACAAGTAAATCGTCAAAATCCATTGCATTATTTTTAATTAATTCTGCCTGATAAGATTTATAAAATTTTTCAAAATCTAAAATAGAACTTTCATATTTATAAATATTAACAAATTCTTCAATAGACATATTGTCATTTTTAATTGTAGAAATGTTATGTTTAAAATTAGATTTTGTGTTTTCGTCTTGAATGTTCATTTGTTTGAATAAATCTTTTTGAATTTTGGCGGTATCTGCATCGCTAAAAATTGAAAAATTATCTTTGTAGCCTGGTATAAAACTAGCATAAGTGCGAAGCATTCTGGCACAAAAACTATGAAAGGTGCAAACTGTAACAAGTTGACCGTCTGGAACAATTTTTTGAATACGCTCTTTCATTTCATTTGCGGCTTTGTTTGTGAAAGTAATTGCCAAAATTTTGTTGGCAGGAACACCGCAATCGGTTATTAAATAAGCAATTCTATATGTTAAAAGGCGTGTTTTGCCGCTGCCTGCACCTGCACTTACAAGCACTGGACCTTGCGAGCATAACATTGCCTGATATTGTTCTTCATTTAATTGTGCCTTATAATCCATAAATTTATTATACCAAAAATTCCTTTTACAAGCAAATAAAAAAAGAAAAGTTTTGTTTTTATCAATTTTTTATTGCTTAAAAAATTATAAAATTTAGTTATTAATTTTAAATAAGTCAATAAAAAAATAAGTAATATATTTGTTTACTTATCTTTTCAATGCAATTAAATATTTTAATATTTACTGCGTTTCATAGCTCGTTTACGTGCTGCTTTTTGTTTTTCCTTTTTCTTAACACTTGGTTTAACGTATTCAGTGTTCTTTTTAAGGTCGCCAATTATGCCATCTTTTTGGCATTTACGTTTAAAACGTTTTAATGCACTTTCAATGGACTCATTTTCGCCACATTTAACGGTTGTCAACTTCTTCACCCACTTTTATTTTAAAATTTAAAAAGGTGGCCTTTCACCACTCTTTTTTATTTTACAACATATTAAATTAATTGTCAACTGGTTTTGCAAAAAATTTGTAAAAAAACTATTTTTTTATTTTATTTATTACCCAAATTTTTTTCAATTTCTTTAGTTGCCTCTTCTCCTGCCATTTTTACACAATTTTCTCGTATCAATTTTACATAATTTTTATTATCTTTTATAGTTGACAAAACATATTTATATAAATATTTGCTAAACTCTACATTTCTTTCTGCTGGCTGTGCAATTAAATTTTTATTTTGCAATTCGTTAATAGCGTCTTGATAATTTTTTATTTGACCATTAAAGTTAAAACTCTTTTTCATTACATTTATATAGGCATTAATTTCTTCTATAGCATCTTTCCCATTATTATATTTTAAGGAAGCTGAAAAATAATTTATTGCAGTAGGATAATCTTTTTTAAAACACATATAGAATATACCTTTATTTTTCAAAAATTCTGCAAATAAATTGGAATCATATATATAATTATATTGTTCATTCAATATATCATCAAGCTTTATATATCGATTTATTAATTTAACAACATTTGCTTTTAAAGAATAAACTTGTGCAGCATTTGGAACTTTTTTATCTAATTCTTTTATTACTTTTTCCGCTTCGCCTACATCTTTTAATAAAATATAGGTATTACATTTTATAATAAGCAAATTGTACTCTATTATTGATAAATTCTTTGATTTTATTTTTAGGTAATCGTTAAAATATAATGAATCTGTACCATTATAGCATGTATATTTTGTGTTGGTTTTTGCTTTGTAAATTTCTAAACCTTTATTTATTAAATCTAATTCTTCATCATACTTCTTTTCCAAAAATAATTGGTTTATTTTTGCAAGAAGTTGTTCTGAATTTGTTAATAAATCTTGTATCATTTGATTATTTGGATTTTTATTCATAGAAATCTCCTTTTACATATCTTTAAGTTTTTCGCCGCCCATAATGTGAATGTGTAAATGATTTACAGTTTGTCCACCATTTTCGCCTTGATTTATGATTATGCGATAACCATCACTTATTCCTAATTGGTCTTGCATTTTAGAAATTTTATGCAAAATTTTGCCAAGCAAATTTACACCCTCTTCGGTCATCATATCTAAATATGGCACATGAGTGTGCGGAATTGCAAGCAAATGAATTTTAGCTTGCGGATTAATGTCTTTAATAATCATAAAATCCTTATCTTCATAAACTTTGGCACTAGGAATTTCCCCTTTTCTAATAGCACAAAATACGCAATTACCCATTTTAATCTCCTTTTATATCTCTTTTATAACAAAGCGTCTTGATTATCGACTTTAACAACTTTTTCGTTTTCAATTATAATTGCAAGCCCATGTTCCTGCTCATATTTGAAATTACATAATAAACCACATAATCTAGTAGATGCTTTTTTTATATACAAAATATTTGGTTTAATATATTTAAAAATATTATCAAATTGACCAGAAAAATATTCAGGATATTTTTGTAAACAAAACTTTTGCAACAAATTATATGCTTCTTTAAAAATTGAAGTTTGTTTTTTCAAAAATTTTTGCAGCGTTTCTTTTTGAATTTGAGTAATTTCTTCCCCATCAAAACAATCATATTCTATTTTAATAGGAAGTTCTCGACCCCAAATTGTTAATAATAATTTTTCACTTATCATATTTCACTCCCATTATCTTATTTTCCCTTTCATTCCGTCTAGGTAAGGCTCGGTTAAAGTTACTTCAATTATTTCGCCAACCTTATGTTTACCTGTTATGTAGGTATATATATAATTATCAGTATAGCCTAAACTGAAATTTTGGTCAACTAATTCAACAAGAACTTTATGTTTTGTGTTTATATTTTGGTTATAAAACTCACTTTTAAATTGATTGTTTAGCTTAATTAGTTCTTTTTCTCGAGCGGTTTTTATTGTTTTATCTAGTTTTAGCGAGTTGTCCATTTTGCTGGCAACTGTGCCAGTGCGTTCGCTATATGGAAAAATATGCATAAAACTAAAACCAATTTTTTTTAGATTTTGTTTTGTTGTGTTGAATTCTTGGTCGGTTTCACCATTAAAACCTACAATTATATCGGTTGAAATTGATGCAAGCGGAAACATTTTTTTTATTTTTTTAGTGGTGTTTATAAACTGCTCTATTGTGTAACGCCTGTTCATTCGTTTTAAAGTTTCATTACAAGCAGATTGCAAACTTAAATGAAAGTGTGGACAAAAGTTTTTGCATTGTTTTAAAGTTTTTAGCATTTCATCGTCTAGCACGTTACATTCTAGTGAAGAAAGCCTAAACCTTTTGTTAAGTTTGTCCACTTCTTCAACCAAAGTTTTTAATGCTAGTTTGCCGTTTATTTGATAATCACTCATATTTATGCCGGTTAAAACAATTTCTGGTGCTTTTGTGTGAGATATTTCATCTAAAATATCGGCTAAATCTCGGCTACGGCTACGCCCTCTAACATAAGGAATTAAACAATATGTGCAAAAATAATTGCAGCCGTCTTGAATTTTTATGAACTGGCGAGTGCGAGTTTCTATTGGCCTTGGTGTGTTTGTATATTTATTATGAATGATGTCTGGCAAAGTTTTGTTTTGTTTTTTTATAAAGTCAATTATTCTATCTTTACCTGCATTGCCTGTTAAAGCGTAAACATTTTTATTTTTTAAAAATTGTGCTGGGTTATTTTGAACTGCACAGCCGCACACTATGATTTTTGCATTAGGGTTTAATTTTAAAATTTTTGTTAAAACCTGCCGTGATTTGCGTTCGGCAATGTTTGTAACTGCACATGAGTTTACCACATAAACATCTGCTGGGGTTAAGCCTTCGCTTATTTCGTAGCCCTCTGTTTTAAGTTGATTTAAAATTGATTGGCTTTCATACTCATTAACTTTGCAACCTAATGTTATAACACTTGCTTTCATAGGCTCACCGCCTTTAACATACTAACCGCTGCAATGCAAGCAACTTCGGCTCGCATTATGGTTTTGCCTAAACTAATTTGATTGCAAAACGAAGAAAATTGCTTAACTTCTTCGGCAGAAAACCCACCTTCTGGGCCTATAATTAAGGCAAATTCTCCGCTAAAATTTGCAATTTTATTGTTAGAATTTTCATAAGCAAAAAAGCGATTTTTAAATTGAGAAATATCCTTTTCTATTTCCTTTTTGCTTATTAAACTAATTTTCATTATATCTGCACGCTCACATTGTTTGCTTGCCTGTGTTGAAATAGCGTTGAGTTTTTCTAATTTTTTTGCGTCTATGTTTGCAATGCTAAAATCGGACTTAAAAAGTTTAACTTCTTTAACATTAAGTTCGGCAAGATTATCTATTGCAGTTGACAACGCCTCATTTTTAAGCATTGCCAAATAAACCACAATTTTTGGCTCGCTAAATGCTGGGTTTGGCTGCTTTGATAAAATTTCTGCCCTTGCATAAGATTTTGTTATTTCGGTTAATTTTAATGAATAATCAAAGCCATCACCAATAAAACCTTTTATGGTGTCCCCCACTTGTTTACGCCTTACTTTTGAAATGTGATTTGTTTCGGCAGCAGAAAAATTAGCGGTGTTGTTTGCTATGCTTTCAATAAAAAACCTTTCGTCCATTTATTCCACCACTGCTTTGCCTTTAAGTGTTTGAATTGCCTCGTAAGTATCATTTAAATAAATATAACTACCGCTAACTAAAATGTCCGCCCCTGCTTTGACACAAACGCTTGCCGTGCTTGCATTTATTCCGCCGTCAACTTCAATTAAAATATCTTTGTTTTCGGCACGCACATATTTAATTTTTTTTACACAACTTTCAAAAAAAGTTTGACCACCTTTGCCTGCTTTAACTGTCATGATAAGCACAAGGTCTATATACTTAAAATATGAGTCTATAACGCTTATATCGGTATCGAGGTCGATGCTTAAACCTACAAGCAATCCGCTTTTTTTAATTTTTTGAAGAGTTTTTATTAATAAGGTTTTATCTTCAAACGTTTCATATTGCAAAGTAATTATATTTGCGCCCGCTTTTATATATTTGTTAACTACTTTGTCGGCATTCATAATCATTAAATGCACATCAAAAAGCAAAGGGGAACGCCCTTTTAATTGTTCAATGTAAGTGTAATCAATTGATTTTTGCTTAGTAAACACGCCGTCCATAACATCAACATGATACATATCTGCACCATAAGTGCCAACACGCTCGATATATTCAATTTGGCTAGACATATTACGCCCAGCAGGCAAACTAGATGCCGAAACAACAATTTTACGCATAATTTCCTCTTTTCATGTTTAATTATAACATAAAAAAATTTATTTTAAAAATGAAATTGCTATAAACAATAAACAAATTTAAAATAAATTATAATTTTTATTTTTTTATTAAATTATTTTTTAGATTAACTTTTAGGTAATATTAAAATAATTTCTTAGTGAATTTTGTTAGTTTTTAAAATTTGAAACAATTTACTTTTTGCCCTTAATTATATTTTTTAATTTTTCTGCTCGTGTTTTTAATAATGTTATGTTTGCCAAAATTTGTTCATATATTTTTATGCTTTCGTCCATTTGCTTTATTAATTCATTTTCTGGAAGAGTTGCTAAATTTTTGCCAATTTCTTCCCTTTCTTTATCGGCTTGTTTTAATTTTTCCAATTCATTATTAATTTTTACATTTATTTTTAGCCATACATCAATTTCTTTTTCTTTTGTGTTTGTGTCCAATTTCTTTTCCAATTAAACCTCCAAATTGTTATGTTTGTCAGGTTCCCAAATTTTATATTGTTTTTTGCGCCAATCTCCTGGCCAACTGGTTGTCAAATTGAGGCCACCTGCATAACTCCATTCATCAAGGTTTGGTACTTTTAAAATTTTACTTTTTGGATTTCGTTTTACATAATTGTTAATCACTTCCCAGTCCACATGGTCTGGAGAAACACCGCAAGTTACAACTTTTATAGGATTGTTAGGATTATCTTCATTATACGCTCGGACAAAAGCATCTATACCTTGCATTGCTTTATCATATATGGCTTTACATGCTTTATCGTTGCCTCTATATTTTCGTTTAACCTCAAAACCTTTTACAACTGCATAACCCTCTTTTCTATTAACATACACAATGCTAAATGCAACAATGTTATCTTTACTATCTCTAATTACAAGTGGTTGCATATCTGAGCTAATTATTACTGCACGCATTGGCCCTGCATCTGCGCCAAACAAGGTTGGAGCACCCGGAACTAAACTACCTATGGCAAAAATTTCTTCACTATCTTTTGACAACATTTCATAACTAAAAATTTGGTCAGCAGATTCTTTTTGCTCAATTAAAGCTTTGTCGGCGGTTTCTAAAATTTGCTGCCTAATTCCCTCAGTTTTTTCAAAATATTGCCTATAAGCGTCCATTGTGCTTTGTTTAACATGTTTTGATGTTAAATGGTTAGGCACTCCTGCTTTTATGCGCTCGTCATCTATTTCAACTGCTTTATCATAATACATTTGTTTAGAATATTCTGGATATTGTAATAGACATTCGGCTATATGGCGTTTTTCTGGTGTAACACCTGCATATACTTTTTCGATAAATTCTTTTTTTAATGTATCAACGGTGGGTTCTCGCCAACGCAATTTGTCTATGCCAGATTCGGTTGTTTCATAAACCCTAATTTTAAATCTATTTGCTTCACTGGTTGGTAGTGGCGTTCTGTTTGAACTATCTTCAATTTCGCCTAAATTTGTTAAATATGTGCGTTCTTTAAACCAATCATAAAGCTTAACAATAAATCCATTATGTTTTTGTTCTTCTGCAATAACTTCGTCTAAATTTGTTTTGTTTAGCAAAAAACGCAAAAATTGTTCATTAAATTCTTGCTTTTTCATTGCTTGAAAATATATGTGCATTGAATTAAGTTCCATGCCAGACAAAATCATTTTTTGAATTACATTATGAGCCAAATTGGAAATTGGAAGTTCTTGTTCTTTGCCTGAACTATTTTTTACTTTAATTGTTTCATTTGAAAACAAACCTAAATTATAGCCAAAATGAATAAAATCTGTTAAATTATCTTCTTCAACATTTAACTCTTTTGTTTCTTTGTCTATTCCATAATTTTTAATTAAATTTATATATTCTTTAAGATTTAACCCCTCAAGTTCTTTCCACATTAAAGGTGGAGTATAATCATTTTTATGTTTTTCTAATATTTCTTTGCTATATCTTTTATATATTAAAAAATCAAAATTAGTAATTAACAATCTATTTGAAATTTCAACTCCATTTGGTAATATAACTTTTTTTAAGTTATGGCACCCACTTAAAATTCCTTCAGAAATAAAAATTACGCTATTTGGTATGGTTATATTTGTTAATGATTTACAACAAGTAAAAGCACAAGATCCAATTCTAGTTACATTGTTTGGTATGGTAACGTTTGTTAATGATTCACAGTAATTAAATGCATATTTTCCAATGAGTGTTACACTGTCTGGTATGGTTACATTTGTTAGTGATGTACAACCACTAAAAACCCCATTTTCAATACTTGTTACACCATCTGGTATTGTTACATTTGTTAGTGATGTACAACCTCTAAAAGCCTCATATTCAATACATGTTACACTATTGGGTATGATTATGCTCTTTAAATTCTCACAATGACTAAACGCATTATCTCCAATGAGTGTTACACTGTTTGGTATAATTATATTTTTTAACGATTTGCGATAACCAAATGCCCATGATCCTATACTAGTAACGCCTTCCCAAAATTTTTTAGGATTTTTAATTAATAATTTTAAATCTTTTTCTGAAACTTCAGTTAAAACACCATTCTTTTTTTTCATTTTAATTTCTCCTTTTGTTGTTGAATATTACTATTGTAAGTTATTTTATTATTGTAATTATATCATAAAATACAAATTTAGTCAATACTAATAATTAAGTTTTTGTAATTTAAAATTTATTTAATTTTTCGGTTTTTAGTTTAAATGTTTTGCACGTAACATTCCGCAAGCACCTTCAATGTCGCTACCTTGGCTTCGGCGTAAAGTGGCTGAAACACCAATTTTGTTTAGTTCTTTAACGAAGGCAACTGCTTCTGCTCGAGTTGTTGCTTTTAAACTGCCGCCATTTGGGTTTAGGCAAATAACATTTACATGGCATTTAAGGTCTTTTGTAAGGTCTTTCAAACGCAAAATGTCTTGTTTAGAGTTGTTTACATCTTTAATTAGGCAATATTCAAACACAACTCGCCTATTGTTCTGTTCAACATAAAATTTTAAAGCGTCTAGGGTTTGTTGTATATTGTAGCGGTTGGCAATTGGCATAATTGTTTTGCGAGTTTCATCGGTTGTTGCGTGCAAAGATAAGCACAAGGTTATGTTGTAGTTTAGTTTAGCAAATTCATAAATTTTATCTACCAAGCCGCAAGTGGAAATTGAAATGTTGCGTTCGCTTACATTAAAGCCATTTTTATCGGTTATAAGTTCTAACCATTTAACCACATTTTCATAATTATCAAAAGGTTCGCCGCTGCCCATAACCACAATATTTGAAAAGTTGCGTTCATTACATTTGCCATTATCAGCGTTTACCACTGCAATGGTTGAAAGCATTTCGCCTGTAGACAAATTTCGCACGCAACCATTTAGAGTTGATGCGCAAAACTTGCAGCCCATTTTGCAGCCAACTTGGGAAGATAAACAGATTGTGTTGCCATAATTTTGCTTTAAAAACACACATTCTACAATGTTGTTATCGAAAAGTTTTAAAAGATATTTTTTTGTTCCGTCCTTGCTTGTTAAGGTTTTATAAATTTCAACAGGCTTTAAAATGTACTCGTTTTTAAGTTGTTCTATTAGTGATTTAGGCAAAGTTGTTTCGTTATAATCTTTGCCTTGAATTATGGCATCAAAAATTTGTTTGGCTCTAAATTGAGGTAGGTTTGCCAAACAAGATTTCAATTCGCTAAAAGAAAAATCACTAAGAATTTTCAATAATATCTCCTTGCCTAAATTTGTTTGCATTCATAAACGCTTTTGCTGGCATTGGTTGTTTGCCTTCGGGATGAATTGTTATAATTTCAATGCTTGTGTCGGCGGTTGAAATTATAAGCCCAATTTTGCCGTTGCAAGCAAGAATTTCACCTGCCTTGCCGTGCATTATATTTGGTTTGCAAGCCTTAACTTTGTATCGTTTTGCATTGTATATAAAATAACAATTTTCTAACGCTCGCACCTGATTGAATATGTTAATTGAAGTGTTGTTAAAGTTTATTAAATAATCATTATCAGTTAGCATTTTTGCATAGGTTGAAAGACTGTCATTTTGCTTTTCGCCTTTACTTTTTAATGTATCAAAATTATTTAAAAATTCAACAATACACTCTGCACCTAGTGTTGATAATTTGTTAAATACACTAGAAAATGTATCGTCATCTAAAATTTCAATTTGTTTTTTTAAGAACATGTCGCCAGCATCTAGACCTAATTCGGTTTGCATTATTGTTATGCCTGTATATTTTTCGCCGTTCATGATTGCTCGCTGAATTGGTGCTGCCCCACGATATTTTGGAAGCAAACTTGCATGAACATTATAAGTGCCTAATTTTGGTATATTTAAAATGTTTTGCTTAATAATTTGACCAAAACTTGCAGTTATAAAAATATCTGGGTTATATGCTTTTAAAACCGCTTCGCCTTCCAAATTTAAGTTTTTAAATTGATAAACAGGAATGCCATTATCTAAGCAAAAATTTTTAATTGGCGAAAATGAAATTTTGCCATTTCTGCCATTAACTTTGTCCGGCTGAGTTACGCAAGCAACAACCTCAAAATGATTATCTATTAAACCTTTTAAAACGCTTAGGCTAAATTCATTTGTGCCAAATAAAACAATTTTCATTAATTCTTTAATCCTCCGCTTTGCCATCAGGTGGAACACAAATTTTATCTACGAATAAAATGCCGTCTAAGTGGTCATTTTCATGGCAAACGCAAACAGCTGTCCAATCTTCACAAGTTAGTGTAAATTTGTTGCCGTAGCGGTCAAAGGCGGTTACAGTTACAGTTTGTGGACGCTTTACATAATTAAAGTTGTTAGGCACGCTTAAACAACCCTCTTTTTTATATTGTTCCCCACTTTTTTTGGTTATAACAGGATTTATAAACTCCATTTTTATATTGTTAATGTTAATTATAAATACACGCTTTAAAACGCCAACTTGAACAGCGCTTAAACCTGCCCCTTTAACAGTATCTAAGGTTTCTTGCATATCGTCTAAAAGTTCCCACAAATTTTCATCAAAAACTTTAACAGGTTTGCTCTGTTTTCTAATAAATTTATCGGTGTAAGGCACAATTTCTCTAATAGCCATATTTTTCTCCTTATTGTTTTAAATTAAAGTTGATAATTGCTAATTATAATTACTAAATTTTTAATATAAAATTAGAATTATTTTTTAAATTAAATTGAATATGCCTTTATTTTAGCATAAATTACGCTACTAGTCAATGTTTTACCTAAAATTTAATTAGGATTTTATATAAATAAAAAATTTTCGTGTATGTGTGATTTAAAAATTTAAAATAATTTAATGTTTAAATAAAAAATTTTATTAAACCTATCTTAAATTGTTAGGGTTTAATTCAACAAAAATTGATACATCTTTTTCTATTATGTCGGCTATTGAATAAAATGCCGATGTTATTTCTTCATTTGGCAAATATCTTGTTAAAATTTGATATCTAAATTTGGTTTGTATGCGTTTAACTGGACTTGACATTGCCTGCAAAAAAATAATTTGTTTGCCAAATTTTTCTTTTAATTCTTTTGCTTTATCATAAATTTTTTTTGTGGTTTCAATGGCTTTAGTTTCACTTGCACTGGAAATTAATATTCTCAAAATGTTGCTGTATGGTGGAAAACCTGTTGTTTGGCGAAGGTTTATTTCTTTATCGTAAAAACCTAAATAATCGTAATTTGCAGCAAACCTATAAACATAATGTTTTGGTGAATATGTTTGCAAAACAACATATCCGCTATCGTTTGCCCTGCCAGCCCTGCCTGCAACCTGAGTTACAAGTTGAAAAGTGCGTTCGTTGGATTTGTAATCGCTATTGTAAAGGCTAACATCGGCATCTAAAATTCCGACAAATGTTACATCTGGGTAATCATGACCTTTGGCTATCATTTGCGTGCCAACTAAAATTGAAGGCGTGGTTTGTGAAAATTGTTGCAATATTTTTTTATGACCGTCTTTGCCACGAGTTGTGTCGTTATCCATTCTAAAAATTGGTGTGGTTGGAAACATCTTTTTTAATTCATTAACTACACGTTCTGTGCCTATTGCCCCATATTTTATGTTAGTGCTATGGCAATGCGGACAACTTGCTAACATTTTATATCTTTTGCCGCAAAAATGACATTTTAATTGATTGTCTTCTTTATGGTAAACAAGGCTTACTTCACAATCGTCACATTTTGCTCGATAACCACATTCTCTACAAATAACAAAAGAGGCGTAACCTCGCCTATTTATGAAAATAATGGCCTGTTTTTTATTGTTTATGCATTGGTCTAATTTTGATATAAGTTTTTTGCTAAATGGCGATGCGTTGCCGTCTAGCACTTCGTTTATCATGTCAACAATTTCAATATTAGGCATTTGCATTCCATTTATTCGTTCTGGTAAGGTTACAAGTTTATAAACGCCGTCTTTTGCCTTTTTAAAACTGTCTATGCTTGGCGTAGCACTGCCTAAAACAAGCGGACATTTGTTGTATCTTGCCCTAAATTCTGCAACATCGTGCGTTACAAAACGAGGGTTACTTTCGCTAACATATGAACTATCGTGTTCTTCGTCTATTATAATTGCACCAAGATTTTCTAACGGTGCAAAAATTGCACTTCTTGCACCTAAAACTACCCTTGCTTTACCTGTAAATATTCTGTCCCATTCATCAAAGCGTTCGCCCTCGCTTAAACCACTATGCAAAACTGCAACTTGGTTTGGAAAACGACTGTTAAAGCGGCTCATCATTTGTGGCGTTAGTGATATTTCTGGAACAAGCATTATTGCGGTTTTATTTTGATTTAGTGCATGTTCAATAATTGTCATATATACTTCAGTTTTGCCGCTACCTGTTACACCCTGCAATAAAAAGGTTTGATTATTATCTTTTATTGTGTCCACTGCAAGTTGTTGGTTTTTTGTTAAAATATTCTTTTTTACTGCTACATTTTCAATGCTTGGCGCACGCATCTTTCGCATTGAATTTTTATTTATAATGCCTTTATCTACAAGTGCATTTATAGCCTGCCTACCAAAAAGATTAACCATTTTTACATATTCAGCTTCACCTTGTTCTGCAAGAAATGCTACGGCTGCCAATTGAGATTTTGCACGCTTGCCTATTTGATTTATTGCTGTTTCTAAATCTAAATTTAATGTTAAATTATAATTAATTTGTTCTTTAGCACTATCTAGCCTAACGCAAGACGGTAAAACAAGTTTTATGCAATCGCTCATGCGCAAAAAAAATTTCCTAGATAGATAAAAACACAAATTTAAAATTTCGGGTTTTAACCTAGGAACTGTTTCTAAATTAGATTTAATTTGTTTAATTTTTGCTGGGTCAAAATTTGTTGTTTCACTTAAAGATATTACATAACCAAGCAAATTTCTACCTGCAAAAGGCGCAAGCACACGCATGCCTACTTTGGTTTCTGGTAAAGCAAGATAGTCAAAAACTCTATCTACCGCATCAGATGAAATATCGACAACAACTTGTGCATACATTGTTATTTAGATTGAACTCCAACCACTTCTCCACGCAAAACTTCGTTAGCAGCATAATCAATTGCTAAATTTCCGCTTCCGTTTAAAATTGTTGGTATTTTATTTTCAAGGTCTTTTGCTCTAGCACCAACAACAACAGCAACCGTATATCGGCAGCCTAAAATATTAACTAAAACGTCAATAGGTGGTTCAAATAACATAGTTTTCTCCTCAACTTATTAATATTATATACTTAAAATTTTATTTGTCAAGCAAAAATTTAAATTTATTTTTATAACTATTAAAAATTTATTCTTTTAAAATTATTTCTCCTTTTTTAATTTTTCTAGGGCTAAATGAGCGGCATTCTGCTCGGCTTCTCGCTTAGTTGAGCCGTTGCCATACGCTAAAAATTTCCCATTAATAAAACTACTTGCTCTAAAATTTTCTTGCCCATTTTCTAGTTTGTATTTTTCAACTTTATAGTCAAGTTCAATTTTTTGAGCTTGGCAATATTCTTGTAATTCCGATTTAAAATCATGTGGTTTTATGCCTTTTTTTAATTCCGTTTTTAAGTCTAATAAATCCAACACTGCCGAAGATATTGAAGGTAAGCCATATGTTAAATAAATTGCACCTATAATGCTCTCAATTGTATCTGCCAAAATTGCTTCACTTATTGAACTATCTTTAAAACTTTTGCCTATTTTTATTTGTTTTTCTATACCTAATTTTTGTGCAATTTTTGCTAAATTTTCTGTGCATACAAATGTTGAGCGGATTTTACTCATTTTGCCTTCATCTTTTTTTAAATGTTTATACAAATAATCACTAACAATAATTGAAAGCACGCTATCGCCTAAAAATTCTAATCGCTCGTTGCTTTCAATTTTGTGGTCATGTGCAAAAGAAGAATGAGTTAAAGCAAGATTTTTTAACTCGTCTGGACATTTATTAAATAGGTCTAAAAAATTGTTTTTCATACTTTCCTTTAAAATAATAGATTATGCTAAATTTATAAAATAACTAAAAAGAAATTAATTAAATTTAAATTTTTTATTAAAAACTAATTCTAATAAAAATTTAGTTAATGTTTATTTTATAATGTGCTACATTAAAATTTATATTTACTCTTAAATTATTTAGCAACTGCTTCGCTAACTTTTTGAATTAATTTATTTTTAGATAGTGTGTAAGCTTGTTCAATTGTTTTTGCAATGCTATCTGCCTTGCTGTTGCCATGACATTTTAAAACTATTTTAGAAACACCTAACAATGGAGCTCCTCCAAGTTTTTGATAATCATATTTATTTTTAATATTTTTTAAACTATTTTTTAAAAACAATCCGCCTATTTTCGCTTTAAAGGAAGATTTAACAGTATCTTTTAATTCGCCAAATAATATTTCAGCAACGCCTTCAATTGTTTTTAGTGCTATGTTACCAGAAAAACCATCGCTAACCACAACATCAACATTACCACGCATAATATCTCTTGCTTCGATGTTGCCAACAAAATTTAAACCGGAATTTTTTAATAATTGATGGGCTTCTTTTATCATTTCACTGCCCTTTTCTTCTTCTGTGCCAATGTTCAAAAGTGCAATGCGAGGGTTTTTTATGCCAAGTGCTTTCATATATTCGTTGCCCATAACACCAAAATGCAACAAATTTTCTGCTTTGCAATCTGCGTTGGCGCCGCAGTCTAATAGCATAACACCCCTATCGTTTACAGTTGGAAGAACAGGTGCTAATGCCGGCCTAGATATATTTGGAATTCTACCTAATTTTAAAACCGCACCGGTAAGAGTTGCGCCTGTGCTGCCAGCACTAACCAAAGCAGTTGCATCGTCATTATTTTTTAAATAATCATAAGCCACCACAATGCTAGATGTTTTTTTTGTTCTTATTGCAACTGTTGGAATATCTTCCATAGTTACAACATCTGGTGCATGAACAATTTCCAACCTATCACTAACAAAAACTAAACTTTGTAAAATTTCGGTAATACGGTCTTTATCTCCAACCAAAACAACTTCTAATTTTTCATTTGCTTGCAAGGCTTTAACCGCACCTGCAACAATTTCTTGCGGAGCATAATCTCCACCAAAAGCATCAACAACAATTTTCATATTAACTCCTTAATTAAATTTAAATTAGTTATTTATAGTATAAATCAATTTTAATAAAAAGTAAAACAATTTTTATTTTGCATAATTAATTTTGTTTTTTATTTATTTTTTTAACAAAACTATTTAAATTAAAACGTTAAAATAAAATTTCAAAATATTAAAAAATTTTAAAAATTTTCAAAAAAACTATATAATTTTTGATTAAAATTGTATTTTTGCTTAATTTTTTTAAGATTTTCAAAAATTTTTGTGTCAAATTTATGTTTTGATAATTTTGCTCTTATCATAATATTTTTAGGCGAATGGGCAAAATCTACAAACTCTATCATGTCCACACTATACCCCATAGCACGCAAAATTTCGGCACGGAATTCATCTGTTAATAATGCAGAAAACCTTTCTTTAATTATTCCATCTTTAAGCATAATGTCAAAATCGCCTCCGTTGTTTATAGAGAGATTAATTTCGTGCTGGCAGCATGGAACAGAAAATATATATTTCGCTTTGTTTTGAATTGCAAAATTTAATGCATAATCGGTTGCTGTATCACAAGCGTGCAAGGTTATTACCATATCAATTTTGCCTGAAAATAATTTATCTTTTTTAACATCACTAACAACAAATTTTAAGCCAGAACAATTAAATTTTTTTGCAAGATTATTACAATTTTCTACGACATCTTTTTTTATATCATAACCTATAATGTTTGCTTTAATTTTTTTAATATTTACAAAATAATGATAAATTAAAAAAGTTAAATAAGATTTTCCGCAGCCAAAATCTAAAATTGTTATTTCTTTTAAATTTGAATTTTTAAATTCATCGTCAATAATTTCAATAAATCTATTAATTTGTTTAAATTTATCATACATTTTATTAACAATTTTATTTTCTTTTGTAAAAATGCCAAGTTCTTGCAAAATTGGCACATTATCACCTTCGTTTATTAAATAATTTTTTTGTTTGTTATGGTCTGTGTTAATATCTTTAGGCAAAATTTCGTTAGGTTTTTCATGAAATTTATAACCATTTTTTGATATAGAAAAAGTTGCGCTACTACCAATGTTTTCACACAAAATTTGTTTAAAATTTTTAATTTGCAATGCGTTTATTGCTGATTTATAATCTAAATTGGTGTGAAAAACTTGATTGTTTTTAAAAGTTGCAACTTGATAAACCAATTTATTTTTAATTTTTGTTGGTTTAATTATAATTTTATTTATTTAGCCATTTAATTTATCTGAAACAACAATTTGCTTTAAATTTTGTTCTTTGTTTAATAAAAAATCTTCAACTTCTTCAATTTTCATATATATATTTTATCATATAACATTGTTTTTGTAAAGAAAAAAGAGATAATATCTCTTTTTGCATAATAAAATTTAGATTTTTTATTTATCATTTATTCATTTTATATTTAACTTTATATTAGTGTAAATTAGTCTAAATTAATTGGGTCAGTTGATTCATCATCGTAAGAAATTCTTTCTCCCTTTTTCTTGTAAACTTTGTTTTGTTTTATTGTGTCAACAATCATATTATCTATTGTGTAAGCACTTAAATAATTTCCATAAATTGTTCCTATTTTGTAAAGTTTTGAAATTTTTTCAGCATAACCAATAGTTATATCTCCATTTATATACGCTTCTCTTGCCTGTTTAACCAAAACGCATAATTCTAACAATGCTTGACTATAATTTTGGGCATTTTCATCAGTGTTGTTTGATAGCAGTTCTAATTCTCTTTCTATTCCCAATTTTCCAACACCTCTAAAATTTAATAATTTATGCGCTGCCAATTTATAAATTTCGCCGGCTGTAATGTTGCCATTTAGTAATAAATTTTCAAATTGCGACAAGTCAATAACATTATTATTTAAAAGTTTAAATTGCATTTTGAATGTTTTTATAAAATACATATAATGTTTTGCAACATCATAATATAATTTTTTGTCAAAAATGGATATTTCTTCAATTAATTCTACCAAATATTCTTCCAAATAAAACCCATTTTTTGAAACCAAAAGGTCAAAAAATTCTTTCCAATTTTGGTCTTTATATTTAAAATGATTTAATATGTAATTTTTAATATGCACGTCTGAAACTTTACCTTTAAAAAAGTTTAATGGAATTTCAACATCCTTATCTTTTACAATTTTGACAAAGGTTTGTTCACTCTCTGTAATAAGGTCGAAAAGTGGCTTAAAATTTCCCATCTGCAAACTTTTATTTAAAATTGTTTTTATACCATAAGGCACCTCTTCTTGATTTTTTGCATAAGCATCAATCAACATCATTTTAAATGTCATTTCGTTTTGTGTTTGAAGTTCTTGTAAATCAATTTTGGTTTCACTCTCGTTGTTCAAATTGTTTGAATTAATTACAATTAATTTAAAAATTAATTTATCATTTTTTTCCATTGTTAAACTCCTTATTTTAACTTTAATTAAAAATTTTAAAACCCCTTATAAAAATGAAAAAGAGGGTTAAAAAACCCTCGAATTTATTTTGTCTTTTTCTTGTCTAGGTCTATAATTTGTTCTCCATCATAATAACCGCAATTTTTACATACTTGGTGAGCAACCTTTTTTTCATGGCAATGTGGGCATTCAACTAATGTAGGCACTGTTGCTTTCCAATTTGCACGGCGTTTATCTCGCCTAGCCTTTGACACTTTTCCCTTTGGAACAGCCATATTTACCTCCTATATACTAATGTTTAACAAATTTTTACTTGTTTTTAAACCCCTTTGTTTAAGTAAATTTAATCTATTTTTAAAAATACAAAAAAATTTAAGTAAAATTGCTAAAACACTGACAAAATCTTGATTAGTATAACATAATAAATTTCACTTGTCAACTAGTTTTTAAAAATTTATTTAATTTTGCAAAATAGTTTAATTTACTAAAATTTATTAACAATTTAATTGCTAACTGCAGGAAAAAAGGCAAAATTGCCTTTTTTTGTTTTTTATTTAACTAAATTTGCGGTGTCTAATGCAATCATATATTCTTCATCGGTTGGAATGCGGTAAACTTTAACTTTGCTGGTTTTCTTTGTAAATTCTTGAATTGTACCTCGCGGAGCGGTTTTGTTCAATTTTGCATCAAAATCTATTCCTAAATATTCCATATCTTTACATATTGCTTCACGAACAAGATGGTCATTTTCGCCTACGCCTGCTGTGAAAATTATGTAATCTACTCCATTCATTGCGGCAGCATAAGCACCAATATATTTTTTAATTGAATAAACTAGCATATCAAAGGCAAGTTTTACTCTTGGCTCATCAAGATGAGCATCTATATCGCGTAAGTCGCTATATTTACCTGTTATGCCAAGTAAACCGCTTTCTTTATTTAGCATGTTAATTGTTTGTTCAGCAGTTAAACCTTTAACGTCCATAATTTCTTTTACAATTGCTGGGTCAACATCTCCTGACCTTGTACCCATAATTATGCCTGCAAGCGGTGTGTAACCCATTGAAGTATCTATACAAACGCCATCTTTAATTGCACAAATGCTGCTGCCACTTCCAATATGGCAAGAAATAATTTTTTTGCCTTTTAGCGAGCCAAATAATTCTTTACATTTCATGGCAATATAGCGGTGGCTAGTGCCATGAGCACCATATCTACGAATTTTATTTTTAGAATACAATTCATAAGGAATTGCATACATATATGCTTTTTCTGGCATTGTTGCATGGAATGATGTGTCAAAAACTGCAACATTTTTTACTTTTGGCATTAATTCCATACAAACCTTAATGCCTTGCAATGCAGGTGGATTATGTAAAGGTGCAAAATGAATGTTTTTTTCCATTTCCTTAACAACTTGTTTTGTAACTAAAACTGATGTGTTATATTTTTCGCCAAAATTAACAACTCTATGACCTATTGCTTTAATTTCATCAAGCGACTTAATAACGCCTAGTTTAGGGTCGGTTAAAGTGTTAAAAACTAATTGAAATGCCTCTTTATGAGTTGGCATTTTTGCTTCTATTTCATGTTTTTCGGTTGTTTTATACTCCATAAAGGACTTATCTAATCCAATGCGTTGGCAATATGCCTTTGCAAAGACTTTGCCATTTGATGTTTCCATTAATTGTGCTTTTAAGCTGCTGCTACCAGAATTGATAACTAAAACTTTCATTAAATCCTCCTAAATGATAAATAATTTAAATTTATTAAAATTTATTTTAACACATTGAAAACTTAAAACAAAATGATTTTTTGCTTTTGTTAAAAATTTTTGACTTATTTTTAGCTCATTTTAAAACTTAAAAAAAGATAAAATTTATATTACCTAAAATTGTCTTATTAACTTATTATTAAATTTATTTTTATTTTAAATTTATATTAGCAATTTTGTAATTAAAACTGTGTTTATAATTTCTTCAACTGTGCTGCCTCTACTTAAATCATTAACAGGCTTGTTAAAATTTAACATTATTGGGCCAACTGCAGTGTAACCACCTAGCCTAGCAACCAACTTATAGCCTATGTTACCAGCATTTAAATCTGGAAAGATTAACACATTGGCATTTCCACCGACCAAAGATGTTACGCCTTTTTGTTTTGCCGTTGTTTTGCTAAACGCACTATCAACTTGCATTTCACCATCAATTAAAAATTCGCTTTTTGAATTTGCAATTTTAACAGCATTGCTAATTTTTGAAACAATTTCGCTTTTTGCACTGCCCTTTGTGGAATAACTTAACATTGCGACTTTTGGTTGTTGGCCTACTATTGTTTTATAAAATTCAGCCGCTGAAATGGCTATATCGGCTAAGTTTTCACTTGAAGGATTTTCTACAAGTGAAACATCTGCAAACACCAAAGGGTCACAATTCTCTTTTAGCATTAACATTACGCCTGTAACTAAACTTTTGTCTGGTTTCGTTTTTATTATTTGCAATGCTGGGCGAAGAGTATCTGGAGTTGTCCATTTAGCACCTGCCACTACTCCATCTGCCATATTATTTTTTAGCATCATCATAGCAAAATAATCGGGTTGACTAACCAATTTTTCCGCTTCTTTTTTAGATAATCCTTTATCTTTTCTCAATTCATATAATTGATTGGCAAAAAGTTTCAAATTTTTGTTGTTTTGTATATCAATAATTTCGCAGTTTTTATTAGAAAATTCCTTACCAAAATCGGTTGGTTTGCCAAAAACAATAATTTTAGACAAATTATTATTCAAAATATTAATACAAGCCGAATAAACTCGCTTATCTAAATTTGCTTCTGGCAAAATTATTTTAGCATTAATTTTTGCTGCTTTTTTTGTTATTTTTTCCATTAGTTTCATTTCTTACACCTAATAATTCTTTAATTTGTTTTATATTCGAGTTCGCCGCATTTATCCCTTTATTTATTGACCTTATTGCCGTTTTATTTCTAAAATCCATTTGGCTTATGCTTGGTTGACTTATAACTATTCTTAAATCTGCATGTTGAGGTTTGCTTTTTACAACATTTGTTGTCATAAGAGTGCTGGCGTTTAATGCAGATTCCATTGTTTTCATTTTCAATTTTTCAACTTGTTTAGCATAATCTCCAAGCACATCTACCGACACAATTACCGATTCAGGCATTAGTTCTCTTGCTACATCTTCTGGCAAATTGTTTAAAATTCCACCATCGCAATACAGGTTGTTGCCTATTTTAAACCTTGGAAATACGCACGGAATTGAAATGCTTGCCATAATTCCGTCTAGCAATTTGCCTGAACTAAAATGAACTTCTTTTCCGGTGTTAAGTTCAGTAGCCACAGACACAAATTTTATTTTTGTTTCTTCGTAACTCTCTTCTCCAATCTCTTTATTTAACAGCCGCTTAATTTTGTTTATGTTTAGCATACTATCTTTAAATAAAGTGTTTATTAAACTAAAATTGCCAATTTTGTTTACTTTCATTGCTATAGTTTCAAGTTCTTGAGCAGATTTTCCACAAGCATACATTCCGCCAACCAGGGCCCCCATAGATGTACCTACAATTAAATCTGGTTTTAAACCATATTTTTCCAGCACTTTTAATACGCCTATATGTGCAAAACCTTTTGATGCCCCTCCGCCTAAAACCAACGCAAACTTTTTCATAATTACCCCATTTTTTAATATAATTATATATGAAACATAAATTAAAATCAAACAAATTTTTAATACCATTTTTGATTTTTATTTGTATTATTTTTGTTCTTTCTCCAAAAACTTATGCAAATTGTTGTTTAAATGGAATTTCTGTGTGGGCTTTAAATGTTTTACCTACCCTTTTGCCATTTTTTATTTTTACAAGACTTATTATAAACTTATGCAGTCCTAAACCTAATGCTATGGACAAGTTTTTTAAAAAAATATATCACACAAACAATAGTTCAAGTGTGTTTTTCCTTTCCGTTTTAGCAGGGTATCCTATGGGTGCAAAATTAATTTGCAATTCTTATGAATTAGGCAGAATAAACAAAACTGACGCAAAAAAAATGCTTTCGTTTTGTTCTATAAGTGGACCTATGTTTATTGTTGGAACAGTGGGAGTAGGATTTTTGCTTTCTTTTAAAGCCGGATTAATAATTTTAATTTCTAATATTTTGGCAAGTTTATTAAACGGATTATTATATAAAGGCAAACAAAGTGAAAATATTGAATTTAGCTCTAAACCTGCAAACTCTAGCGAAAATTTGCTGTACGATTGTGTTTATGATTCCTTAATTTCAGTGCTAATGGTAGGTGCTTTTATTGTTTTTAGTTTTTTAATTATAGAAGTTTTAAATAATTTACATATTATTTCCGCTTTGTCTAAATTAATTTGTTTTTGCTTTAATTGTGTTGATAAACAAGATGTTGTTTGCTCTGTAATAAAAGGAATAATTGAAATTACTCGCGGTTGCTTAGATTTGGGCAAAACATCAATTAATCTTCAAACTAAAACAATAATTGCAAGCGGACTTGTCGCTTTTGGCGGAATTAGCGTAATTATGCAATCAATTGGATTTATAAACAAATTAAAAATTAGTGTAAAATCAATTATTATGCAAAAAATTAGCCAAGCAATTTTATGTGTTTTAATTTCAATTCCTCTTTGTTTGATTTTATTTTAATTTTCTATTTTTAATTGCTAAAATATTCATTTAAAAATTTTTTATTATTTTAATAATTATTAGTTTTTATTTGAGTTTTAATAATTTTTTATTAAATTAATTGACTTTAAAATAAATTAATTATATCATAATTCTATGAGAACTAAAAGATACGAATATCAACATAAAGATATACCTATGCTAAAAAAGGATTTTGCTTTTAGAATATTTTTTATGTGTTTATTCATTTTTGTTTTTGTATGGCAGTTTATTTTGTTTGTTGTTAGTTATAGGCGTAATGATTTATCTACTATAAAGTTGGCAGAGTCTATTATTGTTATGTTCGTTACGCTTGTTTTTGCGTCTATTTCCATTTCCTATGCATTTAAAGACATTGGCATAATGCAACGAATAAAATTACATGGAGTTGCGGTTAAAAACATTATAATATTATCTGGTGTTAAGAAAAACAGTTTTTTAAAAATATATTATATAATTTCTCAAATAATTGCGTTTGCAATGATTGTCGTTCTTGTTAGTGCTATTACCTACGCAATTTTACAGTATGTTTATTTTACAACATTTTCGTTTTACTTGCCTATTCTATTCTTTGTTAGTTTTAGCGGATTTAATAGTGTTTATCATATTAGATATGAAATTAAAACAATTCAAAATGTAAAAGCCTTTAATAGTTACTTTTAAAAAACGGCATTTAATTGCCGTTTTTTATTTATTAAAATGTTTTTAATTTACTACTTATCATAATAGTTATATCTAACTTTTTTAAATATTCTTGATAAACATAATAAGAAAGTAAAAGGTTAAATTGCGTTTTAATTTTCTATTATTTTGCCATATACGCTTTCATATATTGTTGGAGCTATATCTCTCCATTTTTTGCACGCTAACATTGCTGCATGGCGAGTATCTGCTTTGACAGTAATTCCAAAAATTGTTGCCGCCGTTACCGGTTCTAAAATTTTTAGTTCTACAGTATAACTTCCATCTTCATTTTTATAATTTTTTGAAACATATTCTTGGTTACGCTTATATTGTAATTTATTATCAAAGGCAAATTGGTCTATCTTTGCTCGCAAACTTGCTGGTATGCGTGTGTAAAATTCGCTTATACAACCTCTGCCTGTTACAGTTATGCTATACCTATTTTCTTCATTATCAGTGTTAGGTTTATAAACAAAATTTGCAGTTACTAATTGCGCTAGCAAATCTTTACAATCCATCCAATTTAGCCAATCATTTTGACTTGTGCAAATTTCTAAAATGGAATTTTCTGTTAGTGGAATTTCCATTTTATCTAAAACATAAAGCAAAACTAATTTATTTGTGGTGCTATCTGGTACAAAATCCATAAAACTCCCTTTATCGTTGAATTAGCGGCTGAATTTATCTATAAACAAACAAAAACAGCCTATTTTTTATATTTTACACAAATTTAAACAAAAACACAACCTTTTTTACGTCTTTATTTTATTTGATTATTAATTTTTATTGAGTTATAATAAAAATATATAGGAGGGCTATATGGACGAACAAGAAATTTTACCTTTTATTACTAATTGCGAAGAATTTGCCGCAGGCAAGTTTATTCTACCTGAAATTAAAATAACCGCAATTTTAAAAACTATTGACGAAAATGAAAAACTTAAAAACATTATTTCAACTTGCATATCTGGATATAATTTTGATGAAAATTTTGAAAATATGATTTTAGATGACGGCAAAATTTTAACTTTAAATTTGCCAAGCGAAAATGAAAACATTATTGCTTTTGTTTATAATTTGTTTTATAGAGTTGAAAATAAAACCATTAATTTTAACAATTTTGTTGCAAAATTCTTTGTTCCTAAAACCGAAAACAATTCTTGCTTTAATGAGTTTGCTGTTAAGTGCATTACCCCATTTAAAGAAGCGGTAATTTCCTACTTTAACAACAGGCATATTAAAGTTGATTCGCCTGAATATCAAAATAACTATTTTAATAAAATTAAAACGACCATTAAATTAATTTTAACTAACATGGACAATTATAAACTTAAAATGAATGAAAAAGAAGAACTTACAATGCTTTTAAATTCTTTGTATCTTGCTAGCGAAAGAAACGATAAAAAACTTGTGTATTCACTTATGATAGGCATTGATTATTTCACCAAATGCTTTAAAAAAGCCCGAATAGCCTACCTTTCTCTTGAAGAATGTTTTATAAATTAAAAAAATAGGCAACATAAATAAGAATTAAAACGCGACATAAAAAGAAAATTACAAAAGAAAATAATGGCATTAAGATGTCATTATTTTTTTAATTTAAAAATAACCATTCAAATATACTCAATAATAAAAAATATTTAATGTATTTTCTAATTATGCACAGTTCAAAACCATAATGTTAACATTTTTCAAATTAATTTAAAATGAAAAATTTTTGAAAAAGTTTTAAAAATATGTTGCTTTTTTTATTTTTTTCATATATAATAAGAGGGTTGTTAGTTATTTATTTCCACCAAAGACAAGAAGTGGCAAGCAAATCACCTAATAAGGCACCATCGCCAAGTGGTAAGGCCAGGGTCTGCAAAACCCTCATCACCAGTTCGAGTCTGGTTGGTGCCTCCAATT
>CANQWK010000003.1 GCA_947627545.1 uncultured Clostridia bacterium | reverse complement strand
GCAGTATCCTAGTCAACTAGGCTATACGAGGATGCCGAAATAAGCATCGCTGGCAAAACTATGAAGTTCGTGGTGCTGGCTTTGATTGCCCAAATTGGGGCTGGTGCTGGGAGTTAAGATTTTTGGGTAGCATATAACGGCATATATGCCACCACCCATTTATCGCGGAGACCTAAGTGGGTAAAATGCTTTGTTGAATGTTAATTATTATTAAATAATTTAGCTGCAAGCAAAACAATTTTATCGCTAAGGATTGGAACCTGCATATGGCGAAAGTTATGTGCAGTGTAGCCTGCTTTGAGTGGTCAAACGGGAATAGAGCATTAAAGGTAAATTTAGTTAAAGTACACAATTAAATTTGCTATACTCTTGAAACTTTGAACGCAAAATTAAGATAAGTATGGTTGATGTTGTTAAGGAAAACTTCTAGGCTGTGTAGCAATACGGCGTTTTGGGGATTATAGTGTGGTCTTAGTGGCGATTCGGTGCAAGTTTTGCGTAAAAGGAAACTGCTTAACTGGTAACGGTTAAGTGCAAAATTGGGAAATCCAACCGAACCTATGCCGCAAGGTTTACTCAAAATGCTTCCTTCGTAAAATGAAATTAGTGTGCATTTGATATAAAAAGTGCATTAAAAATAAATTTTACAAAATAATAAAAATTATTAATAAAATTAAAAAATTTATAAAAAATAGGCAAAAATTTTAAAAAAATTAAAAAAATAAGCCTAAAAATTAAAAAAATTATTAAAAAATCAACAAAAAAATAAAAAAATAAAAATTTTTACTAAAATAAAAAAATATGAAACAATTAAAAAATAAATCAAACAAAACTTCAAATTCAAAATCTTGGTTATGGCCAATAAAAATTTTAATTTTGGCTATTTTTTTATCTTTTTCTTTTAGCCTTTTAAGTGAATTAACTTTATCTAATGCTTCAATTTTTATTTCTATTGTGGTTATTTTAATTTTTGTTTGCATTAGCATTTTTTTTGATATGTTAGGCTTAGCATGTGCCTCTGCCAACATTGAAGATTTTAATGCTATGGCATCGCGAAAAGTTAAAGGCAGCAAACAGGCAATAGCTTTTGTAAAAAATGCGGACAAAGTAAGTTCAATTTGTGCCGATGTTATTGGCGATGTTTGCGGAATTTTAGCAGGTGCAGCTGGTACTAGCATTTTAGCTAAAATTTCTTTAACCGGAGAATTTAAATTGGTTTTAATTGCCTCGGTAATTTCTGCCGTTATTGCCGGATTAACAATTTTTGGCAAGGCTAGTTTAAAAAAGTTCTCTTTAAAATATGCAAACAGCATCACTCTTAAATTTGCAAAATTTATAAATTTATTTACGCATAAAGATTAAGATTTTATAAACTAAAACCGCCATCTACTGTTATAATTTGGCCAGTTATAAAACTAGCCTGTTCACTTAATAAAAATGCCACAGCATTTGCAACATCTTTTGGTTGACCAATTCTGCTTATAGGAGTTTCTTCAACCAAAGATTTTATTTCTTTTTTAGTTAAATGGCTGTTCATTTTTGTGTCTATTAAGCCTGGGCAAACGGCATTAACTGTTATGTTGCTAGGGCCTAATTCTTTTGCCAAACTTAATGTTAAACTATTAATTGCCCCTTTACTTGCCGAATATAAACTTTCCGTGCTTGCACCAACTTTACCCCACATTGACGACACATTAACAATTTTACCTGCCTTTTCACTAATCATATGCGGAACAACATATTTAAGCACAAACACACAACTTTTAACATTGTTATTAAAAATAAAATCAAAATCCGCTTCTGCAACATCTTGAATTTGTTTTATTTGTGAAACACCTGCACAATTAACAACACAATCAATGCGCTTAAATTGATTTATTATGTTTTCCACCATAACCTTAACCGCATTTTCTTCTGCCAAATTGCACTGATAAACTGCGACATCTGTTATTGTTGATAATTCATTAGATAAATTTTCTATTGCTTGTTTATTTTTGTTATAAACCAAAATTAGCCTATAACCTAAACTTGCCATTGTTCTAGCAATTTCACTGCCTATGCCTCCGCTGGCACCTGTTATTAAAATATTTTTCATATTGTTATTATATCAATTTATTTTAAAATTTTCAAACAAATTAAAAAAATTACAATTTATTTCTATTAATTTTTAAAATAAAATTTTAGTTTTTTGCTAAAAATTTTAATTTTTTATTAATTTTTTGCCTATTTTTTAATTTTTTTTGAATTTTTACCTATTTTTTTAATTTTTTAAAAATTTTTTATGATTTTTTTAATTTTATTTTTTATTCGTTTCAATTTTTAATTGATTAAACATTTACTTGCAAAAAACAAAATTTCATTTTTTTATTGACTTTAATATTTTTTAATATTATAATAGAAATATGAAAAATTTTTTGAAAACTTTATTAGTGGTAGTTCTTGTTTTAGGTTCAATTGCCGGAACAACTTATTTCTTTTTCTCTCGCATTGTGCCAAAAACTAATTATTTTAATAATATGGATAGTTTTGTTTATGAAGCTAACAATGTTGAGTTTAAAGCAAGGCTTAAACAGGTGGCAGACAATTCCGATGTGGCCGAAAATAAAACTTATCGCTTTAATTTTTTAATTGAAATTACGGACAAACTAGATGCTTCGTTTTTAGCTTTGCATGAATACTTTATTTTAAGCGATGAATATGATTTGGACAGCAGCAAAATTTCAAGGGATTACAATTTGTTAGTTTCTTCTCACACCAAAACCAATTCTATTATGGACGAATATCTTACCAAACTGAAAGGTGATTTAAACGAAGTTACAGGTGCTAACGATGTTTACTCAGCATTTGCCGAATATATTGTAAATTATTCATATCTTTTAAACAATTTAAACAAACAGATTGATGAATTTAAATTAAACAAAAATGCCGATTTAAAATTTAGTTTAATTGAAATTTTTGCAAACGTTTGTATTGAAAGTTTTTCAAACATTAACACAAGCACAGACGTTTATTATTTAACTGACGATGCAAATATTAAATTTATTAACAACTGCTTTGTTTTAACCAATTCTTTTGTGGATTTATCTGCTACAAACAAATCGAATTTCAGTTATTTAAATAATCAATTTATAACTGCGTATAACAAATGCAACAAACAAGAATTTGCCAAACATTTAAGCAATAATGTTAGCACTGTTGGCAGCGATGTTTTACCTGATTATAGCAGAGAACTTGTAGCATCGGTTTATTTTAAAGCGTTGTTTGGAGTGTAATATGAAAAATAAATTTTTATGTTTAATTTTATGTTTATGTTTAATTAGTTCCGCTTTTGTTTTTTCCGCCTGTAAAAAAGATACAGGTTATAAGTTAAAATCTCTTTATAACGAATATGTTGCAATAGCATCTAATAACGCCTGCTTAGAATTTAAAAATGATAGGTTGGAATTTAATTATTCAATTTTTAAAGGCACAGACGGAAACACTTATGTTATTGACGCCCTAAGCAAAGAAGATTTACCTTTTAAAAATCTTATTAATTTTAACAATATTTATTACAATTCTATGGAGTTTGTTAACAAAAATATAATGGCAATTTCAACAGACGCTTACAATTCACAAATTAGCAAAAGTTTAAGGAATGACATTAAAACTAAGTTAGACAATTTGAATATTGCCCTAAGCAAAGTTGACCTTCAAACTAGAGAATTTGCCCAAATAATTAGTGCTAGTAGGCAGGATTTTACTAATGAATTGTATTTAATTCCTTTTAAGCATTTGCTAGATTCTTATGACGAATTATATGATGTTTGTTACGATTTTACCTTAACTTTTGCTCAAATTTATTACGTAATTGAAAATGACAACGAAGATATTGATTATTATTCAAAAGGAATTGATTTTGTAACCGAAGAAGACATTGCAACAGCCATAAGGCATTTGAGCAACCGTGCCGGACTTTCAATTTCATTTTTAAGTTATGATTATTACATTCAAAACATTCAAAACAAAAAAATGTCCACACTTTTAACAACAAAAACTGAATCAGGCTTTAATGAAATGGGCGAAGATTACAATTCATATATTACAAATGTTAGGCAAATTAGTTATAACACTTCGGCAACAGACCCAGCCGCCGTTAACAAAACCGATTTTTACAATTGTTTAGTTGAACTTTACAATGTTAGAGAAAGTTTAAAAAATAATTTTGAAATTTATAACAAAGCATTCCATGACATTGACTTTAAA
The DNA here is from genome assembly GCA_947627545.1 of uncultured Clostridia bacterium. Classification (GTDB taxonomy): domain Bacteria; phylum Bacillota; class Clostridia; order Christensenellales; family UBA1242; genus Onthoplasma. Next base: position 99,624 of record CANQWK010000003.1, on the reverse strand, counting down.
ACTGTTAAAGGCAATTTTAATCAAACCAGCTATGAAAAAACTTGTTTAAGAATTATTGAATATTATCACTATCTTCAACACCAAAATTACAAAGCCTTACAAGCAATTTATGCTTTAATTTAATTTATTTGCATAACTTACTAACATATTAATTAATCTTTTAATTGCTTTATTTTCATTATTTAACATTTTTATTATTTATAACAACTAAAATTAACTTTAATTAAACTTATCTTTTTATTGGAGAAATTATGAACTTAGAAGAATGCAACAAACTAGCCAATTTACTTTACCCAAATGCTAAGGACACATCATTTTATTTAAATAAATATCCGCCAAGAAAAAGCGGCGGAGCAGTAACTCGTTTAGGCCCTAGCCCAACGGGTTATTTGCATATTGGTCAGTTATATCAATCAATTATTCATCGCCTTTACGCCAACAAAACAGGCGGTGTTTTCTTTTTGCGTTTAGAAGATACCGACAGCAAGCGTGAAGTTGAAAATGCTGGCGAAATTGCCTATGATATGCTTGTCCGCTTTGGCTTAAAACCAGATGAGGGCTATCGCGGTGAACATAACGAAATTGGCAATTATGGACCATACAAACAAAGCGAAAGGTTGGATATTTATCATGCCTTTGCAAAAGAACTTGTAAAAAATGGCAAAGCGTTTCCGTGCTTTTGCTCTGCTTTGCAATCGAAAGAAGAAATAATGCAAAACCGAGAAGAAGAATTAGAAGAAACAGGTGATTTAGAAATTAAAGACCCATGCAGAAATTTATCACTAAAAGAAATTGAGCAGAATTTAAAAGCAGGCAAAACATTTGCTTTAAGGTTAAAATCGTGTGGAGACAGCAACAAAACGCACGAATTTATAGATGCTATTAAAGGTAAAAAAGAAATTAGAGAAAATGCAAAAGATGATGTGCTAATTAAAAGCAACGGCGTGCCGGTTTATGCGTTTGCTCATGTTGTAGATGACACACTTATGGGTACAACAATGGTTATTCGTGGGCAAGAGTGGTATCAATCTGCCCCTGTGCATATTGAACTAGCCAAAGCATTAAATTTAAAACCTTTTAACTATGCTCACACCCCTAACATTTGTGTGCTAGACGAAAAAGGCAACAAGCGTAAAATTAGCAAACGTAAAGACACTTTTGCCGATGTTCGCTTCTTTTTAAAACAGGGCTACCCAACAACTGCTGTTATTGAATATTTGTTAAACTTGCTTAACAGCGATTTTGAAAATTGGCGTAAACAAAACCCAAATTTGCCTTACACCGAATTTCCATTTGAAATTAGCAAAATAGGCGTAACAAATCCGTTGTTTGACTTTTTAAAATTGAACGATATTTCCAAAACAATAATTTCAAAATACACAGCAGAAGAAGTATATAACGCTGCATTAAATTGGTCTAAGGAATGGAATGAAAATGATTATAAATTAATTAGCACAAACAAAGATGTTTTGCTTAAAATGTTTATGATAGACCGTGGCGGCGACCGACCAAGAAAAGATATAACAAAATTTGATGAAATAACTTCACTTTATGATTATGTTTTGCCGAACTTTGCCCCAAATTATTCAGTGCAATTAGGCAATGTAAACAAAGATAATTTAAAGCAATTTTTGCTAGATTATGCTAAAAATTATGTAACGCAAACGGACAATTCCGCTTGGTTTGAAAATTTAAAACAAATTGCCGCAAAACACAATTTTGCCGATAACAAAACCTATAAATTAAACCCAACAAATTATGCTGGCAACATTTCAGACGCATCTAAATTTGTTCGCCTTGCCATAACAGGCAAAGAAAATAGCCCAGAATTGTATTCAATTATGAAAATTTTAGGCGATGAAGAGTGCAAACTTCGCATTAACAACTTTGTTAAAATGTTGTAAAAATTTATTTAATTTAATCTTTAAATTAGAAAAAAGTTATAAAATATATAAAATTTTTAACTAAAAACGCTTTAAATTTGTTAATTTAATAAAAAACTCTTTGAAAATTTAATTTAATATTTTTTAATTTTGATAAGAAAAAAAGTGCAATTGAAATGCACTTTTTTTATTTAGTTTTCTGTTCTTCGTTTGTTGCGTTGTTGAATTTCATCTTGAGCCGAAGCATGTTCAACAAGACTTTCACCTACGCACCAAGTTGCAATCATGTAGCCTGTTGTCATTAGCGAAATTAACGAAACTGAAAGGAACAAATTAAAGAAACTTGTTGCAAGCCCTGTTTTGCCAGCGTTAATTACATATAAAATGCACGCCATAACAACCGCTAAAATGCTTAGCACATAAACAATTAATCCTGAAATTGTTTTACCGTCGTGTGAATTTGTGCAAATAATGTCAAATATCAACACACCAATAACAAGACCTGTCCACACATAATAAATAATTTTAGCCCAAAGTGCGACATCTTTAACCACTAAGCAGTAGATAAAGAAACCTGCACTAACAAATGCCAAAACTGCAAGTGTGTAATAAACAATTATTGCAAGGATTTTTTTATTTAAAACGCTCATAATTCCTCCTGCAATTATTGTTTACAATTTAATTTTTTTTATTCAAAAATCATAAACAAGCAGCAAAAATTAAAAATATTCAATTTTAAGTAGTCTTTTTTTGTTTTTTTGCTTTTGGCTGTTTTACATATTCACGTTTTGGCTCTTTGTTTAAAATTGCCTTAAATAATTCGCAACTAGGAATAATTAAAACTGAAGCAATAATTACAACTAGCCATTGCGAGAAATTTAAAAATTCTAAACCAAATAATTTATACATTGGTGGCACAACTGCAACCAACAAATTTAAAGCAAGCGTTAGTAAAAAGCAAAGGTTAAAGGTTTTGTTGTCGAACAAATTTTTTTCAAAAAGGCTGTTGTTTGTTTTGCAGTTTATGCTGTGCAACAACTGCATAAAAATTATTGTAAAGAACACCATTGTGCTTGCCACTTTTGGTGAATAAAATTTTACTCCAAGCACAAACACCACAAAAACTATAAGCGTTTGCAAAATAGATTGATAAATTATTGCAACACCCACTTTGCCGCCAAACAACCCCGAATTGCTGTTTCGCGGCGGCGATGTCATAACCTCTTTTTCCACCTTTTCCATGCCTAAGGCAAATGCCGGCAGGCTATCGGTAACCAAATTTATAAACAACATTTGAGCCGGCAGCAAAAATGTTAGGCTTGGAAAGAACAACAACGCAATTAACATTCCAAAAACTTCAACGCAGTTGGTAGAAATTAAAAATTGAAGCGCCTTTTGAATGTTTGAATAAACTTTTCGCCCTTCTTCCACCGCCACCACAATTGACGAAAAATTATCGTCTGTTATTACCAAATCGGCAACATTTTTTACAACATCGCTACCAGATTTACCCATGCCTACACCAATATCTGCAATTTTTAAACTTGGTGCATCGTTTACACCATCGCCTGTCATTGCAACTATCTTTTTTAGGTTTTTAAATGCCTTAACTATTCGCACTTTATGTTCTGGGCTAACTCGTGCATAAACGGTATAATTTATGCAAACTTTTTTTAATTCAGCATCGCTTAATTTGTCAATTTCTTCGCCAGAAATAACTTCGTTTAACGATTTTGCTATGCCAAGTTCGCTTGCAATTGCATAAGCCGTTCGCTTGTGGTCGCCTGTTATCATTATAGGTTTTAACCCAGCCTTAAAACATTTTTCTATGCTAGATTTTACTTCTGGCCGAGGGTTATCAATTAGCCCTGCCAAGCCTAAAAAAATCATATCGGTTTCTGGCTCGTCGGTTGAACTAAACACATCAAATTTCTTATAACTAAAGCCAATAACTCTCAAGGCTTTATCTGTCATTTCATCGTTTGTCTTTTTTAAATGTTCTTTCATTTCATTGGTAAGTAGTTGAATTTGACCGCCAATTTCTATATATTTACATTTTTTAATTAAAAAATCTGGTGCACCTTTTGTAAAACATTTTATTTCGCCGTCATTTACTATAACTGACATCATTTTTCTTATTGAATTAAACGGAATTTCATGCAAAACTTTTAATTTTTCGCCCTTATATCTATTCATGGCATATTCATAAAGGGCTGTTTCGGTTGGCTCGCCCACAATTTTGTTATTTTCTAATTTACTATTATTGCACAAATTCATGCACTTAACAAAATTATTGTAAGTTTCCCCTTCACTAACATCGTAAGCGCCGCTTAAATAAGTTTTTACAACCTGCATTTTGTTTTTGGTTAATGTGCCGGTTTTGTCCGTACAAATAATTTCACAACTACCAAGCGTTTCAACTGCATGCAGCCGCTTTATTATACATTTTCGCTTTGCCAACTGCTGCACGCCTAATGCCAAAATTATTGTAATAACCGCCGGCAAACTTTCCGGAATGGCCGCCACTGCAAGTGCAACTGCCGTCATAAGCGGATTTAAAAAGCCGTTACCTGCCACCATTTCAATAATAAAAATAACTACGCACACAGCAATAACCGACCAAGTTATAATTTTGCCAATTTTATCTATGGATTTTTGTAGCGGAGTGGTTTGTTTTTGCGAATTAAACAAAATGTTTGCAATTTTACCAAGTTCGCTATCGTTACCTGTGGCAACTACCACTCCTTTTGCCCTTCCGCTAGTTATCATGCTGCCAGAATATGCCATATTTTTACGTTCGGCAAGCGGCGTAGATTTAGTTAAAATTATATCAGCCGATTTTTCAACCGGCACGCTTTCGCCCGTTAAACTACTTTCATCACACGAAAAATTATTTGTTTCTATTAACCTTATATCAGCCACAACCATGTTGCCGGCTTCCATTTCAACAATGTCGCCTGGGGCAATAAGTTTGCTATCTACAATCATTTCACTGCCGGCACGAATAACTTTTACATTTGTTTTTTCTTGTTTTTGCAAATTATCTATACAGGCTTGTGCTTTATTTTCTTGAAACACTCCAATTAATGCATTTATAAAAACAATAAATAAAATAACAAAACCTTCAAAAAGGTCGGCATATTCCTTATTAATTATGGCAATGGCAAGCGAAACAAACGCCGAAACAAGCAAAATTGCCACCATTATATTTAAAAATTGCTTAAAAAAACATTTTATAAACGATTGCTTTTTAGCTTTTTGAATTTCGTTTTTGCCAAATTTTTTTAACCTAATTTCCGCTTCGGCATTTGTTAAACCAGCAAAATTGCTATTTAACTTGTCCAAAGTTTGTTTACAATTTAAAAAGTGCATATAACCTCAAATTAGTGTATTAAGTTAAAAAAGCAATTAGAACAAGTTTAAAATTCATTTTTTATTTTTTATATTATTTTCATCTCTTACATTAAAATTTTAATTTATTCTTATTATTTTAAGTGAAAATTTTATTTAATTTATTAATGTGCTTATTTTATGTTAAATTTTAAAATTCTACTTTTATGAGAGTTATATTTTTACACTCTAATTTAATTAGAACTGCTCTATTTTTAAGGGTTTTGAGTTTATAGCAAGTTTTTTGCAGGTTTTATGCTAATTTTAAAAATTTAGTGATATTATATCAACAACAAAGGAACAAACGCACTTTCTTTTCGGGTTTACAGATGTTCTTTTGAAAACTGAATAATAAAATTTAATAGGGGTTTAAAAGAGATTTATGGAAAATTTAATCAATTCAACAAATTCAAATAAGGAATTAACACAAAATGATTTAATATCAATTATCATTCCTTGCTACAATGCAGGCAAAACATTGTCAAGAACACTAAACAGCATACGTGAGCAAGATTATAAAAATTTGGAAATTTGCATTGTTAACGATGGTAGTAAGGACAATACTTTAGAAGTTGCCAACAAATATGCTAACATAGATAATCGCATTAAGGTGTTAACACAAGAAAATGCAGGTGTTTCGGTTGCAAGAAACAACGGCTTGCACAACACAAAGGGCGATTATGTAGTTTTTATTGATGCTGACGACAATTACACTACGCCATACACTTTATCTAAAATGATAAATAGACTAATTGAAACTAACGCCGATATGTGTGTTTGCAATTTTACACACCCATGTTTTGAACAATATCTTCCAAGCGGAGTTTACGATTTGACCAATAATGACCAATTTTTCACTTTTTTTGAGGACTTTTTTGCTTACGGCATGCCTTGGAACAAAATTACAAAACGCGAATGTTTAACTGAGGACTTTGTTAGAGGTGTTACTTTTAACGAAGACGAACTTTTCAACTTAGACAATTTGCACAACATTAAAAAAGTGGCTTTAATAGACCAAGTTTATCACAATTATTATTGCGCACCATATAATCCTAATGTTGCAGCAAGTGCGGTTAATTCGCTATATTCTGCCGATAAATTTTGGGAGAAAAAATGCACCATTTGGCACATGGGCATGAAAAACCATGAATATAGAGTTAATTCAATTGCGCGTTTCTTCCCAGATAAAATGGAAGAAATGAAATATGTTCGCAGTTTTGACTTCTTCTTTTGGGATTTCTTTTTAATGGCTAAAAACCGCGTTCCAGAGGAATTTATTGCACAAACCTGCATTGGTATTTTTGAAGAACAGTTGTTTAAAGATACTATTAACGACAAACAACGTTATGGCTTAAAACTTAAAAATTACACCAATGAGGACATTAAAGCTTTTGTTAAATTAGCATATTACGCATTTAGAGATATAAAATCTTATAACAAAAAACTTTCTATGTATAAAGTTTTCTTAGGCTTGTTTGGAGTTTTCTTTTACGACTTAACCAATAATGTCAGCACAAGAGATATTTTAAGCAAAACCTATTTAAGTTTAAATGACAATTCTACAGCCGAGGCAATTTATGTTAACGCATTGCTAGAAATTAAAAACTACGAATCACTTGAAAATAATTGTAGAATAATATTGTTTGACAACAATATGGCAGTTTGGAGCGGTGTTGAAAGTAAATAATTTAGCCATATTTTATTAAGCGAGAAACTGACATATTTCAACAATATGGCAGTTTAGAGCGGCGTTGAAAGTAAATAATTTAGCTAATGTTTTTATCATTATTTACGGCGTTGAAACAAAAAACAAAAAAATTTATTTAAAAATTAAAATCAGTTAAAAACAAAAAGCCACAAATTATTGTGGCTTTTTAATTTAGTTGCTTTTTTATTGGTTTTGTTGTAATATTATACTATTAATTATTAATAAGGATATACATAATGGATAAAATTTCACTAATAATTCCGTGCTATAACATGGAAAATACTCTACTTCGCACCTTAAATAGCGTACGCGAGCAAGATTATAAAGACTTAGAAATTATTATTGTTGATGATGGCTCAACCGACTCATCTCTTTCTATTTTGGAACAATATGCTAAAATAGATTCACGCTTTAAAATTTTAAAAAGCCAACATGTAGGCGTTGCCCACGCACGAAATTTAGGTTTAAACAACTGCACATCTAAATATGTTATGTTTTTAAATGCGGACGATAACTACACATCGCCTTACGCTATAAGCACAATGTACAAGGCAATTAAGCGCGGTTTTGATGCCGATTTATGCGTCTGCAATTTTGATAGCAATTATTTAAATAGTTTTTACACCGACCGCTCTTTTAATTTGAACAAGGAAACTGATTTAAAAATCTTTTTTCAAACTGACCGCACTGTTGTTTGGAACAAACTTTACAAACGCTCGTGCATAACCACATTGTTTAACGAAAATTTAACATTTTATGAAGACGGATTATTTATATATGAAAATTTAAAAAATTTTAAAAAAGTGGTTGCCATTTCGCCATCTTTTGTAAATTCCACTAGCCAACTAACAAAATATTATAATAAGTCCGATATAAACTCTTTATTAAATAATTTTACGGAAGGGGAAATTGCTAATAGCGTTACATCTGCCATTGGTTCAATAAAAGCAAAGTTTGATAAACTGATAATTGCCAAGCCAAAAACTGACCTTTCTAGCACGCTTTGGGGATATTATTCTATAAATATGTTTTTTATTAATTATTTGTTGTTAGCAAATGCAAATTACAGCCAAAGTAAATTAATAGACTATTGCAAATTTAGTTTAGAAACACAAAATTTAAACAACATATTTTTTAGCAAAATTAACAGCGGACTTAAATTTTTAAACGCAACTAACGAACGAATTGATTTGTTTGTTAAACTTTCACATTACGCGTTTGAAGAAATTAAAACTTACAACAAAAACATTTCAACCTACCTTGTTGCAAACTTTATTTTTGCCAAAATCTTTTTTGAAAAAACTGCCAAGTTAGACCAAACTGATATATTAACCACAATTTTTTCAAATAACAAGTTGCCAGAAATTGAATATGTTTTAAACCTTTTTGAACTAAACAATTTAGGTTTAATTTAAAAAAATAAAAATGTCTTATTAAAAACCAATAAAAATTTGGTTTAATTAAATTTAACAAAAAATAAAAATTAAATTTAACGTGAAAATAAAAAAACCGACTGATGTCGGTTTTTTTGCATTTGCTAAGCAAATAGTTTAGGTTCTTTCCAAACTAGGACACAAATTAGGTCAATTAACCATAAAATAGCCCAGCCAAGAAGAATCCAAAGAATGCCTGCGATGATTAGTGATACTTTACCATTTGCAATACCTTTAACAATGCGGTAAATAGCCCAAACAATGTCAATTACAGGTAATGCGAAAATGATTTTTAACCACCAAGGAGCATCATCAAACCATTTTACAAAACTCTTCATAACCTCTCCTTTTATAAAGATATTATCATTATATATTATTTATTCGCTAAACACAAACATTTTTTACACTTTTTTTAAAATTTTTTTAAAATTCGCCAAAATAGGCATAAATTTATACAGTGCATTGCCTTTTCACTTTACAAATAAAAGCTAATTTATTATAATATATACAATGAAATATAAATATAAGCAAAAAATGTTTTATGCCAACGAACTTACAACCGAACTTGGCGATTTTAACATAACACCAATTAAAATTGATGAAAATTATAAATATATTCACAAAAATCCATTTTATAAGTTGTTTGCTTTTTTTATGTATTACATATTTGCTCGAATTGCCGTTTGGTTTTATCTTAAATTTAAGGGCATTAAAATTGTAAATAAAAAAGTGTTAAAAAAATGCAAAAAAGGCGGCTATTTTGTTTATGCAAACCACACCTCGCAGCTTATAGACGGCTTTCATCCTACATATACATGTTCTCCTAAAAAACCACATATAATTTGCAATGCGGACAATGTTAGCATGAAATTTATTGGCAAATTAACTCGTGTTTGGGGTGCAATTCCCTTGCCTGACACAATTGGAGCAACTCGAAATTTCAACAATGCAATTGAAACAATTTTAAAAAACAATAATCCTATTGTAATTTACCCAGAGGCTCATTTATGGCCTTATTACACAAAAATTAGGCCATTTGAAGATAAAAGTTTTAGGTATCCGGTAAAATATAATAAGCCAATTTACACGTTTACCACAACTTATCAACTTAAAAAAGAAGGTAAACCACCAAAAGTAACAATATTTGTAGATGGACCATTTTATCCTAATACAAATTTATCGCAACAAGAACAGCGAGAAGAATTAAGAAATATTGCTTACAACACAATGGTGGAACGCAGCAAAAAATCTAATTATGAATATTTAACTTACATTAAAACTAAGGAGGAAAAAAATGATTAATGTATTATTTGGCGGAAATTATAAGGTTTTTGATGGCATATTGCTTGCCCTACTTTCTATGCAGAAGCACACCAGCGAAGCGTTAAATGTTTTTGTTTTAACGGCAGATGTAACCGAACTTAGCCCAGAATATAAACCTTTAACAGCTGAGCATGAAAAGGTTTTTAATGATGCAGTAAAAAAATATAATCCAAACAGCGTTGTGCGTGTAATAAAATTAGGAAGTTCGTTTAATGATTGGATTAACCAAAGCAAAAATAAATTAACGGAATATACACCTTTTACATTTTTAAGGTTCTTTTCTAATGAAATAAAAGACATTCCTGACAAATTAATTTATTTAGACACCGATATAATGCTAAATGGCGATATAAAAGAATTGTTTGATAACGACATATCAAACTACGAGTTAGGCGTGGTTAAAGATAGATACGGAAGATTTTTTATTAAACACAATTATTTTAATTCGGGCGTGCTTTTAATAAATTTAAAACTATGCGTTGAAACAAAATTATTTGAGCGAACAAAAGAAATGTGCTTAAACAAAAAAATGGCTTTTGGCGACCAAGACGCATTAAACAGATGTTGTAAATATAAATTATATTTACCTCGCCGCTTTAACGAACAAGGCAATTTAAAAAAGGATACTGTTGTTCAGCATTTTAGCAAGCGTTTTAATCTTTTGCCATATTTTCACTTTGAAAATATTAAACCTTGGCATATAGATGACGTGCATAAAATACGCAAAAATTTTGCTTATGACGATATTTATGAAGAATATAAAAAAATTAAGCAAAGCCTAAACGAGCAAACTAAATAAATTTAACTGACTTTTTAAATTTAAAAAAATTTACAATATTAATATAAAAAATTAAGAAAATTTTAAAAAATTTGAAATAAATCTTTAAAAAAATAAAAAATTCAAGAAAATTTGAAATTATTTTTAATTTAATTAAATTTTAAATTTAAAAAACATTAAAAAAATCATCAAGAATAAAAGGGAAAAATATGAAACTTTTAGATGTAAACTTGTTAAAAGAAGACGCAAAAGAATTTAAAAAATATTCAAAAGTTCACGAAACGTTAGAAAAAAACGGCGAGTTTTTTGTTGACGAAAATGAAAACTCGCTAGAAGGTTGCGAGCCGCTTACCGAAGATTTTCCTTTTATTCGCAAAGGATTTAAATATGCGTTAAAACATTCTTTTTACATTAAGGCCATGAAACTTTACACAAAAAAAGTTAATAAAGAATTAACCAATCTTAAAATTGAGGGCAAAGAAAATTTAAAAGGTGTTAAAGAGGCAATTATAACCTGCAATCACATAAGCAAGGCGGACAGTTTTGCCGTTCGTGCAGCCGTTGGCGTGGACATAATGTTTGTTGCTGCCGAATTTAACAATTGGAAAGGTCCTATGGGGGACATTGCTCGCCACACCGGTTACATTCCGCTTTCCACCAAGTTGAACTTAAAGTTGATGCGCAAGTTTAACGAGGCAATTGAATATTATTTAAACAAGCATAAAAGGATTTTAATTTACCCTGAGCAAGCAATGTGGAGGGAATATAAAAAACCGCGCCCACTTCAAAACGGAGCATTTCATTATGCCGTAATGAACAATGTGCCAATAATTCCACTTTTTATAACTATTGAAGATAAGCAAGAAAAAGTTGACGCAAGCGGCAAAATGAATTTTGGCAATTACACTATACATATTCTTCCGCCAATTTACCCTAAAGCCGAACTAGATAACAAAGCAAATGAAGAATATATGCGTTTAGAAAACTTTAAACTTTGGAAAGATTGCTACGAAAAAACCTACAACACCAAACTAACTTACACCACAAACCCAGAAATTTTAAAATCTAAATTTGCCAAATTTTTTAATTAAAAAAATCAAGTTTTCACTTGGTTTTTATTTTATTATTAGACTGTTAAATTCTGGCATTTTATCGTCATCATTTTCAAAGAAATTACAATTTCCAACCGAGCGATTTACTGTCCTTCGTGAGCAATTATGTGCCATATATTCTAAATATTTATCTTCGCTATCGTCTTCTACATTACATTTCATATCAAACAAAAACTTTTTTAAATTATCGTCTTTTGCTCTATTTATAAGTTCATTTAAAAGCCATAACATATATTTATAAGATAACACGTTAGCCTCTATTTCCATAGGATGCTTAAAGTCAATGTCTTCCAACCGCTTGCTTGTTTCTTTTGCCAAAAGTTTAAAATTTTCTTTGGTTGCGCTGGTTTCAAAATACCTTATTGCCTCTTCCCTTTCTTTTAAATAATCCGCATACGCACCTCTGTTTGTTAAAAGTTGCACAACATGGTGAAATTCATGCCCAGAAATTGTTAATTTATAAATAAAGTGATGTAACGCATTTTCATTTTGAACAAGGCGTGGAATTAGCCTTTTACTCTTTGGCAAGTTAGTATAAATTTTGTTGTTATAAAATGCAAGTTTAAAATCGTCGCGCAAAAAATAAAATTCAAACTTATTTTGTTTTTCAAAATACTGCAAATAGGCTTCCATATTGTTATACGCCAACTTTTTAACCAAGTTAATGTTTGTGTTAATTTGGCTGCTATCAATTCTATAAAGCCGCAAAACATATTCCAAATAAAGCATTAAGAACATTTTTGTTTCATCTGCCGAAATTTCTAAATTTTTAACAATGGTAGAAAAATAATTTAACATTAAATCAAACATTTCTTTTTCTTTAAGATTGCTTGTTCCATTTATGTTCATAATTATATTTTAACATTTAAAATAGTTTTGTCAACAAATTTTCGACATTTTTAAACGCAAAATTTGCGTTTTATAAAATATGTTAATTAACTTGCCAAAACTAGCAATATATGTTAAAATAATTTTATGAATATTAAAAATAACATTGCAGAATTAATAAATTTTAATGCCGAAAATTTACAAAATTTAATTATAGAAAGCATTTCGCAAGATAAGGGCGACTATTGTTTGCCATGTTTTTCACTTGCAAAAGAGATGCACCTTAGCCCAGTTGAAATTGCAAAAAACATTGTTTCCAGCATAAAACCTAACAATTTAATTGAAAAATGTGAAGTTGTTGGCGGATATGTAAACTTTTTTTTAAACAAGGCGGAATTAAGCAAACAGATTTTAACTCATTTTAATGCAGAAAGTTTAAAATCAAGCGAAGGCAACGGCAAGGTTGTTTGCATAGACTATGGCAGCCCTAACCTAGCAAAATATTTGCACATTGGTCATTTAAAAACCATTGTTATTGGCGAAAGTTTGGCAAGGCTTTTTTCACAGTTTGGCTACACTGTTAAAAGGTTGAATTATATAGGAGATTATGGCACTCCGTTTGGCAAAATGATAGGCGGAATGTTTAAATATGGCAGTTTAAAAGAAGTTAAAGCCAAAGGTAACGAAGCGTTGCAAAGTTATTATGTTCGTTTTAATAAGGAAGAAGAAACCAACCAAGAGTTAAGCCAATACGCACGAGATATTTTTAAAAAAATAGAGTTAAAGGACCCTGAAATTTACCCAATTTATCAGCAGATTATTGAAATAGGACTAAAAGAAGCCAAAAAGATGTTCAACACTTTAGGCGTTAAATTTGACGATTATCGTGGAGAAATGTTTTATAATCAATTTGTGCCACGCACAATAAAAATGCTAGAAAGCAAGCATCTTTTAACTGAAAGCGAGGGGGCAAAAATTGTAGATTTAACCCCATATAATTTAACTCCATCAGTTATGCTTAAAAATGATGGCACTTCGCTTTACACCACCCGAGATATTGGTGCGGCAATAGAAAGGCACAAGGAATATAATTTTAACAAAATGATTTATGTTACCGATGTTGCTCAAACGCTAAATTTCAAGCAATTGTTTAAAATTTGCGAGTTATTAGGTTTAGGCTTTGCAAAGGACATGGAACATATTGCGTATGGCAGGTTTAGTTTGCCAGATGGAAAAATAAGTTCAAGGCGAGGCAAACAAGCTGTTCTTGCCGACCTTATGGAATTTTGCCAAAACAAAGCACAAGAAATAATTAAAGATAGAAAATTTGAATTAGAAAAGCCGCAAGATGTTGCAAAAAAGGTTGCACGTGCGGTTATGAATTACAGTGTTTTAAAGGTAGAAATTGTAAAAGATTGCGTGTTTGACATTGAAAAATCTTTTTCTTTTGACGGAGAAACTGCCCCTTATATGCAATACACTTACACTAGACTAGAAAGTATAATACGAAAATTCAATTTACTTACAAACAAAAAATGCACGGCGGATTACAGTTGTTTTAACGCCGATGCATTTGAAGTTGTAAAATATATAAATGATTTTTATTTAACCATGCAAACCAGCCTAACCAAGCGCGACCCTAGCATTATTGCAAAGCGCGTTATGGACATGTGCAAGGCATTTAATAAATTTTACACAAGTTGCAAAGTGTTGGACGGCAATCCAAACACCACTCAAGCAAAAATTAATTTGGTTAAAGCCTTAAAAACAACTTTGCAGGTTGGATTTAACATTTTGTGCATAGACACTTTAAAAGAAATGTAAATCTTCAATAACGCTTGCTGGCAGCTCAATTTTAAAATTTTCTACTTCAAAATTTTCTCCAATACGAGAAATAGTAAAGGTTACAATTGAGTTTTTTCTAACCGAAATTAATATATCGTCTAATTGAAAACCTCTTGTAATTTTATAAGTTTGTGCATCAATTTTTAATTCAACAATTTCATCATTTAATTTTAACCCTAAATTTTTAAGGGTGGTTTTTGTAAACGAACTAACTTTAACTTTATAGGTCAATTTGCCATTTACCGTGTTATAATTATCGTAAACATCAATAGTTTTTATGCCTAAATCTGCCATGGTTATATATTGTAAATTGTAGGCGTTGTTGCCTGCTTCATGATAATAAATTAAACTAGAAACCACCTGTTTAACATTGTCTATTGGCAAGGCATAATTGTAGTTATCTGCTCCGTCTAAACTTGCGTTTATAATTCCAACAAGTTCGCCACGCGAATTGAACAAGCCGCCACCTGAATTGCCGCTATAAATAGGCACATCTATTCGCATAACTCTATAACTATGTGGTAAATTATCAGCTGGAAAATTGTTTATATCAATATTTTCACTTACAACCGATACAATTCCATGCGTTACACTAAAACCTTCGGCCTCAGGGTTGCCAATTGCAAACACATCTTCTGCCACACTATAATCGTCAGCCACACTTGCCGCACACGCATTGCTGTTAAAGTTTAAAAGTTCTTGAGTGGAAACCTTTAAAACGGCAATATCAAAATCTATTGAATAACCCACGCACGTTGCATTTATTCCGCCAGCAAACTCATACTCTTCATGCCCAGAGCCTTGAATGTACCCTGCACTTATTGTTGCACCATATTGATAAACCATAATTTCGGCTGGCAATTTGTTTTCATCGCTGCTTATAGAATTTGCAATAACGTGGCAGTTTGTAACAATATAACTGTCTGTTTCGCCCATCCACCAAATTACGCCTGAGCCTGCACTTAAATTATACAAATTGTTTTTGCTTTTAAATGCAGAATAAACAGCAACAGCCGAATTTAGCGAATTATATATGTTAGAGTTTTTTCCTACTCGGTTTGATATATAATCCTGCAAAAATTGTTCATAGCCAGACGAAGAATTTTCATAAAGTCCGCCCTGAACACAATAATTATATAACTGTTCAAGATTTAAATCTTGCCCATCTTTTCCGTCTTCGCCCGGCTTAACACTTATTTGCGAAGTTGTGCCGTTAGAAAAATACACTGTATAAATTTCATACACTCCGTCAGTGCTTGTTTTTTTAATGTCAATTACACTTGTTTGAGAACTACAGCCAAAAAACATAAAGCAAATTGGCAAAATTAACACAAACAAAAGAAAACATCTAAATTTTTTCATAATTTTCCTTTTAACCCAAATTGGTCAACAAATCTAATTGATATAAACTAATTTAACCATAATCAACCAATGCTAATGGACAATTAATTTTTATGTATATTATTTATTATTATTAGTTATTAATATTTTATAATATTAATATTTTAAAATAGTAAATTTATTAATACTTTATAATAATAAACTATTAATATTTTACCACATCATTTGCAATTATTCAAATATTTAAGGCAATTTAGTTTGAAATTTTTTAATTTTATGTTAATCTATTAAATATAAAGTTTTTTATTCAAGGGGAAAACATGATTAGCCCAAATACAAAAGAAATCAAACCAAACATTCACAAAGGTCATAGGCAAAGGCTAAAAGATAGAGTTCGTAAAGACGGTTTACTTTCGTTTAAAGAGCATGAAATTCTGGAGTTGCTTTTAACTTACACCATTCCGCAAAAGGACACAAACGAACTTGCCCATCAACTTTTAAACATTTATGGCAACATAAACAACGTTATTAATGCAGAATATAAGGACCTTATTAAACAAAAAGGCTTAGGCGAAGAAACTGCATTGTTTTTTCGAGTTTTAAAAGATTTTTACATTCAATACAAGAAAAAAATGAATGATGACAATCAAATATTTTTACGCACCACCAATGATTGCGTAAATTATTTTAGAACACATCATTCAATTAGTAATAAAGAAGTATTATATCTTGTTTGCCTAAACAGCATGAGCAAGTTTATAAAGGAAATTGAATTAAAAGGCATTAATGATGTTGAAATATCGTTCAACATTAAAGAGATAGCCGAACAATTAATGGACACAAACATAAGAAATGTAATAATGTTTCATACTCACCCGGCAGGGAACGTTAACCCAAGCAGAGAAGATATAAACGCCACACAAGATATTTTAAACATTTGCGCCATGTTAAAAGTAAATTTATGCGAACATTTAATATTAAACGAAACCGAGCATTATTCAATGGGAACGCAAGGGGAATTATGGGAACTATATAAAAATTTTAGCAAAATTCAGCCAAATAATATGGCAATAATAAAAATGATGCAAAATATCAATTTTATAAAGCCTAAAAAGAAGTAAACATAAAAATCTTAAACAACGCTGGCGGCGGCTTTTGTGTATGCTCTGCTTAGCCCTCCTGCCCCTAATTTTATTCCGCCAAAATATCTAACCACCACAATCAATGTGTTTTTTAAATTCTTTTTTTTTATTACATTTAATATTGGATAACCTGCCGTTCCACTAGGTTCGCCATCGTCAAAGCATTTTTCACTATTCTGCTGTTTGTTAAAAACGTAAGCATAGCATATATGCGTGGCTTTTTTATGTTTTGTATGCAAAAAATCTAGTTGCTTTTTTACATCTTCTATTGTTTCCAACTCGAAAGAATAAGCAACAAATTTAGATTTTTTTATTTCAATTTCTTGTTCCATTTTAATTTTTATATTAGTTATGCAGTTTTAACTTAAATTAACTTTTAATTATTTTATTATTATTTAGTTTTATATTGCGTTTTTTTATTATTTTAAAAAATTTTTCATTATTCCTAGTCGGTCAACGCAATAGCCTATGCCTAATGCTCCAGGCCCAGTGTGGCAATCTATAAACAAAGGCAATGGGTCGCAACTCAAAAACGGCATATCGTTAAAAGCTTCTTTAACTTCGGCAATATATTCTTTAAGTTCTGGGCTATTTAAGTCTGGCATAGAGTGTGCCATGCCTATATACACCATTCCTTTTTTGGCTTCTTCTGGAAATTTTTCTTCAATTTCCTTTCTTGTTGCGGCTATCATTTTTGCTCGAGCCTGTTTCATACTCATAACTTTTGCATAAGCATCAAGTTTTCCACCATGAATTTGCAAAATTGGTTTTATGTTTAAAAGTGTTCCAATTGCTGCAGCCGCTGGGGTTACTCTTCCGCCTTTTTTTAAATATTTTAAGGTGTTTACTGCAATGTAAACGCCGCATTCATGCTTGGTTTTTTCCAAATATTCTTTAATTTCTTTGCCAGATTTTCCGTTATCTATAAGGTACCTTGCCTCGTAAAATGCCATTTTGTTCATATATGCCACTCGCTGATTGTTAGGCACAAACACTCTGCCTTCAAATTCTGTGTCATGGCTAGCATTAATGGCAGTGTTGCACGCCTCGCTTAGCCCACTAGATAAAATTATGTAAACAATTTGGTCATATTCCTTTAAAAGTTCGCGCCACTCGGCTTTAACCATTTCTATGCTTGGTTGCGAAGTGCTTACATCGGTTTTTTTGTCCTCTAAAAACTTAAAAAAGTCCTCATAACTCATGTTTTCGCCTTCGTAATATTCCTCGCCATTAACAATAAACGAAATTGGAATAAGTTTTGTTATTCCTATTTTTTTCATTTCTTCTTTGGTTAAACTGCCAGAATTATCTACAACCAATGCAATTTTCATAATTCCACTTCCTTTAAATTACATTATTAGTATAACAAATTGGCGGTTAATTGCCAATTAAAAACCTATTAAAAAAATTTTTTATTTAATTTTTGAAAAAATTTTGAACATTAGTTGACAAATTTGTTTATATTTTTTAAACTCTCTATTATGGAAAATATTATGGAAAAGAAAAAATATAAATCGACAGACAAAACTTGCAAAAAAATTGCGGCAGCATATTTAAATTTGTTAACTAGCAAGCAAAAATTTAATGTGTGCAGTTTGGTTAAAGAGGCAAAAGTTAACCGAGGCACGTTTTATTTGCACTTTAAAAATTTAGAAGAAGTGGAAAATTATATAGAAAATTATTTAGCCAAAAATTTTAAGCCGCTTGAAGTGGATTTTAGGCTAACCGACATTAGCAAAACGCCTGAAGTTATTTTAAACAAGTTAAATGAAATTATTTTAAAGGATTTAGAATTTTATAAACTAATAATTCGCACCGAACACAACGCTTTAATGAAAAAAATTGGGCATTCTGTTTCTGTTTCTATTTCCAACAATTTTGAGGTTATGAAATATGTAACGAATTATGAAAATTTTAAAATTGTTGTAAAGCAAATTGTGGGCGGAGCAATAAATGTTTACACCGAATGGCTAAAAGGCAACATCAACTGCAGCTTGCCTGAAGTAAGCACTTTTTTGGCGCAGTTATTTAGAGAAGGTTTAAAAGGCATTATAAAATATGCAAATTAAAATTTATGATTACGGCATGAATGGGGAAGGCGTTGGCAAAATTGACGGCAAAGTAACGCTAGTTGACAATGCCATGCTAGGCGAAATGGTTGATGCCCAAATAATCACAAGCAATAAAAATTATAATCTTGCCAAAGTTAACAAAATTATTGATGCTAGCGGCAATAGGGTTAGTCCGCCCTGCCCATATTTTTATGAATGTGGCGGCTGCAGTTTGCAACATTTTAATTATGCCGAGCAGTTAAAGTTTAAAACCTTATTAATTAAAAAGACAATTAAAAAAATTGCCAACTTAGATGTTGAAGTTGGCGAATGTGTGCCGTGCGACAATGTTTTTAATTATCGCAACAAAAGTAGTTTTGTGGTTGGCGAAAAGCTTGGCTTTTACAAAAAAAATTCTAAACAAATTGTAGATGTAAAAAATTGTTTAATTTCCAGCACAAATATTAACAAGGTGTTGCAACTTTTTAGAGAGTATATTTTTAACAAACCTTTTAAAAATGAAATTAAAAATTTGGTGGTTCGAGATATCGACAATCAACTGCTTGTTGGCGTTGTTACCAAAAAATTTTTAAAAATTGACGATTTTTACCCCATTTTGCAACAAAATTTCAAAAAAATAGGCCTATTTTTAATAAAAAACACAAGAAATGATTCCGTGGTGCTTACTCACAACATATCTCACATTGGCGGAATAAAGTTAATTGAAATTAACAATTTTGGCTTGACTTATTTTGTCGATTTATTGGGTTTTCATCAAACTAACATAAACATTCAAAACAAAATTTATTCTTATGTGTTAGAATTAATTGGCAAAAACAAAAATATAATAAATGGGTTTAGTGGCAGCGGATTGCTTTCCGCCGCCCTTGCCAAAAACGCAAAAAGTGTGCTGGGCATTGAAATTGAATTATCTTCACATCAATCGGCAGAAAAATTAAAAGCGGACAATAAAATTAAAAATCTTAAAAATATGTTGGGCAATTTTAACACTGAATTTCCTAAATTTAAGCAATCCGCCGATGTGCTTGTGGTTGACCCAGCAAAAAAAGGTTTAGATAGTTCAGTTTTATCTAACTTGATTGGCGTAAAACAAATAATTTATATTTCTTGCAATCCAATTGCTCTTGCAAAAGACTTGCGTTATTTAAAAAATAATTATATAATAGAAGATATAACACCATTCGATATGTTTCCAAACACATCTAGCGTGGAAACAGTTGTAAAATTAAATTTTATAGGAGATTAATTATGATTTTAAGTACAGATTCAACCGCAAATTTACCAGAAGAATATTACAAAAATTTAGGCATTTCTATGATACCTATGCAAATTAATTTGAACGAAGTTACTTATAACGATTTAAGCCCAGAATTAAATGAGAATTTTTATCAGGCCATGCGAGAAGGCGCTGTGCCAACCACCAACCAAATAAACGATTTTAGAGCAAAGGAATATTTTGAAAAATTGCTAGAAAAGGGCGAAGACGTTTTGCACATTGGCTTTTCCACTGGACTAAGCCAAAGCACAAACACCCTAAGGCGAGTTGCTGCCGAACTTAACGCCACACATAAAAACAAAATTGTTATTGTAGATAGCCTTAACGCCGCGGTTGGCGAAGGTATGTTGGTTTTGTATGCTAACGACTATATTAAACAGGGCAAATCTATTGACGAAGTTGCCAAATTGGTTGAAGAACTTGTGCCTAGGTCTAACGCTTTCTTTACTGTTGAAGCACTTAAATATCTTGTTAGAGGTGGAAGGTTAAGCAAAGTTTCGGGCATGCTTGGCACATTACTTAAAATTAAACCAATTTTGCGTGTTGACCACAATGGAAAATTGGTTGCATTTAAAAAAGTTATTTCTAGGCGAAAATCTATTAGTGAACTTGTAAACATTTGTAAAGAAAACATTTCAGATAAAAAATATTTATTTGTAGGCCATACCGCCTGCTTAGATGAAGCAAAATCTTTGGCAGAAGAAGTAAAAAAAGCCGTTGGAGTTGAGCCTGTTATAACCGATTTAAGCCAAGTTATAGGCTGTCACACCGGCCCTGGTTTATTAGCAGTGTTCTTTGTTAGTAACCAAGCAATTTAATAAATTTAAATATTTACACATAAAGGCTAAACTCAACAATACAACAAAACTCGCAACAAGCATAACAATAATAATTAACACAACAAAATTAAAACTTAACAAGCACAAAAAACAACATAAACACAAAATAGATAATAATATAAAAACAAAAAGGCGACATTTGTCGCTTTATTTTTTTATTTTTTTTATCTTATTTATTTTTTATCTTATTTATTATTTTATTTTATTTATTATTTTATTTTATTTATTATTTTATTTTATTTATTATTTTATTTTATTTATCTTATTTTTTTATCTTTATTTAGCCTTATAATCTTATATTATAAATATTATTATTAAAGTTCTTTAACATATACATTTTAATTGCATAACTTTTTATTTAAGATTATTTTTTATTTTACTTAAATTGTTACCCTTTTTGTCTAATAAATGATATTCATTTTTGTCAAAATCCAATATGCCTTCATCTCGCAGTTTGCTTAGTTCGGTGGACATCGCACTTCTATCTACCGACAAATAGTTAGCTAGTTCGGTTTTGTTAAAAGGTATGGTAAAATAACTAGATTGTTCCTTGTTCGATATGTACGATAAATATGATAGCAACTTATCTCTTATGCTCTTTTTTGCCATGTGCGTTATTTTTATTGTCAATTCAGTGTTACGCTCGGCAACCAACTGCATCAAACTTCTAATAACCATATCATGCCGCTTGCACTTGTTTTGGCATGGAGTTATTAAATTATGCTTATTCATGAACAACACCAAGGTTCGCTCGGTGGCAATAACGCTATCTTGATACACATCATCGCCAACAAAAGCCGATTCAACTCCATATACATCCCCAGCCTGAAGCTTCATTGAAACCGATATATTGCCTAAATAATCCACGTTCTCCACAATAGCTGCCCCTTTTACAATTAGCACAACATCTTGGACGCTTTCTCCCTGCTTAACTATGCTTTCATGCTTCTTAAAAACTTTAAATTTCGTTTTAAAACAAAACATCATTGCCTGGCAGTCCACCTCGGAAATGTCGCAAAAAATTTTACTTGCTTTTAATTCCTTAAAATGTTCCAAATTTGCTCCTTTTTGTTGTAAAAACAACACAATTTATAAATTTATTATAGTATAATGAGGTTGAAAAGTCAATAAATTTATGCAAAACAGCAAAAAAATTTAGTGGCTTTTAACAAAAAAACGCTTAATTTTCGGGCAAATTCTACAAAAAATTTAGCCTAAAACAACTAGAAAATTTAAAGGGGAGGAAATTTATGAAAGTTATTAAAAGAGATGGCAAAGAAGTGCCTTTTGTGTCAAACAAAATTAAAGATGCGGTAATTAGAGCAAACACAAGGTCAGACATTGAAATGTCAAAGCGTTTAACTGACGAGCAAATTGACAAAATTGTTAACAATGTTGTTGCCAAATGTGAAGAATTAGGCAGAGCCGTTGGCGTGGAAGAAATTCAAGATATGGTTGAACACGCAATTATAAACGAACGTGCGGCCGATGTTGCTATTAAATATACATTATATAGGTATCAACATGCTTTGCAACGCCAAGCCAACACCACCGATAAGCAAATTTTATCGTTAATAGATTGCAATAATGAAGAAGTTAAGCAAGAAAATAGCAACAAAAACCCAACCGTAAACAGCGTTCAGCGAGATTACATGGCGGGCGAAGTTAGTAAGGACTTAACTAAAAGATTTTTGCTTCCTGAACACATTTGGAAAGCGCATGAAGAAGGTTTAATTCACTTTCACGATGCTGACTATTTTGCTCAACACATGCACAATTGCGACCTTGTAAACCTTGAAGATATGTTGCAAAATGGCACAGTTATTTCTGGCACTATGATTGAAAAACCACATTCATTTTCAACTGCCTGCAACATTGCAACACAAATAATTGCACAAGTTGCCTCTAGCCAATATGGTGGGCAAAGCATAAGCTTAGCACATCTTGCTCCTTTTGTAGATATTAGTAGGCAAAGCATAAGAAAAGATGTTGAAGCGGAATTAATGGAAGCGTGCGGCAAGGTTGACCAAGATTTATTAAACAAAATAACCGAAAAGAAGGTTAGAAAAGAAATTAATCGTGGTGTTCAAACCATACAATATCAAGTTATAACGCTTATGACAACCAATGGGCAAGCCCCTTTCTTAACCGAATTTTTATATCTTGGCGAGGCTAAAAATGAACGCGAACGCGATGACTTAGCCATGATTATTGAAGAAACTTTGCAACAACGTTATGAAGGCGTTAAAAATGAAAAAGGCGTTTACATAACTCCAGCCTTCCCTAAAATTATATATGTGTTGGAAGAAAACAACATCCACCCAGATAGCAAATATTATTACTTAACTCAACTTGCAGCAAAATGCACTGCAAAACGCCTTGTTCCAGACTATATTAGCGAAAAGAAAATGAAGGAACTTAAAGAAGGCAACTGCTTCCCTGTTATGGGCTGCCGCAGTAATTTAAGCCCTTGGAAAGACGAAAATGGCAACTATAAATTCTATGGCAGATTTAACCAAGGCGTGGTAACAATCAACCTTGTTGACGTTGCTTTATCTAGTGGCAAAGATATGAAAAAGTTCTGGAAAATCTTTGATGAAAGGCTAGATTTGTGCTACGAAGCATTAATGTGCAGGCACAACCGATTAAAAGGAACTTTAAGTGATGTTGCTCCAATTTTATGGCAACACGGTGCAATTGCTAGGTTAAAACCAGGCGAGAAGATAGATAAATTGCTTTATGGCGGATATTCTACAATTTCACTTGGCTACGCCGGACTTTACGAGTGCGTTTACTACATGACAGGTAAATCTCACACTGACCCAGAAGCAACACCTTTTGCTCTTGAAATTATGAAATATATGAACGATAAATGCAACCAATGGAAAAAGGAAACCACAATTGGCTTTGGCATTTACGGAACTCCGCTTGAAAGCACCACATATAAATTTGCAAAATGCTTGCAACGCAGGTTTGGCATAATCCCTCATGTTACCGACAAAAATTACATAACCAACAGCTATCATGTTCATGTAACCGAGCCTATTAACGCGTTTGATAAACTTAAATTTGAAAGTCAATTTCAAGCACTTTCAACAGGCGGAGCAATAAGTTATGTAGAAGTTCCAAACATGCAAGACAACATTGAAGCCGTAATGCAAGTTATTAAATATATTTATGACAACATTATGTACGCCGAACTTAACACTAAATCCGATTACTGCCATGTTTGTGGTTATGACGGAGAAATTGTTATTGAAGACGACCCAGACGGCAAACTAATTTGGGTATGTCCAAACTGCGGAAATAAAGACCAAACCAAAATGAATGTTGCACGCCGCACTTGTGGTTACATTGGCAGCCAATTCTGGAACCAAGGCAGAACTCAAGAAATTAGAGATAGAGTTTTACACTTATAATTTTATTTTCTCTTTTTGATAAAAGAGAAACAGAAAAACACGTTTTTATGTCTTTTTGTTACTTTTTGGTCACAAAAAGTAAAAGAATTGCCACTAAAAGTAAGAAAAAAGGAACAAAAATGAACTATGGAAATATAAAGTATAGTGACATAGCAAATGGCGAAGGAGTGCGAACTTCGCTTTTTGTTAGTGGCTGCACACATCACTGCAAAAATTGCTTTAATAAAGAAACATGGGATTTTAACTACGGCAAGCCCTTTACCGCCGAAGTTGAAGAAAACATTTTAAAATCGCTTGAACCTGACTATATAAACGGCCTATCTCTTTTAGGCGGCGAGCCAATGGAACCTGCTAACCAGCAAGCGTTATTACCTTTTTTAAAAAAGGTTAAAGCAAAATTTCCAAACAAGACCATTTGGTGTTATTCTGGCTATTTGTTTGATAAAGAACTATTATGCGAAAATTTAACCTATGCTGATAATAAAACTCATCAAACAGGCGAGCCACATTTAGTTGAAACAATTTTAAACGGCAAAAAACAACTTGTTAGCCGCGCCCACACCTCAATAACAAAAGAACTTTTAAGTTATATTGATATTTTAGTAGATGGCGAATTTATAGAAGCACTTAAAGATATAACATTGCGATTTAAAGGCAGTAGCAATCAGCGAGTAATTGACGTGCAAGCAAGTTTAAAACAAAATAAAATTGTGCTAAGTCCATTTAATGAAAAACGCAGCAAAAATTTTTTGGAATTATAAAAAATTAATAAAAAACAGGCAAAATTGCCCGTTTTTTTTATTTTTTTATATTTTTTATTAAAATTTTAGAATTTCTTTTCTGTTACTTTTCTTGCAAGAAAAGTAACAAAAGAAAATGCTATTTATTTTAATTTTTTAAATTATTATTTTCGCTGGCAGTGTTGTTGCTATCATCTGTTTCCGCCACTTGCTTTGGTTTGTTTTTATTAATTTTGCTAACAATTAAACCCACAATTAACAAAATTGCACACAAACTTAACGCCAAAATTACGCAAAATATAATGCAATTGCCGCGATTGGCAAGGTTATAATATATTTCAATTTGTTGGTTAGGTTGGTCAATGTCTATTTCCCAAGTATGATAATATTTGCCGTTAATTTTATTTACATAATCGGCATCGGAGCGTTCCCTTCTTAAATTTGTAACCATTGAATAACAAAATTTGCAATTAGATAAATCTAAAAATTCTGGGTCATAATACATTTCAAAATAGGCTTTTAAATTTCCAACAAGCGAATTGCTAACCGCGTAACTTGTGAACCCGGTATATGTTATTTTGTCATAAAAGAAGTGATGTTCAACTTCTGGTTTAATTTCGTCTTCCTGCCTAATTTTGTAATAAAAATTGTAAACATCTCTACTATCAAACTTTATGCGGATTTCAAAGCAATCGTCCACCCAATTATCGCTAATTAGAACATCAAGTTTTTCGTTGTAAACTTGCATGTCCTCTTCTTCCGTTCGCTGCAAAAAGCTTGCTAAAATTAAGCCACCAACACGATTACAATCGTATTTTATTTTTTCCTGAATTTCCGTATAATTTTGGCCAGCCAACACAATTTTTTGCTTATCTAATTTAATATTTACAATTTCGTCTATTGTTCCGTCATCGTTAGAAATTGTAGCCGACCTAACCGATGCACAAGCAGAAAAACATAATGTTATAACAAGCAACATAACAACAAACAATATTTTTAAACTTGCTTTTTTTATTTTAGACATATTATATTTTATTACCCTTTGCTTAGAATTTTAACTAATTTATTGCTTTTGTGTTCATTTTGCTTTAATAAATTTTAATTAAATTTGTTTGTCGTCATCTGTGCTTTCAGCATCGCTTGTTAAATTTACATTTTCTGCTGTGTTTTCGGTTGAATTATCTGCTAAATTTTCGGTTGATTTTTCTATTGTATTTTCAGCTGTGTTTGCCAAAGTTGAATTTTCTGCACTTAAATTTTCGTTTAAACCTGCACCTTCGACATTTTCGGTTGCATTTGGGTTAACTTCGTTTTCTGGCTCGTCTTCGGCTCGTTCTACCACCGCAACGCTAACAACTTTATCTTTATTGCCAACTTTCATTAATCTTACGCCTAAACTTGTTCTGCCTACTAAATTTATGCTATCGGCATGTGTTCTTATCATTACGCCATCGGCTGAAATTGCTAAAATATCGTTATCTTTTGTTAGCAAACGCATTGCCACAACTTTGCCGGTTTTTTCGTTAAACACGCCTGCCTTTATGCCTTTACCACGTCTGCCCTGCACTCTGTAATCTTCCGGATTAGTGCGTTTTGCATAGCCATTTTCAGTAACGGTTAAAATGTCTTTGCTTGGGTCTATAACCACCATATCTATAATGTTTTCATCATTTTCAATTTTCATGCCTTTAACGCCGTGCGATGTTCTGCCCATTAACCTTACCGCTTTTTCGTTAAATCGCAAGCATTTGCCATTGTCCGATGCCATTAAAAGTTCGTCATTCTCTTTTACAATTTTTGCACTAACTAAGCTATCGCCTTCGTCTAGTTTTATTGCAATTTTGCCGTTTTTACGCACATTTTCAAATTCGCTTAGTTTAGTCTTTTTAATAACGCCTTTTTTGGTGGCAATAATTAGGCTGGCGTTATCGTGATGATTGAACACTTGAACAGTGTTTATGTTTTCGTTTGGTTCAAGAGGCAACAAGTTTACCAACGCTCTGCCCTTATTTTGTTTGCCAGCCTCTGGAATGTTATATGCCCTTATTACATACACTTTGCCTTTATCACTGAAAAACATTAAGTCATCATGGCTAGAAGAAACAAACATGTCGGTTACATTGTCCTCTTCCTTAGTTTTGTGCGCATTAACGCCTCTGCCACCGCGATTTTGAGATTTATATTCGCTAACAGGAAGGCGTTTTACATAACCTTGCTGAGTTAACGAAATAACAACATCGTGTTTTTCAATTAAATCGCCAATATCAATATCTTCATAATCATAAATAATTTCGGTTTTTCTAGGAGTAGGATATTTTGCTTTAATTTCTAATAATTCGGTTTTAATAATTTCGTCTATTTTGCCGCTATCTGCCAAAATTGCCTTTAAGTTTTGAATTGTTACTTCTAGTTCGGCAAGTTCGGCTTTCAATTTTTCCACTTCCAAGCCGGTTAACCTAGATAATTTCATTTCCAAAATGGCGTTAGATTGGCGTTGGCTTAGGCCAAACCTTTCTTCTAGTTTGGCTTGTGCGGCGTTTTTATCATCGCTGTTTTTAATTATTGCAATAACTTCGTCTATATTATTTACGGCAATAACCAAGCCATGAATGATATGTTCACGTTCTTCCGCCTTGTTTAAATCGTACTTTGTTCGCCTTGTTATAACTTCACGCTGAAATTTTAAATAGTAATATATCATTTCTTGCAAATTTAAAATTTTAGGCGCGTTATCTGCAAGGGCAAGCATTATAATTCCGCTAGAAAGTTGAAGTTGAGTTTGTTTAAACAATTGATTTAACACAACATGTGGGTTAGCGTCCTTTTTAACCTCAATAACAATACGCATTCCATCTCTGCCTGATTCATCGCCAATATATGAAATGCCGTCAATTTTTTTATCTTTAACCAAATTTGCAATTTGTTGAATTAGCCTTGCTTTGTTAACCTGATAAGGAATTGCAGTTGCAACAATTCTAAAACGCTTGCCGTTATCAAAGGTTTCAATTTCGGTTTTAGCACGCATAACCACGCCGCCTTTACCTGTTGTGTAAGCTTGGCGAATAGCAGAATTAGACAAAATTTCGCCGCCGGTTGGAAAATCTGGCGCAGGAATAATGTTAATTAATTCGTCTAAAGTTATGCTAGGATTGTCTATCATAGCCACAACCGCATCAATAACTTCGTTTAAATTATGCGGCGGAATGTTTGTTGCCATGCCTACGGCAATTCCGTCCGAACCGTTTACAAGCAAGTTAGGAAATCTACTTGGCAAAACTTGTGGCTCTAAGGTGCTGTTATCGTAGTTAGGGTTGTAATCAATTGTATCTTTATCAATATCTCGCAAAAGTTCGTCAGCAATTTTGCTTAATCTTGCCTCGGTGTAACGCATTGCAGCGGCTGGGTCGCCATCCACCGAACCGAAGTTACCTTGGCCGTCAACAAGCGGCTCGTTAATTGTAAAGTCCTGTGCCAAACGAACTAGCGCATCATAAACCGAACTATCGCCGTGTGGGTGATATTTACCTAAAACTTCACCAACTATTTTTGCACATTTTCTGGTTGGTTTGTCGGCTGTTATGCCGCTTTCGTTCATAGAATATAAAATTCGCCTATGAACCGGCTTTAAACCATCACGCACATCTGGAATAGCACGCGAAACATTAACCGCCATTGCATATTCCATAAACGATTTTTTCATTTCATGTTCAAGGTCTATGTCTATATAATGCGTGTTATCTATTTTTTCAAAAATATCGTTATTCTTACTCATAATTTCTCCTAAACATCAAGGTTTTTGGTTTTGGCTGCGTTTTGTTCAATAAATTCTCGCCTTACCTCTGGGTTATCGCCCATTAACATTTCAAAAGTTTCGTTGCAAGTTATTGCGTCCTTCATAGACACTTTTTTAAGTGTTCGTGTTGCTGGGTTCATGGTTGTTTCCCAAAGTTGGTCGGCGTTCATTTCGCCCAAACCTTTGTAGCGCTGAACATTTTTATCATTTTCGTTAATGCCTGCCTTTTCCTTTTCTTCATCGGTATAATAATAAATGGTTTGCTTACCCCTGGTTACCTTAAACAATGGTGGCTGAGCAACATATACATGCCCCTGCTCAATTAGTGGGCGCATATAGCGGAAGAATAAGGTCAACATTAAAATTTCAATATGGCTACCATCTACATCGGCATCGGTCATAATAATAATTTTGTCGTACCTTAATTTGTCTGGATTACAATTTTCATGAATGCCACAACCAAATGCAGTTATCATGGCTTTAATTTCTTCATTTTCAAGCGCCCTTGCCAAACGAGTTTTTTCAACATTTAAAATTTTACCTCTTAGCGGAAGAATTGCCTGATAATGCCTATCTCTGCCAGATTTTGCCGTGCCGCCCGCACTATCTCCTTCTACTATGAAAATTTCACACTCGCCAGCATTTCGGCTAGAACAATCGGCTAGTTTGCCTGGCAAGGTGCTGCTTTCTAACGCACTTTTTCGCCTTGTATCTTCCCTTGCGTTGCGGGCTGCCTCTCTTGCCTTTTGCGATATCATACATTTATTTATAAGTTCTTTGCTCTCTTTTGGATGCTCTTCAAGATAATCTACAAATGTTTCTTCAAGTGCTTTGGCGGTAAAGGTTTTAATTTCTTCTGTGCCAAGTTTGGTTTTGGTTTGGCCTTCAAACTGAGGCTCTTCCACCTTAACCGATATAACCGCAATTATGCCTTCGCGAGTATCTTCCCCTGAAAGTTTTATTTGCTTGCCTGCGCCGTTTTTGTTAGCATATTCATTAATAATTTTCATAAGGGAATTTTTAAAGCCTTCCTCGTGCTTGCCTCCCTCTTCCGTGTTTATGTTGTTGCAATAACTGTGTATGTTTTCGGTGTAACTATCGGTATATTGAAAACTAAATTCAATTTCGCAAGTTGCGTCCTGCGGCTGACCATTTTCGTCCTTTCGCTTGTATTTATAAACCTTATCTACATATATTGGCTCAGGAAAAATACATGCCTTATTTTCGGTTAAATCGGCAACAAATTCCTGAATTCCGCCCATAAATTGATAAATATTTTCACGCTCTTTGCCTGGCCTGAAATCTTTAAGTTCAATTCTAAGCCCCTTATTTAAAAAGGCAATTTCACGCAACCTAGATTTTAATGTGTCGTAATTAAACTCGGTTATAGGAAAAATTTCATTGTCAGGTTTAAATGTAACTTTTGTTCCTGTCTGCTCAAGCGGAACATTTCCCACAACGGCAAGACGGTCCACCGGCTTACCCCTATGATACTCTTGTGTATAATGATTTCCGTTTTGATAAATATCTAAAATAAGCGTTTCGCTTAACGCATTAACAACGGAAAGACCAACTCCGTGCAAACCGCCCGAAATTTTATATCCACCGCCACCGAACTTTCCGCCAGCATGAAGTTTAGTAAGCACCAATTCGGCTGCACTGATGCCTTCCTTTGCATGAATGCCGGTAGGAATGCCACGACCATTGTCTAGCACACTAACCGAGCCATCTTCGTTGATGTCAACTTTAATTTCGTTACAATAGCCAGCCAAGGCTTCATCAATAGAGTTATCAACAATTTCGGTTACCAAATGATGCAAACCTTTTTCGTCGGTGCTGCCGATGTACATGCCGGGACGTTTTCTAACCGGCTCTAAGCCTTCAAGCACTTGAATGGCACTAGCACCATAATCACTAGTTACTTTTAAATCGTCTGTCATAAAATCTCCTTAAAACATATAAAATACAACAATTTATATTATATATAAATATATAATATAATTTTAGCAAAACAAAAAAAATAAGGCAACCAAAATAGCCTTAAAATTTAATTTTCCTTTTTCTATTTCTTTATTTCCATTTATTTCTTTATTTTCTCAAATTGTTTTTTATTTCAAACGTAAAAACCAGTCAATTGCTGTTGCCAAAATTGTTTTGCCTTGTGCAATAATTTCTTTTCTATTTGTTTTTATCTTTTCCAAAAATTCTTTTTGCAAATTGTTTTCAAAAATATATTTGCCAATTATATGAAACATATCATAACCATTATATTTGCTAGTTATAATTTTTTTAGAGTTGTTTAGTTTGTTTACATCAAAATTTTTGTAAGGCAACAACCTTTCCACAAGTTTTTCCCAACTATCACCATTCCATGCCAAAGATACGCCGTCTAAATAATTTGCAAAACTCTCATCTAACCACACAATTCGCTGAATTTTTAATTTATCATAAATCAATTTATTAAACATTAAATGTACAGTTTCATGAGCCAAATTGCCCATTCGCCAGTTCAATTCAACAACATCATTTGCATCTGCATAAATTTGAATTTCACCATTATAAAAGCAACCTGTTGCCCATTCTGGCGGCTGATGTCCGTTAGAAATTTGTTTAATATAGTTAACAAAATCTTCTCTTTTGGTAAAAATTGACGCTTTAAGTTGCGGAATATCTGCCATATTGCAATCAAAAACTTTGCAATATTCCTGTTTCTTTTTTATTGCATAATCTACACCATTTTTAACTATTCGTTCAATTTCTTTTGGAAAATGAACAAGATAATCTGCATTTTCAATTTTTTTCATTCTATTTTTCCATGTTTAAATTTTTTATTAAATACCCCACAAAGTGTTTGCTGTCAAATTCAAGTTTGTACTTGTCGAACTTAACTTTTGGGTAGTGTTCTGGATGCGGGTTTCTAAATTTCTTTTTGGTTATAATTTTAAAGCCCTTTTCTTTCAAATATTGCTCAATATAGCGATAATGCACGCAAGGGTCTTCCAAAATATCATAAAGCACAAACCATTTTGCGCGAATGTCCATTATGCTATGAAACAATTTTTCAAAACTATTGCCAAAGTTTTGCGCTTCGCCTAAAGTTTGCATTGCAAGGCATAAATCATAATTGCCCACCACCGATGAACTGCACAAATCTAGTTCCACCACATTTAATCGGTCGCTGCCAATGGCATTTTCTAACGGATTTTTTTTGCGGTTATCTCCTGGGTAAACAACTGCATCTACCATCGCTTGTGGGTAATATTTTAAAACTATGCTAGCACTTGTTTTGCCGCTACCTGCATCAATTATTTTTTCAATTTTTTCATCTTTTAATTTTTTTGTTAGCAGTTTAAATGCTTTATCATTAATTGAATGTGATGTATTAACTAAATTTTCCATTTTCCCCCTAAAACGCAGTTAGCCACGAGCAATTTTGTTTACAAGGCTCATATCTACTTTGCCAGCATAATTTTCTTTAAAATGTTTCATAACGGCAGGAATTGATTTGTCCGCCAAGCCATTAATTATGTTTTTAATTTCATTTTCGCTTAACATTTTAGGCAAATATTTGGCAATAAGTTGCATTTGCTTTTCAATGTTTTCCGCTTCGGCTGCGTTTTTAACTTTTAAATAATTTTCCTTTTCTTCGGTCAATTCTTTAATGGTTTTTTGTAAAATTTGAATAACATCGTTATCGGTTTGCGCTTTGCCGTCCTTTTTAAGTTCGATGCTGTTTAAAAGCACTTTGTTCATAACCACGCCATAAATTGCCCTTGCCACAGCATCATGCTCCTTCATTGCCTGAACATTTCCCTTTTTTATTTCATCAATAATCATAATTATCTCCTTTTTATAACAGTTTTCAACTGTTTTTTTGCTAATTTTTAGTGTTTTTGTAATTTTTAACATTTTTAATTAATTTTAATTAAACATTTTTGTTATTTTTTTATAAATATTACATTTTACATATTTATTATTGTTATTTTTATTTTAATTTTTGCCAATTTAAAAATTTTAATCTATTTTCATTTCTGGGCGCAATTTAATAAGAAGTTCATATTCGTCTGGAAATCTTGTTTTTTCATCTTGCATAATTTCTTTTGTGAAAGTTTTGTGCATACCATTAACACATCTTTCTCTCTCTTCATCGGTATATTCATCCCAAAACCACAATATTAATTCGCCTTTGTTGTAAAGTTCCATAATTTTTTCATAGGCATCGGGCACAAATTCTTTTTCTTTAAGTTTAACATCGTGCTTCATTCTAACAGCTTTTCTACCCTTTACATCACTCTCTTCAAACTCGCCAATATCATCTGTTGAATAAATGTAAAACGGCACGCCTTTATACATAGTTTTAAAACCATCTTTGGCAATTTCTCTAATAATCAATTTTTTCTTTTCAACATGAAAATTCCAAAACCTTAGCGAGCAAGCGCCATACATAACTGCGGCTGAATAATCTGGAGTAAGATAAACATAGCCATCGTTAGACTTTTCGACTGTTAATTCGGTTAAATTTCCATTGGGAGAACCATGATAATATTTCATAAAAACTCCTTTTAAATTATAAATAAATAACTTTATTATTTTTTTATTATTAATAACTATAAAATTTGGTTTTTATTTATTAATTTTGAGAAATGAAATCTGCAATTTTTTTAAAATTTTTAATTCAAAGCATATCAAATATTTTTATTCTTCTTTAAAAATGTCATCGAAGTCAGTGTCGTCAGTGGCGGTTAAAACCGTTTCCTTCTGCACTTTGCTTGTGTTTTTGGTGTATAATGTGTCCTTTCCATTTTCATAGAATTGCGTAAACTCGCTCTTCCACTTAATTGGAATTGTACCGCGTGGGCCGTTACGATGTTTTGCTATAACAAGCGAATAATCTAATGCGTCATCGCTGTTATCTTCTGGCACGTTTTCTGCTTTAATGTCGGCAATAAACATAACAATGTCTGCGTCTTGTTCTATACTACCACTTTCTCGCAAATCGCTTAATTGCGGTGTTTTGTCTGTTCGTTTTTCGCTTTCACGGTTAAGTTGGCTCAATAAAATTATTGGCACGCCTAACTCTCTCGCTGCAAGTTTTAGGTTTCGAGTTAAATCGGCAACTTCTTGCTGACGGCTGCCGTCTTTACTCTGCTTTTCGCTTTTCATTAGTTGCAAATAGTCTATAATAACCATATCTAAACCTATTTTTGCCTTTAATTTTCGGCATTTGCCTAAAATATCGGCTGGGGTTACATTGGTTGTATCGTCAATATAAATGTTGGAGTTTTCCAAAATCTTTTTAGTTTCAATTAAGGTTGACCAAACGGTGGTATCTTTGCTGCCGCCCTTAACCAAATCCATGGCAACTCGTCCGGTTGAGCAAATGAAACGCTGTGCCACTTGAAGCATGGACATTTCAAGGTCGAACATTGCAATTGTTTTGCCATATTTAAGTGCGGAATTAACCGCAAAATTAACAGCCAAAGTGGTTTTACCAATACCTGGGCGAGCGGCAATAATGATAAGTTCGCCTGGTTTAAAGCCGTTTGTACATTTATCAAGAGTTGGAAAGCCTACCCTAATTCCGCTGTTGCTGTTAGGGTCTATTGAAATTTTTTCCATTAAATCTAGCGCTTCGCTAATGCCTTTGCGAATATGTTCAAGGTCGCCCTTTCGGTGAGCTTGTCCAATATCGAAAATTGCTTTTTCGGCAGCGGCAAGCACTTCGGCGGAGTCTTTACGCTGAAAAGCCATGTTAATAACATCTTGACAAGCATCTATAACCTGCCTTAAAACGCTGTCGCCATGCACAATGTCATAATAAGATTTATAGTTAGCGGCACTAGGCACAAAATTTGTAAGTTCCGTTATATAACTTAGCCCACCCACTTCTTCCAACTGATTTTTATCTTCAAGCACCTTGCAAACGGTAACATAGTCAATAGGAATATCTTTATAATAGTTATCTAGCATAGCCTGATAGATTTTTTGGTGCGTTGAAGAATAAAATTCATTTACGCCAAGCACAGGGAAAGTGTCCACGCACACTTCATTAGATAAAAAGAAACATCCAAGCAAACTTTGTTCTGCTTCTAAACTATTAGGTGCAATACGCGGCATTGCGGTAACATTAGCCATAACTAACTCCTTCTATAAATTGTTTTGCAAATTATTTACTATATATTGTATAAATTATTAAAACCCATACAATATATGCTAATTTAAAAATTTACAAAACAATAACCTACACAATAGGTTATATTATTTTACAATATTTTTTTTAATTTGTAAAGATTTTTGCCGTCTAAAATTTATATAAATTAAATTTATATAAAACTTGCAATTTTTTGCCAATAAAAAGAAAAAACACGAGTAACTCGTGTTTAATGGTTAAATATCAAAAGCACTATAAATGTTGTTGTGTGGCAAATAATTGGTGAGTTTTTTATGCTAAAATTTTTCTGCCGTATGTTTTTCCAATTCAACAACGTACTGATAATATGAATTATCTCTTAAAGTCATAAGTTCTTTAATTGAAAGTTGTTCAAGTTGCTTGCGAGTTCCGGTTTTATATTTTAAATTTTCGCAAACCAAGTTTTCCCTTTCAAGTTCGGTAGCGGTTAATTTTTTTAACTCTTCAACTGAATATTTTGTGTAGCCAACATTAAACGCCGCCAAATTGGTATCTATTGAATTTTTAGCTAATTCTATTTTTCTTCTATATTTAATCATGCTTACTCCTTAAAACATATTTGCATTATATCATTAAAAACAAATTTTGTCAATACTAAATTTTTTTGCTTTTAACAAATTGCAGTTAAGTGAACATGATTAAAACAAAGCGCTACTTGAATACATCTTTATGTTCAATTTGATTTTCTTTTTTAGTTTTTTCTTTTTTACGAGCAACAAGTTCCACAACCAGCACCGCCACCCCCATTATGATAGTAAAACAAACAATTTGAAGAGCGTTACTTTTTATAACATTTCGCGTTAAATAGGCAAACGCAATAAGCACAGGAACACAGCACAAAACTGTAATTCCAATGCGTTTTGCCACTTTAAAGGCCTTATCATACATATCATTTTGCGTTTGTTTCATGTTTTCCTTTTATTTTGTTTTTACCTTTGCCGTACCACAATTTCCTTTGCTATACCGAGTAATTTCCCTTTGATATACCGAGCGAGCGAAATGTGCCTATTCCACAATTGGTTTTCTGGCTTTTGCGCGTAACTGGTGGTCTAAAATAGATTTGCGGATGCGAATGCTCTGCGGAGTTACTTCAACAAGTTCATCATCGGCAATAAATTCTAACGCTTCTTCAAGCGTCATGGTTTGAATAGGCGTTAATTTAAGTGCTTCATCACTTGCGCTGCTGCGAGTGTTGGTTAGTTGTTTTTTCTTGCAGACGTTAACAACAATATCATCTCCCTTAGGGTTAATGCCCACAACTTGACCTAAATATACCTTATCGCCTGGGCGGACAAGCAATCTGCCCCTGCCTTGAGCGTTAAACAAACCATAAGTGATTGCCTCGCCGGTTTCGTAACTGATTAGCGAGCCGCTGTTTCGCCCTTCAATTTCGCCTTTATAAGGTTGATAACTATCAAAAATGCTGGACATAACGCCTTCGCCGCGAGTATCGGTTAAAAGTTGAGATTTATAGCCGAACAAACCACGGCTAGGCACTAAAAATTGAAGGCGCATACGGCTGCCAATGGTGTTCATGCTAATAAGTTCGCCACGCTTTACGCCCATAGATTGCATAACTGTGCCAACGCAATCTTCTGGAACATCTAGCACCACTTTATCAATAGGTTCGTTTCTAACGCCGTTGATTGTTTTAAATAAAACTCGTGGGCGGCTAACTTGAAATTCATAGCCATCTCGGCGCATGTTTTCAATAAGGATTGATAAGTGCATTTCTCCCCTGCCACGCACTTTAAATTGGTCGGCAGTGTCGCCATCGCTAACTTGAAGCGACAAATCTTTAACTGCCTCTTTGTAAAGCCTATCTTTAATGTGGCGGCTAGTAACGAATTTACCTTCCTTGCCGGCAAATGGGCTATCATTTACCATAAAGGTCATTTCCACGCTTGGTTCGCTTATTTTAACAAAAGGAATAGCCTCCATTTCAGGAGTTTCGCTAACTGTGTCGCCAATTGTGATGTCTGGCAAACCGGCAATACAAATTATGTCCCCTGCCGTGCCAAACTCTATGTTATCTCGCTTTAAGCCGTCAAAATTAAATATGTTAACCACTTTGCCTGAATATTTTTTGCTTTCGTCAAAATAATTTTTAACATACACGGTTTGATTAAGTTTAATTTTGCCTGTTTCTACCTTACCTACCGCTAATTTGCCTAAATAGTCATTTTGTTCGGTTGAAGAAATTAACATTTGAAAAGGCAAACTTTCGTCCATATTTGGTGGGTCGATATGGCTAATTATTGTTTCAAAAAGTGGAGCCATATCTTTGCCTGGCTGCTTATAGTCCTTAGTGGCAACGCCTGCCCTTGCCGAGCAGTAAACAATTGGACTATCTAGTTGTTCGTCTGTTGCGTTAAGGTCTAGCATAAGTTCTAGCACTTCGTCAGCAACAACGTCTAGGCGAGCGTCTGGGCGGTCTATTTTGTTTATAACAATAACCACTTTTAAGTTAAGGGCAAGTGCCTTTTCTAGCACAAAACGAGTTTGAGGCATTGGACCTTCAAACGCATCTACAACCAACAAAACGCCGTCAACCATTTTTAAAACACGCTCAACTTCGCCGCCGAAATCGGCATGTCCGGGGGTATCAACAATGTTAATTTTCGTGTCCTTATAGAAAGCCGAGCAGTTTTTTGAAAGAATGGTTATGCCGCGTTCACGCTCCAAAGCGTTAGAGTCCATAACCCTGTCCTGCACATCTTGATTTTCCCTAAACACGCCTCCCTGTTTTAAAAGAGCATTAACCAAACTAGTTTTGCCGTGGTCCACGTGCGCAATAATTGCAATATTTCTTATATCCATAATTACTTCCTTTTTTAAAGCATAAACTAAACCTTGCCATTAGGCAAAATTTAACCATTTTAAGTTGTTTTTTAATTTAGGTTGTTATATTCTAACACATTTTTAATTAAATTGCTAGTATTTTTATTAAAATTTTGCAATAAAAAGTTGATAAAAATCATTTTAATTAAAATTTTTAAAAAATTTAAAAAAATCGGTTAAAATTAGTTGATTTTTAACTTTTGATTTGCTAGCATTTTAACAGTTGAAACATTCAACAAATAAAAGGAGAACAATATGGAGATTATTGGTATTGGAGATTTCCACAAACAAGTTGCTGACAGGTCTGGCTTTTCAATTGCTCAAGTTAAAGCTGTTTTAACTGCAGCTGGCGAGCAAATGAAAGAAAATGTTAAAGACGGTAACGAACAACGCTTTACAGGTTTCTTTAACGTTTGCATTAAAGACAAAAAAGCAAAAGAAGGTGTTAATCCTTTCACTGGCAAAAAGATGAAAATTGCTGCTTGCAAAGTTCCTCAAATTAAATTGAGTGCTGCCTTCAAATCTTTGTTGAAGAAAAAGTAACATTAAACGGCTTATTTTAGCCGTTTTTTGTTTAACTTTGCAAAAATTTAACTTTATTTAAAAAAATATAAAGGTTTCCCTTTAAAAATTTTTTGTTTGGAAAATTTATTCCAAATTTTTTTTAAAATCGCCATAAAAAGTTTTGTAAATTTATTTTAGTTTGATATAATAAGGTTAACAATTATTTATGCAATTTTTTAATTACCTAAACATATTAATAAGGGAGTAATATTAATATAAAACGTAATTTTTAATTGCCTAAAATCAAATAAGGGGGATGTATGTTAACAGATATTGCAATTTGGGGTGGAATTGTTGGCATGGTGGTTGCCTTAATTTCAATTATTGTGGTGCTAATAATTAAAAAGGATATTAAAGACGCTTTAAACCGAGATGTTATTTTGTTTGACCAAAACTTTATGTTAAAAAAGCAGGCCATTGAAAAATGTTTAAAATTGCTTGATGACTTAAATTCTACACCTTCGGTTGCTAAAAATGCCGAATTTATTAGAAGGTGTAAAGAAAGTTATAACGAATTGATTTGCGTTTTAAATAACCTTTCAATTGCCGATAAATTTTTAAATTATGCGGTTAATTTGGGAAAAATTAGTTCCCCAGAACTAATAAATTTTAAAATTGATTGCCGAAAAGATATTGGTTTAAGCCTTAAACACGCAC
This sequence comes from uncultured Clostridia bacterium, assembly GCA_947627545.1. Taxonomy (GTDB): domain Bacteria; phylum Bacillota; class Clostridia; order Christensenellales; family UBA1242; genus Onthoplasma. Next base: position 60,450 of record CANQWK010000003.1, on the reverse strand, counting down.
AAAAGCAAAAAATAAAATAAAACAATAATGTTTATTGTTTTTAATTAATAAAACCTTTGCAATTAAAAAATTAATTATTACTAACATTTAGTTATATAAAAAAAGAAATAGCTTGTTGCTATTTCTTTTTGTTTACACTTTTGCTCATTGCTTTTTCTATATGAGTTTTTAATTGATTTAAATTGCCTTCTAATTTTTCTTTTTTAATGCACACAAATTCCACTTTGTTAAAAACTAAAACTAGGTTAGCGTCATCTTCTATATAACTTGTTAAGGCTTTTAAATTATGCACATTTTTGCTTTGCTCTGCCCCATCTTTATACATAGAAACTGTGCATAAATTGTCATCTATGGTTATAAGCATATAATCCATATCTGCTAATTTTTGGCCGTTATAATACTTTTTTTGGCTTGAAGTTATTGTAAGCGGAATTATTAAATACACTGCTTCTAGCACAACAAGTGCAACAAGCAAAATTATGTCCCAAACAATTGAGCGTTTGTTTACAAGGTCAAAAATTAGCATTGCCACCATTGCAAGCATTAAAATTGGTATAAGCACTGCAATAACTTTATCTTGCTTACGTTTTTGACTTTTATAAACATATTTTGCACTTGTAAGGCAATCGTTAAGTTCTAATTTATATTTACAATTGAATGTCATATTACTCCTAAATTCTTTCATTTAAGGCATCTCTTTTATGTTTTTGCCTTCTAAAATGAATATACAACAAAATTAGCAAAATTATAATTATTAAAATTAAAATTACAATTAAGGTAATTTGCCACCAAGTTAGTAGCCGCCTAGATTTTGTAAACACAAAGCCGTTAAATTCGCCCGAAATTTGATTTAAATTTATATAAACTATGCCGTTTGAAGTTGTATATTCAAGTTTTCCGCTTTCGGTTTGAGAAAGCCACAACGCCTGATTTAAGCGCGAAATTGTTGGCATGCTTAAAACTAAATTGTTGTTAAGCCCAGATATTTCTCCATTTACATTAAAGCCTATTTGGTAACCAAAAGCGAATACTGTTAAATTAGATAAATGTGAGGAAATAAGCGAATAAATTTGCCTATATTCTAAACTATCGGCAAAAATTGGTTTTATTTCTAGTTCTGCACCAATAGGAATTAATTTAACAAAATTTCTATAAGAATGTTCGCTATCTGCCGTGTTAATTTTTCCAAGTTGATTATAAATTGTAATTTCGCCAATGCCGGCAACATAAGCCGATACGCTGCTAGGATAAATTGAAGCGGTATAATTGCTAAGTTCTAGTTTATAGTTTTGTGCTTTATGAATGTTTGAATATACATCTTTTATTGCGCCGTTAGAATTAGGAACAATCCGTTTGTTTTTGCCCACTTCGGCATTTTCAAAAGCAAAGGTTAAGTTAGAAAAATCTATGCTAACATATTGCCTATCGCTTTCAATTAAGCCTCTGCCTAAAACGAAATTAGATGTATCATAATCTACCAACGTTGTGCCGTCATACACTTTATCATACACATCGGCATCGCCGGTAGAAACAAGATATAAACTGCGTTGACTTATTGTAACAACGCCTATCATTACATAATTTCCGTTAGTTAAATTTAAACTAAAATTTTTGTTAAAGCCGCTGTTTGTAAGTTGAATTTTTGAAATTAAAATGTTTAGCCTTAAACCAACATCGGCATGCAATTCCTCTTGCCCTAAACTATTTGTAATTGTAATTACGCAGGTTGGCGTTTCGGCAAATTTAAACAAACTATCGGCATAAGGAATAAACACGTTGTTGCCGTCTGTAAAGGTTAAATAATTAGATATTTGACCAAAATCAATAGATGCTGAGCCGTCATAAACTTTTGTAATGTTAAATGAGCCGTTAATTAAATCTAATGGCTTTGGTGTTATAACCAAATAAATGTTATAACTTAAAATAATTTCGTTAATCCAATCATAATCACTTTCGCTTTGAGCGTTAAAGGTTATTTCAACCGAGTATTGCCCCACAATTGTTGGATTTACATATATGCCATCATTGTCAAGATATTTAATTTGAATACAATCTAAAATTAGTTTAGCCGCCTGAATGTTGTATGAACGCGTTTCGCCCAAGGTTAAAATTTGCTCTTTTTCAATGCCTGCACCTGTGTTATCGCACTCGAAAACTTTATAAAACCAATAATCGTTATTTTCGTCCTGCTCTATTTTTGTTATGTCGCCCACTTTGTTAAATATTAGGTTTGGCTCAACTTGAAGTTCTATGCGCAAATTGTTTAAGTATCTAACGCTTAACATAATTTTGTCGCCATAGCCTATTTCTATGCCATAGTTATCGTACTCGTTAGGCAAAATTAACTCGTGCCTACCTCCAATTTTGTAAAACTTTACATTTTGAATATTAAACAAACTGCTATCTATTCCATTAAATGAATAAGTAAACTCGGCTTCCGCCAAAAACTGCAAATTGCTAATTAAAACGGACTCGCTTGTGGTGTTGTTAAATTCCTTAAAATTATTAAGCCCATTGTAACTCATTATAAAGTTTTTATAAAATTTCTGGCTTTTTATGTTTGTTGTAAGTTCAACCTGCCTATTTTCTATTTTATAAAAATAAGTAAGTGTTAAATTGTCCGCATCGTCTATTTGTTCTACCAGGCTTTGAACATTAAATTCTATTTCATATTTGCCCTTAGAAATAGTTTTAAAATTGCTTATATATGAAATTTGAAACAAACTTAGCCCATCGCTAAGGTCTATTAATTTTGTGCCTAAATCTCTTATATTTTTAATTTCAACACTGTTTATGCTAATTTCAATTCGTACAACATCGGTGGCAATTAATGTTTTATCTTCCAACTCGTTTATATTAACAAAGTTGCCGCCAACCTTTTTATAAACTTTGTAAGTTGAATAATTTTCATGCTCTACGCCTGCGGTTGTTAGCGATAAATTTAAGTCCTCAGTTTGATTAATTAAATTAATTTTTATATAGTCAAACTCGGCATAAAAATAAATTTTGTTGTTTATAATTGCATAGTCATTTATATTTAAATTAGGCTCTTCAAACACAATGTTTTCGCTATAAAATTTACGCAAATAATATGTTTCGCCTGCATTGTAACCTTCCGCTTTTTTAAAGCCGTTTGAATAAATATAAATGTTATCTTGATTTTCTTGGTAACCCTCTTGCCCCAAAGTGTAAGGGACAAAATAATACATATAATTAAACTTAAAACCAATTGAACGATTTGCAATAAATGTTATTTTGAATGCATCGTACATTTCAACTCTTTTGTAAGAATTATATGCTCCGTTTAATTTAACTTCAACTAAGGCATCTCCCCTATAAAAATTGGAACTATCTACAATTTCAATTAAAAATGTTTGATAATCTATTAAATAAACTAAATTGCGGTTGCTGGTTAGTTTAGAAATTTCAATCCAATCTAGCCCATTGGAGTTGCCTATGTTGTCGCCCATAACTAAGTCGCTACCCCAAGCATCAAACGAAGTGTAGCCAATAGGCAAATTTGCTTGCAAACTTATTCTAACTTTAACGCCATAAGGAAGGTTGTTAAATGTATAACTTTTGTTGTTTGGTTCGGTTATAATTTGCCTGTTTTCGCCTTTAAAATTGTAAGTTAGCAAAAGTGAAGGGTAACTAATTTGATTATCTAGCAACTCGCCTTTTGGTTGATAAAATTTATAGTTAGCCACAATTGAATAGGTGTGCAAAACATATTCTAGGTTTAGGTCAATTTGATAAAAATCGCCTAAATAACTGCCATAAATTAAAAAATATTTTTGAATTTCGCTTATTGAAAATTTATGGTTAAATTCGAAATCGGTGCTGGCGTTAGATTGCCCTAAGTTGTCAAACTCAATTTCGCTATCGCCCTCAATAAAGTAAAAGCGAGAAATATAACTGCCTTCTGGCAAAACAATTTTTATGCCGTTGTTTTCCACATTTATATCAAGGTACAAATTTCCGTCAAAAGAGTATTTCTCCCCATTAAATGTTTTAATTTCAGCATTGCCTAAATTGTTTACATAACCTTCGCCATATTGGTTTACAATCAGCCTAAAATTAATAAGTTCAAATTCAAGGTTCAACTCGCAAACCGAACTATCTTTAACCGATATTGAAAAGGTTTCTAAATAAGGGTAGGTTGAGCCGGTTACCGCACGCGTTTCTTGAGTAATTCCGTCAACAATTAACAAATAATTTTTAAACCTATAACCAAAATTAAACTGCATATTTGGCAAAAAGTTAATGCTAAATTGCCCAGATTGAATAACAACATCATTGTTGCCGTCTATGTCAATTTTTGTTCGTTCACTTGCAATGTTTTGATAAATTTCCAAATAATTGCTAAATTTAATTTGTTCGTTTTCTAACCCAAACGCATTTGGCATGTTAGTGGTTATTGTAAAGCGTGTTTTAGACGAAGAATAAATTACTTTTATTGAAATGTTATTTTTATCAATAATTCTAGTTGCAGTGGCAGTTGTGCCGTCAAAACTATCTTTTAAACTTGTAATGTTTTTTTCGGTAAACCTTACATATTGATAAGTTGTATCGTTATAAGATTTACCCTTTGCCGACAATGTAATTGCGTCATACAACTTTAAATTTGCAATAACAATTTTGCATAAATCTGCTTTTTCTTGCTTGGTGGAATATTCAGTTTCGTCCTTATCATAAAAATATGAAAATTTGGCTTGTTCGTTTTCGGTTGTGGCGTCTATTTCTGCCATAATAACATCTTTTTGTTGAGCGGCGTCAAAGGTTGGCTCGATGTAATAGGTAAATGAATATCGCACAAAATCTTCTGTTACATTAATTTTTATTAATTTGTCATTTAAAAGCGAATTTGTGGTTAAAAAACTAATAAAATCTTGAGTTATTGAAAATTTAAAGGTTAACTCTGTTTGTTCGGTTAAATTTTCTACAAAATAGCCGTCTTGCTCTAAAATGTAAATTGATTTCAAAATAAAGCCATTATTAACTGCAATTGTTACGCTAACGGAGTTGCCAACAATTAAATTTGTTGCCATAATTAGCGATTTTGTTTGATATTTATTTTCGTTATCTGTTCTTAGCGTGCTAGATAAATCGGTTATATTATCATCAATAGAAATGTTTAAAACACTAATTGGCATTATGCGGTTAATGCCGTTATCTAAATAAATGCTATCATAATTTGTTAGCTGCATTGAATAACTTACATATTTGTAAATCATTTTAACTTCAAGGTCTTGCGGTTGAATTTCATCAATAGTAACCTCAAGTTCCATTTCTGGTTGGCTATTTAAACTGTAGCCTAAAAATTCATAGCCCACATTTTCTGCATTAATTTGGCTGTTGCAAGCGTAACTGCTGCCTCGCACAAAATGCTTTGGCGCATTAATGTTAAAATTAGGCTCATTTATTCTAATTAAGGTTTGCTCGCCTTTGTTTTCAATTTGCAAATATGGTGCAAAAGTTATGTTGTATTCGAATGATGAATAGTCTACAAAAATTTCAAAATTTTGGTTGATATCGGCAAACTTTAAAATGTTTCCGTTAATTATTAAATGCTGATTTTCAATATTTTCACTTAATGTTATTGAATTAAATGTGTAATATACATAATTGGAATTTTCGCCGCAGATTTCGGTTTGACAAAGCAATTCAAAAATGCGGTTATCTTCGTTTTGCAAACTGTTTTTTACAAAATATGTTGCCTCGTCAATTTGGCTGAAATAATAATTAATTTGCAAACTTTGTTTAATTATGTTAAGCGAATTTTTTATGTAATCATTTTCGCTGCCAGTGTTTAAATTATCAACAATTGGACTAATAGAAGCAACAAACAAATTGTCATAATCTAGGCTAATAAAACTTGTTCTATTTTTTGTGTTTAGAATATTAATGCAAATTTGCACGCTGGTTGTTCTGCCATTGTCCTCTTTATTAATTTCCGCCCAATTTAAATTTTGTTTGTCATCTGTTAAAATTGATGTGCTGCCATTTTCAATTAATTTAACCTGAGTTACATCAATATTAATGCCGCCCTCCGCCAAAATTTCTTTTGCGTTTATGTTTAAGGTTAAATTTACATTTTCGTTAAATCTAAACGTGCCGCGAGATAGCGAAATGTTTTGTTCAACGCCGTTTTGAGTGCGAGTTGTAAACAATTCATCCGCCACCAATTTAACTTGATTGCAAAACAAAACTTGTTCGCCTGTTTGCAAAAAGGCGTAAGAATAAATGCCGTCATCTTCTTGCAAATAGAATAGTGTGCTACCGTTAACTTGCAAAGTTTTGTAACTAGAACTTTCGCTAAGCGATGCGGCAACATCGGTTAAGCCAAAAGCTGAACTGACATCTAAATTATAATAAATATAATCGAAAACCGGCTCAACGGTCATATCGCTAAACACATTTGAAATGTTAAATGTGCCACTATCAAAAAAGTTGTCGTTATCTAAATCAAAATATTCTGCCTTAATGGTAACGGCTTGTCCCTCTACCGTTTCGCTAGGCAAAGTGTAAACAAAACTATTAGAAGTTTTGGTTAAATTTTCCTCTTCACTAAACAAATACAAAAACTTGTTTGTTTCTTCTCCACTAAAATATGTAAAATTCCAACCCACCAACTCAAACCCTGTGTTTGCCGTTGTGCTTAAACTTACATCTTTTGCATTCAACACAAATTTGCCATAGCCAGAAGTTTGCCCTGCAATAACTTCATCTTTATACGGCAAAATTTCTTCCCCTTGCCTATAAACTAACCAATTGCTATTTTCTAAATTCTCATCAAGATTAGTGTCCGCCAAATTTATGCTATTTGCCAATTTAGAGTTTTCGGTTGAATTTTTAACATTTTCTTTTATGCTTTTTACATTTTCAACTTCATTGCTGCTTTGATTGTTTTTATTAAAAGAAAAACTGCCAAGCGAAAACACCGCGCCAATTGATAAAATTATTAAGGTTAAAACAGAAACTATTGTTAATTTTCTTTTCATTTTACCCCTTTACACCTTTTCATAAGGCGTTTACAATTAAGTTAGTTACTTTGCTTTTAGATGCACAAAATTTTTATTAATTTATATTATTTGTCCGCTCCATTTTGCTTAAAAGTTTTTTATTTTTTGCCAATGCATGCGTTGGCTGCGGTAGCCCCCTCGGCACAAGCATTAACAACCTGCCTAAATGTTTTGCTAATAACATCTCCGCACGCATATAAATTTTTTTCGCTTGTTTGCATGTTTGCGTCAACCACAATGTAGCCTTTTTTATCTCTTTTTATATCAAATTTTAAAAAGTTTAAGTTTGGTTCGCTGCCAATTGCAACAAACACTCCGTTAACAGACAAAATTTGTTTTTTATTTTTTATTTCAATTTCTATTTGCTCTAAATTTTTATCTCCTATATATTTCACAATGTTAGCATTTAAAATTATTTGCAAATTTTTATATTTTTTTATTCGTTCAACTTCACTTTCCGCCGCATAAAATTTATTGTTATGATTTATTAAATAAATTTGGCTTGCTATTTTAGATAAATAATCAACATCTTCTATTGCTGTTTCCCCACCGCCAACAACTGCAACCTGTTTGTTTTTAAAAAAGTTACCATCACAACTAGCACAAAAACTTACACCTTTGCCTAAAAATTTTTTTTCGTTTTGCAAGTTGAGTTTTCGCGGAGCACAACCACATGCCAAAATTACTTTTGGCGCAAAGAATGAGCCATTTTTAGTTTTAACCGAAAACCCTGTTTTTGTTTTGCTAACAGATGTAACTTCGCTCATTTCGGTTTTTAAGCCAAAACTTTCTGCATGTTTATGCATACGTTCGGTTAGTTCAAAGCCAGAAATGGTTTCAAACCCTGGGTAATTTGCAATTTTATAAGAAAGCCCAGCCTGCCCACCAATGGCAAGTTTTTCAAACATAATTGCGTTAAGCCCTGCCCTGCACAAAAAAATGCCAGCTGTTAAACCTGCGGGGCCGCCACCAACAATAAGAACATCTGCTTTCATACCTTTATTATACCCCAAATAACAAGTTTTTCCAAATAAAAATAATATTTTTTTAAAATTATTATATGAAATATAATACATTTTTAGTTTGCCCTCTTGACAAGTTTAAAATCCGTGTTAAAATAATGGGCAATTGAATAAATATAAAAAATTATTCAGCAAATGAAAAAATAAACTAAAAAATGCAAAAGTTCAAAAAAAATTTACTAAAAACAATTAAAAAAAACAAAAAATAATGAGGTAATTATGATATTTAGTGCAGAATATAACCGAATGTTAAATTATATGCTTAAAGACAACCGAATGAAAGATTTATATTTAACATATATCGCTCAACTTTCAGATGAAATGACCGCCGAAATATCGTCAGCAATGTGCAATAAAAAGTCGGTATATTTAATGCAGGATTTGTTTACTTGCACTGTAATTACAACCGCTTTTGAACGAAGTGTAAGGTTAACTATAGAAAACCCAAAACTAGGCTATATGGAAGTTGCATTTGGTCCAATTTCAAGAGAAGAACTTGGCAATATTCCGCTAGACAATGAATATGACATTTTTTTAGAGCCAGATAAGTTAATACATTCTCCTGCGCAATTTTGTTTTAAATATTCAAAATCTGGAAATTCTACCGACCCTGATGTGCATTTATGGTACAATATAGTAAAGAAAAACACCTCAGGCAAAGACGAATATTATTTGGTAAGCCAAGAATATAGCGATGCTGGTTTGAGATGCACAAAAGTTGATATAGACGATTTTATTACAGAAATAGAAGATTATAAAACCTATAAAAGAAAAGTTAAATTAAACAACTAAAAACATAAAAAATTAGCATTTTTTGTTGATTATAAACAAAAATGTTATATAATGAATATATACAAAAGGAGAATAAAATGGTAGATAGAACAAAATGTATAGCATGCGGTGGTTGTGTGGCAATATGCCCAGTTGGAGCAATAAAAATAGTAGAAGGCAAAGCAAAAATAGACCCCAAGAAATGTGTAAGATGTGGTGGATGCATGAATTTTTGCCCAATGACAGCAATAGACATTAATAAGCAAGACCCAGACGAAAATCCAAACAGAAAGAAAAAATAGGCCATATAGCCTATTTTTTTATTAGGTTTGCAAGAATTTAAATAATAAAAATAATTGGCTCTCCAGCCAATTATTTTAATGTGTTTTTATATTCAGTGCTTGAATTTTTAAGTTCAACGCTTACTTTTAAGCCGGCTTCATTTGTGCTTGCACCCATTAATCTTGCAATTTCTTTATATAAATCGTTGCCACTTAAAGTTACAGCCTGCGTTTGTGTGGTGGAGTTATTGCTAAATTTTTCAACTTTTATGTTGTTATCTGCCATTGCACAAATTTGTGGCAAGTGTGATACTGCAATTATTTGTTTATTGTTTGAAAGTCTTGCTAAATATTGTGCAACGGTTGAAGCAATGTTTCCGCTAAGCCCACTATCTACTTCGTCAAAAACAATGGTGGAAATATCGTCAACTTCGCCCACAACAATTTTATAAGCTAACATCACTCGGCTCATTTCCCCGCCCGAAACAACCTTATTTAGCGGTTTTGGTTCAAAGCCAAGGTTAGCTGAAAACATAAACTCCACTTTATCATAGCCGGAATAGGTGTATGGCTCGGCTGTATGTAAAAATTCCACGCTCATTTTGGTGTTTGGCATGCCTAAAAATTTAAGTTCTTGACCTATTTTTGCGGATAGTTCGCCTGCCGCTTTTGTGCGAATTGAATGAAGTTTATCTTGCAACGCATTAATTTCTTCAATTAATGTTTCCTTTTGTGCCATTAAATTTTTATATTTCTCTGCCGAATTTGTTAATGTGTCTAACTTGGCACTAATTTCGGCGTAATATTTTTGCATGGCTGAATAATCTCCGCCATATTTTCTAAACAAAGATTTTATAAAATCTAGCCGCTGGTCCACAAAATTAAAACGCTCTTCATCAAAAACGTTGTTGTTTAGTTGAGTGTAAATTGTATCAAAAATATCATTTGCCTCAATTAACACACTGCTAAGGCGATTATAAAGTTCGGCATAAATTGGGTTGAGATAGGCAATTTGAGATAAAGCCTTTTGGCACTGTTGCAAACTTTCGCTAGCAGAAGTGGAAAAGCCGTTTTTTGCGCCGCATTCATAAGCCGTTTTTAACGCCTGATTTATGTGTTCAAATTGCTGCATTTCTCGTTTTTCTTGGCTTAAATTTTCCGCTTCGTTTTCGCCAATTTTTGCGTTTTCTATTTCGGTTATTTGAAAATTATATAAATCTATTAAATTTTGTTTTTCACTTTCGCTGCCGCCTAGCAGTTTTATGCTATTTTCTATTTCTTTAACCTTGTTTATTTTGTCCGCTAATTTGGTTAAAACTGCCGCCGCCGTTTTGCTAAAAAGGTCTATAATGTTAAGTTGATAATCGTTATTTAAAATGGCAAGATGTTCGCTTTGGCCATGAATGTCAACCAACGTTAAGCATAATTTTTTAACCATGTTTACCGGCACAAGTTCGCCGTTTATTTTGCAACTGTTTCTGCCAGACAAATCTAACTCTCGCGATAAAAAAAGTTCACCATCACACTCTAGACCTAAATTGTTTTTAATAAAATCTATTTGGCTAGGTTTTAAGTTTGTAAAAATGGCTTCCACCTTCATTTTGTTTTCGCCTGAGCGAATAAGTGTTTTATCTGCCCTGCCGCCAAAAACAAAACTCAATGAATCTAGCATAATGCTTTTGCCAGCACCTGTTTCGCCACTTATTACATTGAGTTTTTTATCAAATTCCAGCGTTGCCTTTTTTATAAGTGCAACATTTTCAATATTAAGCGTTTGTATCATAACTTTATTTTTTCTAATGGTTTAATAAATTCAAGCTGCATAATAAAACCTTATTTTCAAATTTATTATTTTAAACTTTCTCTAATTTTGGTTTCAATTTCGTTTGCAAGTTCAGGGTGAGAGGTTAAATATGCCTTAACATTTTCTTTACCTTGGCCAATTTTATCCCCATTATAACTAAACCACGAGCCAGATTTTTCAACAATATTCTTTTCAATTGCCACATCTATTAGGCAGCCAAGGCGAGAAATGCCTTCGCCGTACATAATGTCAAATTCTGCCTGCTTAAATGGTGGAGCAACCTTATTTTTAACCACTTTTACACGAGTGCGGCTACCAACCACATCTTGCCCACTTTTAATTGAATCCACCTTTCTAACATCTAGGCGAACAGACGCATAAAATTTAAGAGCCTTTCCTCCTGGAGTGGTTTCTGGATTGCCAAACATAACTCCAACTTTTTCGCGCAATTGGTTAATAAATATTACAAGTGTGTTGCTTTTTGAAATAACTGCGGTAAGTTTTCTTAACGCTTGGCTCATCAACCTTGCTTGAAGGCCAATAAAACTATCTCCCATTTCGCCGTCAATTTCGGCTTTTGGAGTAAGCGCTGCAACTGAGTCTATAACCACAATATCTACGCCGCCGCTACGCACAAGTTGCTCGGTAATTTCAAGTGCTTGTTCGCCTGTATCTGGTTGCGAAACATACATAGCACCAATATCTACGCCAAGTTTTTGAGCATAAATTGGGTCTAGTGCGTGTTCTGCATCAATAAAAGCGGCAGTTCCACCTTGTTTTTGAGCCTCGGCAATAACATGCAAAGCAACCGTGGTTTTACCACTGCTTTCTGGGCCATAAATTTCAATAATTCTACCCCTAGGCAATCCGCCCACGCCAAGTGCTAAATCTAGCGTTAAACAGCCGGTTGGAATAACTTCCACCCCTTCGCCATAATTGGTTGCGTCCATTTTTATAATGCTGCCTTTACCATATTGCTTTTCAATAGCAGCAATTGTGGCTTCTAAAGCCTTTTTTTTGTCGTCTGTCATAACTCTCCTTTAATAAAATCAAATTTTTTACATAAAATAAGTCAATTTAACAAAAATTTAAACAAATTGCAAAATAAATAATTTAACAAAGCCCTTATTTTAACAAAATGTAAAACAAACTGATTTACAAATATTGATATAATTATAAAATTTTGGCATAAATTTGTCAAACAAATGTTCGATAAATTTTAATTTCCCAAATTTTAACTTTTATATTGTAAAGAATGATAATAATCTTTTTATGTATTTAATTTTTTAAAACAAGTGCATTTTTTTTCTTTACATTTTTTAACACAAGTGAATTTAATTTTATTTAAATTTTAATTTTCTTTTAAACAATGGCGATTTTTTACTAAATAGTTTACGCCGGAAATAATAGTTAAAATTGTTGCTAAGCCAAGTGAAATATAGCTAGCCCACATAAATGTTTGTTCAACCCAGCAAAAAATGTTGAATCCGCAAGTTAAAATATAACTATACACTGTACAAATTGGAAGTGCAATCATCTGCGTCATGGTTTTTGCCTTACCCCAGATGTCCGCAGCAAGCACCTGCCCACTTGTTGCAGCAATTAAGCGCAACGCACTTACAATAAATTCTCGCGAAATAATAATTATAGCAATTATAACACCATAAGGATTTTTAATTGTGCCATCAACAACAAGCAACAACAAAAGCGATGTGGTTAGCATTTTATCGGCAATGGGGTCTAAAAACTTGCCAAAATTTGTAACTAAATTGCGGCTACGGGCAATTTTGCCGTCAAGCAAATCGGTTAAAGCGGCAACAATAAAAATAACAAGTGCCACAATTTTGCCAATGCCATAAGGAATAAAGTTTGCAAGATAGAAAAAAATCATAAACGGAATAAGCAACATACGCATACAAGTTAGTTTGTTAGGTAAATTCATAATTCATCCTTTTAAGCGGCAAGCCGCCTTTAATAATGATTATATCATATTAAATAAAAAATACCAAACAAAATTGCAGCCTTACAATTAAAAGGCAAAGCCCATTTTTTAATTTAATTGTAACAAAAAAGTGGCTAAAAATTGCCACTATTTCTTTTTAGTTTTAGGTTCGTCAGTTATGGTTTCTTTTAAACTTGCAAGCAAGCCTGCCACATTTTGTATTTCGCTTGGAACAATAATTTTGGTTGAATTGCCATTTGCAAGCACCTTTAAAGCCTCATAACCTTGCAAGGTAACATAAGCCGCATTTGGATTAGCTTTATTTACAAGTTCAATTGCTTTTGCATTACCTTCCGCTTCGGCAATAAGTTTTGCTTTTTCGGCTTCGGCTGCCAACATAACTCGCTGTTTTTCGGCTTCGGCTTGAAGCACTATACTTTCCTTTTCGCCCTCGGCTATAAGGATTTTAGATTTCTTTTCGCCTTCCGCACGCAAAATAGATTCTCGCCTTTCGCGTTCGGCTCGCATTTGTTTTTCCATTGCTTCTTGAATATCTTTTGGTGGAAGAATGTTTTTTAATTCTACCCTATTAATTTTTATGCCCCATGGGTCAGTTGCTTCATCAAGAATATTACGCATTTTTGTGTTAACTGTATCACGCGAAGTTAATGTTTCGTCAAGTTCAAGCTCACCAACAATGTTACGCAAAGTGGTGGCTGTTAAATTTTCTATTGCGTTTATAGGTCTCTCTACACCATACGTGAAAAGTTTTGCATCGGTAACTTGAAAATACACAACGGTATCTATTTGCATGGTAACATTATCTTTTGTAATAACAGGCTGCGGTTTAAAATCTGCCACGCGCTCTTTTAAAGAAATTGCAGGCAAAGTTCTATCTAAAAAAGGCAAAACTAAATGAACTCCTGTATCTAGTGTTTTTCTATATTTACCTAACCTTTCAACCACCACAGTTGTTGCCTGCCTAACCACTCTTATGCTTAAAGACAAAACAACTAATAAAACAATAATTAACACAACTGCAATAATAATTGCTACAACCATAAAATCCTCCTATTTACAATTTTAGTTTATTTTTATATACATTTTTAAATTTTTTATATGTAAATTATATATCATTATATATTTTAGCAAAATTACAAATTATTTTAAATTTTTTTTACAATAACTTTGTTACCTTCAAAGCGGACAACCTCAACTTCTTCTCCAACAACGAATTTTGTTTCATCTTCGGCAACAGCGGTATATTCAATTGCGTTTATTTTAACAACGGCTTTTGATGCATCTCTGTTAACCTTTATAATTTTTAATTTTTTGTTTTTGAAAATGTCTAAATTAGTGTTTTCTTGCTTACCTTTAAAGAAATATTTTAGCACTATTTTCCTTAAAAACAAAAGGCAAAGCGTGGTAATAATGCCAAACACTAGCACTTGCAAGAAAATGTACCAAGCGGCATTTGTTCGCCAAAAACTCATAATAAACGGTGCAACTGCACCAACCGAAAACCACACACTTATAAGAGTGCCAGCCTCAACAAGCTCAACAATTAAGCAAACCACTATAACTGCAAGCCAAATCCAAAGCATGTACATAAATTTCTCCTTTAGCATAAAACAAAAACTGTTAAATAACTTTGTTTTATATATTTATAACAATATATTATAACTTTTAAAATTAAATGTCAAATAAATTTTAAACAATAAAAAAAACAAACCTTTTTATAAGGTCTATTTTTTAATTTAAATTAAATTTATTTTAAACTTTTGCGCAGTTATTAATTATAAAACTTAAATTTATCTAATTTTTTTACTGCGTTAAAATAAAATTCGTGCAACCTTTTTCTGTTGCATTTAAAAGCAAAGTTTACATTCCCTCGTTTATTAAATTCAATTAATGTTCTGCCTGGCATTTCTGCCACATCAACCGTGAAAAATGCCTTTTTTGTTTTAAACAAATTTGGACATCTCAATGCAAGCACTGCACAAGTATCATTGGTTGCAATCCGCCTATCTTCATAACCATGCTCCCAATAACCGCTGTACATTTCGTAAATAAAGCGTCCGGTATCGTTAATATCTCTAATTTTTAACACTTCCTTTTCGGTAAAATTGCTAAGTTCTCTGCCCATGCGAGAAGGTATCATTGTAATAGGTATGCCACTTTCCATAACAATTTTTAAGGCTTCAGGGTCGCTAGATGCATTAAACGAAACATAATTAATCCACTTGCCTTCACTTTTTAATCCGTAAGGTGCACAACCTTCGCAATAAATATGGTTTACTAAATCTATAACATCTGGATGTTTATCTATAAGCATACCCATGTTGGTTTGTGGGCCTAAAAGCACAACCGAAATTTCGTGCGGATTTTCTTTAATAACCTTATACATTGCCTCAACAGCATCAGTTGGCAACGGCTTAGTTTTCACGGTTTTTGGCGGATTGTAATTGCCCATACCCTCTTTTTGATGAATAAAACTTGCATCCGGACTAATTCGGTTCATGGCTTTGGTTGCCCCTTTGCAAACCGGAATATCGGTGCGGTCAAATTTTTCCAAAATATGCAATAAGTTGCGAGTAACTGTTTCTAAATCCCTATTGCCGTTTACCGTGGTTATAAGTTTAATATCTAATTTATCGTCATACAACGACAGCGCAATTGCTGCACTATCATCAACACCAGGGTCGGTGTCTATAATACATTTTAATTTTTCAATAGTTTTCATCGTTCTCCTATTAAGCTCTATAGCAAAATTTTTGTAAATTGTGTTTGTATTATAATAAAATTAAAAAAAATTTTCAACCATTTTAGGCGATATATTATATGAAAATTAATTTTTTATTGGCATTTTTATTAAATTTTATTATCTTTTTTTGTTTTTTAACTTTTTCTTTTGTTACTTTTCTTGCAAGAAAAGTAACTGAAAAAAAATAATAGAATAGAATAATTAACCTAAACATAACAAAACAAATTTAAACACAATAAAATTAATTAATAAAATAAAATTTAAGTTTTTTATTAGAATTAATTAAAAAGTAAAAATTCATTTGTTAAAAAATTAAAAAAATGTTACACTCTTTTTAAGGAGAATAGTATGGAAAAATCTATTGTTTATTTTACAAAGGACATTTCAAGTGAAGGTCTGTTAAAAATTTATAAGGCGCTAAACACTCAACTTAAAGGCAAAGTGGCAGTTAAAATTTCAACAGGTGAATTAGGCGGACATAATTTTTTAAACCCCAACCTAATTGCCCCACTTGTTAAGCAATTAAACGGAACAATTGTTGAATGCAACACCGCTTATAGAGGCAAACGTTTTAACAGCAAGGACCATTGGAAAGTTATTAAGCAGCACGGTTTTTTAAATATTGCCCCTTGCGACATTCTTGATGAAGAAGGCGATTTTAAAATTCCGGTTAAAAAGGGCAAGCATTTAAAATATAACCTTGTAGGCACACATCTTAAAAACTATAATTCAATTTTAATGTTATCTCATTTTAAAGGGCATGCAATGGGCGGCTTTGGCGGTGCGTTAAAAAACATGAGCATTGGCTTAGCCTCTAAAAACGGAAAGGCATTTATTCATTCGGTTGGCAGAACGGAGGACCCTGATGCAATGTGGGGCTTAATTGATGACCAAGACGGCTTTTTGGAAAGCATGGCAGAAGCATGCAACAGCATTGTAAACTATATTAAGCCTAAAAATCTTGCATATATAAATGTTGCAAACCGCCTATCAATTGATTGTGATTGCGACAGCCACCCTGCCGAGCCAGAAATGGCAGATATAGGCATTTTTGCTAGCCTAGACCCTGTTGCGTTGGACCAATGTTGTTATGATGCAATAATAAATTCAGCCGACAAAGGCAAAAAATCGCTAGTAAACCGCATGCACGAAAAACACGCCATTCGCACGGTTGAATGGGCAGCGGAAATAGGTTTAGGCAACCGCGATTATGTTGTTGAGAGTATAGATTAATGAACATTTGTTTTGATTGTTCTTCTGGCGTAAGCGGAGATATGATTGTAGGTGCGTTGCTAGATTTAGGAGCAGACAAAAATGCACTTATTGAAGCAATTGAAAGTTTAAAATTAACAAATTACAAAATAAAAATTGAAAAAATCAACAAAAAAGGCACGCCGTCAACTAATTTTGATGTCGAGTTAAAAAATAACGCCGACCATGACATGAACGTGCTTTTTGGCAGCGGAAAATTTGCTGCTATTAAAGAAAAGCGTACGCTTAAAGATGTTAAAATTTTATTAAATAATTCAACCTTGCCCAACCCTGTAAAACAAAACGCTATAAAAATTTTTGAACTTATTGCACGAGCGGAAGGCAAAGCACATTCAATTCCTGCAAGCGAGGTAATTTTTCACGAAAACGGTGCAATGGATAGCATAATTGACATTGTTTCAATTTGTTTTTGCCTGCACAATTTAGGTGTGGAAAAAGTGTTTGTTAAAAATTTGTGCGAGGGCAGTGGAAAAATTAAAACTCGAGTTGGTTGGTTGCCCATTCCCACCCCAGCGGTGAAAAATATTGTAGATGAATATAACATAATTTTAGAACAAGCAAATGTAGATGTTGAACTTATAACGCCTACTGGGCTTGCTGCCCTTGCCATTGTTTCAAAATTTGAACAGCCTACAAATGAACAAGTTATCAACATAGGTTTTGGTGCTGGCAAGCGAGATTACAACCTGCCCTGCACCCTAAAAGTTGAAGAAATTATTTAATTTTTGTTTTTTTGTTTTTTAAATATTCTTTTGTGTTACTTTCTTGCAAGAAAAGTAACAAAAGAAAAATTCATTTAAATTAATTAATTTATAAATCCTTGCAAAATGTTTTATTTTGATGTATAATATGCCTTATGAAACAGGGTTTTAAAATTTTGGCAATAGAATCTAGTTGTGACGAAACAAGTTGTGCCGTGGTGGAAGATGGCAGAAATTGTCTTTCTAACATTGTTTCTAGCCAAATTGACATTCACACTCGTTTTGGCGGCGTTGTGCCAGAAGTTGCCAGCCGCAACCACATAACTGCCATTAGTAATGTTGTAAACCTTGCTTTAAAACAGGCAAACTGCTCGTTAAATGACATTGATGCAATTGCCGTAACTTATGGCGCAGGGTTAATAGGCTCGCTTTTAGTAGGCGTTAGTTACGCAAAAGGTTTAAGTTATGCAACAAAAAAACCTCTTATTGCTGTTAATCATATTTATGGGCATATAGCCAGCAACTATTTAACTTACGCCGATTTAGAACCGCCATTTATTTGCTTGCTTGTTAGCGGCGGCCACACTGCAATAATTAAAGTGGATGATTATAATCATCATCAAATAATAGGCAACACGCTAGACGATGCCGTTGGCGAAAGTTTTGATAAAGTTGCTCGCGTGCTTGGGCTAGGTTACCCAGGTGGGCCAAAAATAGACGCATGCGCATTAAACGGCAAAGCCAACATTAAATTTACCAAACCAAACGAAACAATGGGCTACAATTTTAGTTTTTCTGGCAAAAAAACAGCGGTTATAAACTACATTCACAAACTTGAACAGGCAGGAAAAGAAATTCCTATTAATGATATTTGTGCAAGTTTTGAAGTTTTAGCAACGGACGATTTAATAGATAAAACACTGCTAGCATGCAAAAATTTTAAAATAGACAAAATAGTTGTTGCAGGCGGAGTAAGCGCAAACAGACGGCTTAGGGAAGTGCTAACCGAAAAAGCCAAACAGCAAAATATAAAATGTTATGTGCCGGAACTAAAATATTGCACAGATAACGCCGCCATGATAGGCAGCGCCGCCTATTATGCTTACAAAGCGGGCATAGGCATAGCCGACCTTACCCTAGCCCCCAACCCAAGTTTAAGCTTGTAATTTTGCAATAAATTACGCAACAAAAAGATGTAAATAAAACTTTTACTTAGTTATAAAACGCATTTGCAAACTAGCAAAAGTGCCAAAATTTAAACATCTTGCGAGAATTTACTTCGAGCAAGAAAAAGGAGTGCCCGCCTAAGGGCTTACAATTTTTTTGTGAAACAAAAAATTTAGCTTAAAGGCGTGGCACGACGCGCTCTTGTGGTGTAATGGATAGCACAGCAGTCTTCGGAACTGCTTGTTCGGGTTCGAGTCCTGACGGGAGCACCACTACAAATCTAAATTGAACCATTTTGACCAATAATGGGATTCATAATAAATTGGAGGCTGTTACATGGCAATACCCGGTCAGACACTAAAAATTTTAAGCAAGGTGAAAAGCCCTAAATTTGATGATATACTTAGGGCTTCTATTACTAATGGTTATAACGATTACAATCAAAACTTTCACAACACTGGCGTTGAAGATGTCGAAAATTTAGAAAAATTCTGCAAAATACTTTATACAGATTGGTATAGCAATATGATATTGAATTTTGATAAATTTGACGGAGTAAAAAAGCGTGTTGCAGAAGCATTGGTTAAGAATGCAATGTTTGCGCCTGAAAATGTCGAGAAACAGCAGACTGCCACCCCGTTTTACAACTTCTTTTTGTATGGCTATGATAAATATTTTAAAGGCACAAACACCCGCGTGGGTTGGCTACAAGAAGGCTCAATCATAAAGAAAGAAAACTTTAAAGATAGCTTTTTACATGTTTTTGGATACGAACTTTTGGGACAAAAGAGAGATGTAGAAGAGGCTCGTTTATATCTAAATTTGAAAGGCGAAAATTTGGCGAAATTTGCAATAGAAGCCTATAAAAAATGCAAAGAACAGAATCTGCCATTTTATTTCAAATTTTCAATTCAAGATAACAGAAACGATCCATTTTTATTTTACACATCTTACGAAAAGTTGCCTACATATTTGCAAATCATAAGAGAAATCAAAACAGAGAAGCCAGAACTTTTTGAAGGTGCAGAACTTATCAATCAAAATCTTGGCGTTATTGACGGTTATATCGGCTATGGTGATGAGCCAAGTGTAAAAGATGATAGTGGCGAAACATTTAGTTATAACTCTGTTAGAAAAAAGGCTGTAAACACAATAAAAAGACATTTAAGTAAAGAAATTAAAGAAAGATATAAAGCTGAAAACAAGGAAATCATTGCATCCACCCCAAAGCCTATGACCTTTAAGGAGTTTTGTGATTTTCAAGTGGAACAATTTGCAAAGAAAAATTTGTCATCAAATGTGCCACAAAGCGAAAATGCACGAATTATTAAGGCTATGCAAGAACAATTTTTTAATGCTTATAGGAAAATGATTTTGACAGGAAAGCCTATTGAAGATATAACAATAAATTTTGGACAATATAAAGCCACTTTGCCATTTAGTCAAAAGAATTGGCTGCAACTTTTTATGCCCAATGGACAAACATCAACAGAAGTTAGAGGTGTTTTGGCACGATATACTATTTTTTCTGGTGTTAAGCTTAATCCTGACGAAAGATTGTTGATGGGCGTAGTTAGAAACAAACTTATTGATGGATTGCGTGCGGATTTGGGCAATCCTGACATTCAAGATAAAAACCGAATAAAAAAGTTTTTGGACAAAGTTGACATTGCACCAGAAAAAATGGATAATGTAGGCAAAGGACTTGTAATTCTTGCTGCGGCAAATTTCATTGAGAGTGGAAAACTGCAAATTCTTGATAAAGACGGCAGAGGTTATGAATATCCAGAAGAAACTTTGTCAATTTATGAAGACATCTTTGGCAAAGAAAATGTTTCAGATCTTGTAGCGCAACAATGCCAAAAATATCATATTTCACAAGATAACATTTGCTATAACAGCGAAACCGAAGAAGAAATTAAACAAATAATGGAACAACAAACTCATCTTGAATTTTAAGATTGTGCAACAATTTATTGTAAATAACCGAACCAATGCGGTTCAATTTAGTTTTGTAGTGGTGCACCATTAAATTGTGTAATTTAGTTTTTATCAAAATTGAACTAAAAGGTTGTAAAACTTAAAAATAAGGTTTATAATTAAAGCATTAAACTTAGGATAAACTATTTATATTAAAACCCTGACTTAGAATAAAAGTTTATATATTATAATAAATATAGGTTAAAAGTTTTATGAAAAAAAAGCGTTGTAATTTTAGTTTTGGAACAAAACAATTGCAATTAGATAGCAAAGTTTTGCAATATCATGATAAACGCTGGTGCAAGCCTGTGCATGAAGATAATGAACTTTTTGCCATGCTTATTTTGGAAGGAATGCAGGCAGGAGTTAGTTGGAATTTAATTTTAAACAAGGAAGAAAATTTTAGAAAAGCGTTTGACGGCTTTGACGCAAAAATTGTGGCCAATTATGGCAATAAAAAAATTGCTGAACTAATGCAAAATGAAGGAATAATTCGCAATAATTTAAAAATTAAAGCGGCAATAACAAACGCACAAGCGTTTATTAAAGTGCAACAAGAATTTGGCTCATTTAATAAATTTATTTGGAGTTTTACAAACAATAAAGTTGTTGACCATCATTTGCTAGACATAAAAGATATGCCAGCACAAAATGAGTTGTCGCAACAGATTAGCGGCGAACTTAAAAAGCGAGGCTTTAAATTTGTTGGACCAACAATAATTTATTCTTATTTGCAAGGCATAGGCATAATTAATGACCATTGGCAATTTTGCGAATATAGATAAAAAAGATTGACATTGTCAATCTTTTATTTTTTTGCTTTTTTTATTAATTTTTTTATATTTTTTAATAATTTTCCTTGTTTTTTATCAATTTTTTATGTTTTTTAAAATTTTTTTATTATTTTTTAAAATTTTTTCCTTTAATTTTTACTTGTGATTTTATTTGTGATTTTAATTTTTTATTTGGATTATAATGCAAGGCCCGAAGGCTGTTTAAAATTGCAAGCAGTGTTACGCCTACATCGGCAAACACGGCAGCCAACATTCTTGTTACGCCTAATGCACCCAATGTTAAAAATGTTAATTTTACAACTGCGGACAAAATTATGTTTTGCCAAACAATTTTGCGTGTATATTTAGAAATTTTTATTGCCGTTGCAATTTTTTGTGGATTATCGTCCACCACAACAACATCGCTTGCCTCAATGCTGGCAGGCACACCATTTATGCCCATTGAAAAGCCCACATTTGCAACCGCTAGCGATGGAGCATCGTTAATTCCGTCTCCCACATAGCCAACCTTAATTTTATTATTTTTGCAGTTGTTTAAATAGTCATATTTTTGTTCAGGCAAAAGTGATGCCTTAACTTCGTTTATGCCAAGTTGTTTTGCAACCGATTTAGCCGTTTCTAAATTGTCTCCAGATAGCAACACACTTTTAATGTTCATTTCTTTAAGTTTTTTAATTGCGTCAATTGAAGTTGGCTTAATTGTATCGGCAAGTTCAATTGTTCCAATTAAATTGTTGTTTTCAAAAACTTCTATAATTGTGGCTTTTAAATTTTCATTTTTTCTGCCAACAAAATATGTTTTATTGTTTAAAGAATATTCCAATCCTTTGCCAGAAATTTCTTTAAAATCTGCCACCTTTTTAAGTTCTTTTTTGTTTGCTTCTACTACAGCTTTTGCAAGCGGATGAATAGAATTTTGTTCGCCCAACGCCGCATAATATAGCACATCTTGGCTTGTAAAACCTTTTTCGGCCGCAATATGTTTTATTTCAAAATTGCCTGTGGTTAATGTGCCGGTTTTATCAAACGCTACAAGTTTTAGCCCACTGCACGCATCAAGAAAGTTAGAGCCTTTAATTAGCACGCCGTTTTTACTTGCATTGCCCAAGCCAGAAAAATACGAAAGAGGAACGCTTATTGCAAAGGCACATGGGCAGGAAACAACCAAGAAAATTAGTCCTCTATAAAATGCTGTTGACAAATTGTTAGTAACCGCCAACACCACAGCGAAAACTAAGCAAGCCAACACCACCACGCCAAGCGTGTACCACCTGGTTATTTTTGAAATAAAGGTTTCGGTTTTAGATTTGTTTTCGTTTGCGTTTTCCACTAAATTCATAATTTTGCTAATGGCACTATCTTTGTAAAGATTGGTGGTTTTTATTTCAAGTGTGCCGTCTAGCAAAATGCCGCCAGACAAAATTTCATCACCCACCTGCTTTAAAACAGGCACGCTTTCGCCTGTTAAACTTTGATTATTAATTAGCGAAGTTCCTTTTAAAATAACGCCGTCGATAGGCACTTTTTCGCCTGCCTTAACTAAAATTGTGCTGCCCTTTTTAACTTGTTCAGGGCTAACTTTGGTTTCCTTGCCACGCAAAAGCAAATTTGCATATTCAGGCTGCATTTGTGCAAGTTTTTCAATGCTTTTTCGGCTTTTATTAACCGCCATATTTTCAAAAATTTTGCCGGTTGAATATAAGGCAATAACCATTAGCCCTTCCATGTGTTCGCTTATTATAGACGCACCAATAACCGAAATTGTTATTAGCAAATTTTCATTAATAATGCCTTTAAACAACAATTTTATCGCTTTATAATAGGTTTTATAGCCAAGCAAAATTGCCGCTAAAACATAAATTGTCCAATATGCCCAACTAGGAAGTGGACAAAAGAAAATAAACACGCCTAACCCCACGCCCACAAGCAAGCAAACAAGGTCAATTACAAAACTTTTTTTGTGGTTTTGCTCAATTTTGCTAATTTTCGCTTGCGGCTCAAGTTGTTTTGTTAAAGATATAATTTTGGTTAAAGCAAGTTCAGGCTGTTCGCTTTCAAAAGTTAAACTATTTTTTACAAACTCTATTGAAGCATTGCTAACTCCATCTAACTTGTTTATTTCGTTTTGCAAATTTCTTGCACAATTAGGACAATCTAACCCATAAATTTTAACTTTAGTTTTCATTTCTCTTCTCCATAATATGTTGCAAACTAATTTCAAAAACCTGCTTTATGTGTTCGTCTGCAAGTGAATATATAACCTCTTTACCCTGCCTAACGCCTTTAATTAAATTCATTTCCTTTAAATTTTGAAGTTGGTGCGACACCGCCGATTTTGTCATGTTTAAAATTGTTGAAATATCGCAAACACATAAATCGCAATTTTCCAACGCATTTATAATTTTAATTCGAGTGCTATCTGCCAACACTTTGTAGAAATCGGCAATATCTAAAAGCAAATCATCAGTTAACATCTGCTTTTTTGTTTTTTGCACATTTTCGTTATGAATAGTGTTACAATCGCACACCGCACATTTACATTTTGTCATAAATTCTCCTTAAATAAAAATAATAAATTGAACTAAAACTAACTATGTCAAATGAACACATACATTTATTCTTTTTTGAACACGTTAATTAAAAACAGTTGAATAACTATTCAATTGTTATTATAGTTGATTACATATTCAACTGTCAAGTATTTTATACAAAATTTTTTAAGAATTTATAAAAAAATCCCACAAAAGTGAGATTTTTAATTTTTTTATTTTGTTTTTATTTAATTTTCTTTTCTGTTACTTTTCTTGCAAGAAAAGTAACAAAAGAATAAGTTAAACAAAAATAATAAATAAATAAATAATAAAACAAATTAAACAGAAAGCTAATTTTTATTGCCGAAAATGGCGTTATATTCGTCCATAGAAATAAGCACTTGCCTTGGTTTTGAGCCGTCTGGTGGCCCAATAAATCCGGCTTGGAACATTTGGTCCATAATTCTGCCGGCACGGTTAAAGCCCACTGAATATCGCCTAGAAATCATGCTACCGCTGGCTTGTTTAGCCTCAATGAACATATAAAGGGCATCTTTAAGCACAGGGTCAAATTCTTGGTTAGTTCCGCCTGAGGCATTGCCGCCTGCGTTTCCATTGTCCTTATAAGGATTTTTAATAGCTTTGCCGGTATCGTCATCATAAACCGGTTTGTTATGTTCCTTAATATATTCCACCACTTTGCTAATTTCTTCATTAGAAACAAATGCACCTTGCACACGCCTTGGCTCAGGTTTATCTTGCGGTTTAAACAACATATCGCCTTTACCTAAAAGTTTTTCTGCTCCGCCACCATCAAGCACGGTTTTACTATCCATATAATTGGTTAAAGCAAAGGCAATTCGGCTTGGAAGGTTGGCTTTAACTGTGCCTGTAATAACATCAACCGACGGACGCTGAGTTGCAAGCACCAAGTGAATGCCCGCTGCCCTGGCCTTTGCGGCAAGTTTGGCAATTCTATCTTCAATTTCACGCTTAGCTTCTAGCATTAAATCGGCAAGTTCGTCCACCACAATAACAATAAATGGCAATTTATCTTCTCGCTTAAAACGAACAGCCTCGCTTTTGTTAAATTCGTTAATGTTCACCACGTGATTTTTAGCAAACAAGGCGTAACGGCGTTCCATTTCTTTAATTGACCAATCAAGTGCATTAATTGTCATTTCCTTGCCTGTAATAACTTCCGGAATAAGCAAATGTGGAAGTCCGCTATAAGTTGAAAATTCCACCATTTTAGGGTCAACCAAAATTAAGCGCAAATCTTGTGGACCAGCCTTGTAGCACATGCTTAAAAGCATGGTGTTAAGGCATACCGATTTACCGCTGCCTGTTGAACCAGCCACCAAAAGATGCGGCATTTTATCTAAATTGCAGAAAATGATGTCGCCATTAATGTCCTTGCCTAAAACGAAGGATAGCGGATTAGCACGCACTTTAAATTCTTCACTATCAATAAGTTCACGCAAACTAACTGGACTAACCTGATTGTTAGGCACTTCAATGCCCACCGAGTTTTTGCCCGGAATTGGTGCTTCTACACGAATTGCGCCGTTAGAGGCAAGCGTCATGGCAATATCATCGCTCATTTGCACAATTTTGTTTACTGATATGCCGCGCGGCATGGTAAGTTCGTATCTTGTAACTGCTGGGCCAACCTGCACATTGTTAACTTTGGCTGGCACTTTAAAGTCTTCTAGCACTTGTTCAAGGCGAGTTACATTTTCTTGAAGTTCATCTTCGCTAATTTGCTTAACATTTTCCATGTATTTTAAAATTTGAACAGGAGGCGCAACATAAGGCGGAATTTCTTGCTTTGGCTTAATATCGTCTAACTTAACCTGTTCCACTTGCTGGCTAGCAATCGGCTTGCTGTTAGGAAGTTTAAATTTAGAAATATCTACACTAGGCACGCTTGGCATAACAACTTCGCTTTCCACCGTGCTGCCAAGATTAGAAGAGTCCTCTTGCTGAGCATATTCATCTACAAAATCGCTTTCGGTGATGTTGGCGTTTATTTCGTCAAAACTTGTTTGAGCCTTTGTTTGTTCAGTAGATAAATCTGCCATATCGTTAAACACGTCTTCGCTTTCGACCGCCGTTTCCTCTTCAAATTGTTCGGTTGAAGAGTATGAATTATCTTCTTCAATTTCCGCTTGCGGTTCAAACTCTTCATAACCATCATTTTCGGCAAAAATGTCGTTGTATTCGTCTGTTTCATTTTTAGTAACAGACGTAGGCTGTTCCGCATAACTTTCTAACGAATTAATAGGCTTAATTTCTTCACTAAATTCTTGCCCTAAGGCCGCTTGATTTGAATTTTCACTATAATTGCTTGCTTGGTTAAATGAATTTTGACTAAATTTATTGGTTTGATTTAAGTTTTCTTCATTAAATCTGCCTGTATCATTATAATTGTCCGCTTGGCTATCGGCTTGGTTTGAAAAATCATTTTTATTGGCGGTTGGTTGAGCATAAATATTTGAATTGTAAGGTGCGTAATTTGAAATTTGTTCTTTATTAATCTTTTTGCTATTATACATTCCTGTTTGATTATCTAAAAAAATGTCGTTGCTATTTTCAGGCGGAATAACCGGCTCAATTGGAGTTAAAATATAATCTCGCTTGGACATTGGCTTGCTTTGCGGACGGCTGTTAATATTATAATTTGGCATACTGCTAGAAAGTATGGTGGTTTCGCCCTTTTCTAGCCCTAAACGCCTGCGAGCAACTTCTTTTTGATTGTCGGTTTGCGTTTGATTAACTTTTTCTTCCTTAACTTGCAATTCAAGTTCGTTTTCAAAACTTTCTATTTCACTAAAATTAAATTTGCTTTTTTTGGAATGACCAACCTGCTTATCTACAATAACATAATCTACAATTAAACCCACAAAAATTGCAAGTGCAATTGCGGTAAAGATATATGCCCCCACAATTGTTAAAAGTTTGGTAACGGGGTAAGAAATAAGGCTAAATAACAATCCGCCTGCCGTGGTTTTGGCTAAATATGTCTGTTTTAAAAAACTGCCATAGCTATTTGCATCTAACCTAGAAGTTAAAATTAAATGGAAAATAAACCATATAAGGGTAAGGCTTATAGCAAGATACACAAGATATCTGGTTTTAATTTCATATTGTTTTTTGCTTAGTTTAACGGCTGAGAAAAACATTCCAATAATGCACACCGGATAAACAAGCAAGCCAACCATACCTAAAATAAAACTTTTTAAAAAGTTAGGCGGCAAGCAAACAATAAATAACGCCAAAAACACAAAAAAACAAATTAATGCAACATTCACTTTTGCTTTTGGCTTTTTAGGTTTTTCCTTAATTGGCTTTATTTTTACAGGCTTTTCTTTTTCTTGTTTTTCTTTTTCGTTTTTATTTGGCCTTTGGTTAAAGGACGATTTATAAATTGCCATATCTCCCCCTTTTTGTTTTTTGCCTATATGTTGTTATATAACATTTGTTTTTGCTTATTGCTTGTGTTGTTATGTTTAAAACAAATTAAACGTTTTGATAATTATACTAAAAATAAAAAAAAATTCAAACCTTTTTTGAACTTATGCGAAATTTTTGCAAATCTCTTAAAATTCGCCATTGATTTGAATTTTTAAGGTTTTAAATAAAATATTTATTCGTCTAATTTGGCTACGGCTGAAGTTTCTGCCTTTGAAAATTTAGTTTGTGCCTCATCTGATTTTTTTGCCATGCGCTTATCGTCAAAATATTCTATTAATTCTGGAAATTTTTGGCTTAAATTATTTTCATTAATATAGTCTATTATTTCAGTTTTAAAATCTGCTTTAGTTACATTAGAAAAGAAGTATTTTACACGATGTTTTTTAAAAAATCCAGCTGGCAACACGCTTAAAATTTGCGGACAATTAAGAATAGCCTTGCCCATGCCTGCAGAATTTTCAGTTGCTAAAAATTCAATTTCTTCACTAGTAGCATACAATAAAATTTGTGGCACGCTTTTAACTAATGCCGAAAGCATGTTTATATTATGAGTTAAATCGTACCTAAACGAGCTATGCGGATTTATGTTTTGAAATACTGCCGGATTAAACCTTAGTGCAGTTGAAACATCTGCCACTGTTTTAAGTTCGTGTATATGGGTAGGAAAATATTTTAAATGATATTTTCTAAAAGTTGGTTCTTTAAATATGCCATCTTGTTCTAAGCGCAGAGCAAGTTCGTCAATTTGTTGCTCGTTCAATTTGTCCAAAGAAAGAACTCTTCCCATGGTTGCAGCAAAGCATTTTGACGGCAAATAAGGTATAAAATCGGCATAATTACCTGCAATTTCAATTAAAAGTGTTTCATATAGCGGAAATTTACGAGAGAAAATAGTATTTTGCAACTCCGAGCGTTCGATACTTAACTCTTGCAATTCTTGTAAAATGTCTGCAAAGTTTTCTAGCGTTTCATCTATGCCAATTTCATTAAATGACTTTATAACTGTTTGTACAAAATTATTTGAATTGTCATTTCCAAATAGAACATCGGCATATTTTTCTAGTGTTTTTTCCACGCCTTCCTGCTTAAACGATTTTATAATTTTTTCTTTTAAATCATTATCTTTAATGTTTTCAAATAAATCGTCAGCATACATTTCTAGCGTTTTATCTATGCCAATTTCATTAAATGACTTTATAATTTTTTCTTTTAAAAAATTTGTATTTATTATGCTTGTAAATTCTTGGTCAATTTCTTTAATTCTTTTGTCCGCTTCCTCTTTATTTTTGTGAAAATCCTTTTGTTTATCAAGCGTTTCTTGCGAAAGAGAACTTCTTGTTTTTAAACTATTTTCGGCACTTTTTAAACGCGCTAAATCTTGCATATCTGATTTTGAGCGAATAGCGCCCGACATTTTAAAATCTGTATCAGATGTAAGTCTCATTTTTCACCTCAACTTTATTTTAACATTAACTTTAAAATTTGTCAATATAAATTTACATTTTTTGCTTAATAAAAAAGTCATATCTTTTTTTTCAAACAAATATATTGTATTATGAAAAAAAGTAGAATTATTGCAAACATTGTTATTGTGTTTATGTTTGTTACCCTTATAGCGTTAGGAGCAAGCAATGTAAAAGCACAAAAAGTGCAGGCAGACAGCCGCGTGATTTATGCTGGAAATTTAGATAATGTTAATGTTTGTTTTATGATAAATGTATATCAAGGCAACGAATATGTTAAAGATATGCTAGATATTTTAGATATATATAAGGTAAAAACCACATTTTTTGTAGGCGGTTGCTGGGCAGTAAATAACATAGATTTAGTGCGAGAAATTTACCTACGTGGGCATGAAATTGGCAACCATGGGTTTTACCACAAGGAGCAAGACAAGTTAAATTACGATGCCAATCGCCAAGAAATTAAGTTATGCCACGATGTAATAAGCAAAAATTTAGGTTTAGAAATGACATTATTTGCCCCACCAAGCGGAGCGTACAGCAAAACTACAGTTGACGCGGCGTGTGAACTAAACTATTCAACAATAATGTGGACGCACGACACAATTGATTGGCGCGACCAAGACGAAAACCTAATTTATAAGCGAGCCAGCAAAGATTTATCTAACGGCGATTTAATTTTAATGCACCCCACAGAAAAAAGCGTAGCCGCATTTAAAGATATTTTGGCATACGCTATAAATAATGGTTTTAATCCAACAACTGTAAGTGAGTGTTTAAAATAATTATTTTAATTTTTCAACTAATTTCATGTCAACTCTGCCACGCTCGTCAATTTTAATGGTTTTAACAAGCACTTTATCGCCAACATTTACCACGTCTTCAACCTTTTCTACATGGTCTTTGCTTAATTTTGATATGTGTATCATTCCCTCTTTGCCAGGAGCAACTTCCACAAACGCACCAAATTGTGTTATTCGTGTAACTTTGCCTTCATATTCACAATTCAATTCAAAATCGGTTGCAATTGCAATTATCATTGCCTTTGCTTTATCTATCATTGCTTGGTCGGCAGATGAAACATAAACATCGCCCTCATCTTTAATGTCAATTTTAACATTTGTTTCGGCAATAATTTGATTAATAACTTTTCCGCCTGTGCCAATAACATCTCTAATTTTTTCTGGGTCAATTTTAAAGGTAACAATTTTAGGAGCATATTTAGAAAGTTGTTTTCTTGGCTCTTTAAGTGTTTTTAACATAGATTTTAAAATTTCCAATCTTCCAACGCGAGCTTGTTCTAATGCGGTTGATAAAATGTTTTTATCTATGCCATGAATTTTTATGTCCATTTGAATTGCGGTTATACCCTTCGATGTGCCTGCAACTTTAAAGTCCATATCGCCAAGGAAATCTTCCAAGCCTTGAATATCGGTTAAAATTGCAACTTTGTCGCTATCTTTATCTTTCATTAAGCCCATAGCGATGCCGGCAACAGGGGCTTTAATTGGCACGCCTGCGTCCATCAAGGCTAGGGTGCTGCCGCAAACCGATGCCTGTGAAGTGCTGCCGTTTGAAGAAAGCACATCACTAACTGTGCGAATTGCATAAGGGAATTCTTCTTCGCTAGGAAGAACTGCCACAAGCGCCCTTTCTGCCAACGCTCCATGACCAATTTCTCTTCTGCCTGGGGTACGCAACGCTTTTGCTTCGCCGGTGGTGTAGCCTGGCATGTTGTATTGATGCATATAGCGTTTAAATTCTTGATTATCTAATCCCTCTAACTCTTGCGCTTCGCTTAACATTCCAAGTGTGCAAGTGGTTAAAACTTGTGTTTCGCCCCTTGTGAACACTGCCGAGCCGTGAACACGTGGCAACAAGCCTACTTCACTCCAAAGTGGGCGGATTTGTGTGGTTTTTCTTCCGTCTGGGCGAATGCCTTTATATAAAATTTTGTAACGGACTTTTTCTTTTTTCATGTTGTAAAGCACTTGACCAATCGCCTTGCTTTGCTCTGGGTAAATTTCGGCAAAATGCTCTTGAACTTCCTGTGTTAAGGCTTCTTCTTGAGGGTCTCTAACATGACGGTCAAATTCTTCTAAAATTTTATCTAATTTTTCGCTTGCATATTCTCTAACTGCTTTATCTACTTCTTCCGGAATTTCGTCAAACTTAACTTCTGCCTTTTTTACGCCTAGTTTTTTAACAATTTCCTCTTGAAAAGCAACCTGCTTTTTAATTTCTTCATGTGCAAACAAAATAGCGTTTAACATAAGTTCTTCGCTAACCTCTTTTGCACCTGCCTCTACCATTAAAATGGCCTCTTTTGTGCCGCTTACTGTAAGGTCTATAACACTTTTTTCTTGCTGTTCAACAGTTGGATTTACTATATATTTTCCATCTACACAGCCAACCTTTACCGCACCGGTTGGACCTTCAAACGGAATGTCACTAACACTTAGCGCAATTGAACTGCCTAGCATTGAAAGTGGCTCAGGTGAAATGTCCATATCCACCGAAAGCGGAGTTGCTATAACGGTTACATCATTGTAAAACCCTTTTGGAAAAAGTGGACGAAGTGGGCGGTCTATAAGCCTTGACCTTAAAATAGCACTATCGGCAGGCTTGCCTTCACGCCTTTTCCAGCCGCCAGGAATTTTGCCAATACTGTACATTTTTTCTTCATAATCCACTTGAAGAGGGAAAAAATCCATGCCTGGGCGAGGTGCTTTGCTCATGGTGGTGTTAACCATAACAACAGTGTCTCCACAACGGACAATGCA
Source organism: uncultured Clostridia bacterium (assembly GCA_947627545.1). Taxonomy (GTDB): domain Bacteria; phylum Bacillota; class Clostridia; order Christensenellales; family UBA1242; genus Onthoplasma. Next base: position 28,676 of record CANQWK010000003.1, on the reverse strand, counting down.
ATGTCCACTTGCCTGACCACAATATTTGCCTAATTGAACAATTACTTCTCTGCCCCCAATGTTTGTTTTAAAAATTGATTCTTTCATATTTCTCCTTAATTTTATGTTTGGGCAGTTTAGCATTAAGTTTTTAAAACGAAAGCGTACTAAACTTAAAAAACTGAACAAGCCGCAATAACATACGATATAATTTTTAATATAAACGAACACATTATAGCATAAAAAAAAATAAAAAACAAGCAAACCCCACTAAAACATTTAATCTAACACTGAAATTTATAATTATTATTCAAATATGTTAATAATAAAACAAATATTAATTGTTTAAATTTAAATAATGTTAAATATTAAACCAAAAAATTAAAATAATTACTTAAATTTAAAAATTAAAATAAAAAACTAAATCAATTGCCTAAATTTTAAAAATGTTGTATAATAATTTAAGAAAAAAATTAATAAAGTGCAGGTTGCCTATGCACAAATTTAAGGAGAATTTATGAAAGCAATTATTTTAGTGGGCGGATACGCTACAAGGTTAAAATCTATAACAAATAATGGCGAAATTGCTAAAACGCTTTTGCCAATAACTGCCGAGGGCAAAACTCAACCTATTTTATATTTTATTTTAGATAAAATTTCGTTAGCCGCAAAATATTTTGACGAAATTATTGTAATGACCAACAATAAATATATAAATCAAATTAAAGAGGCATGCAAAAATTATTCTAGCCAAATAAAAATAACTGTTAAAAGCGATAATTCCAATTCGCCAAGCGATATGCTAGGAGCAAACGGCACACTATCAATGGTCAATTCAAAATATATAAGTGAAGATTATAACGATGATATTTTAGTTTTAGCAGGCGATAATTATTTTGATTTTAGTTTAGCGGATTTAATTAAATTTCACAAGCAAAAAGTTCAAGCCTCAAAAAGTAAAAAAGGCGTAAACACAATAGTTTCTAAGGTTTATCCAGAAAGCGAAAAAGCCAACATTGCAGATAAATTTGGCATATTAGATGTAACAAATTCTAAACGTGTAAAATCGCTAGATGAAAAGCCGGGCATAGATAAAATAAAATCTACAAATGTTTGCTTGGCGGTTTACATTTTTAACAGAATTGATTTCAATTTAATTGCCGAATATTTAAGCCAGCCAGATTTATCTCAAAAAATGCGCGATTCACTTGGATATTTTATAAATTACATTATAAGCGAAACACAAACCTACACCTTTGAATTTGACGGAAAATTTATAGATATAGGCACGCCAGAAGATTATTATTCCATAAGCAACAACAAAAATGTTTAAGCAGAATTTATGCAACATTTGTTTAAAATTTATATTAAGTAATTTTCAAAATAAAAGAATTTAAAATGTTTTTATTTAAAAATTTTATAATAAGCACAACAATAAAAATCAATTGCTTTGCTTGTTGTAAAATTTTTTTATTTTGTTATTTTAAAATGTCAATTTAAAAATTTATTCATACTATGTATTAGGTGAGCAAACTCACCTAAGGAGATTTATGAGTTGTTGTTTTAACAATAATAATTGTTGTAACGGTTACAATCGCGTATTTGTCCCCTTCACTCCGCAAGGCAGCAACAACATAGATAGAATTATCTTCACCGGCATAACCGGTCCAACAGGTCCACAAGGCCCTGCCGGCCCTGCTGGTGCAACCGGCTCAATCGGTCCTATTGGTCCAACCGGACCTACCGGTCCTACCGGCCCTGCTGGAGCAATTGGACCTATTGGCTTAACAGGTGCTACTGGCCCTATTGGTCCTACCGGCCCTACTGGACCAACCGGTCCAACGGGTCCAACAGGCGAAACAGGCGCGGCTGGCACACCAGGTGCCGATGCCGTTTCGGTTGCCGCATATTATGTTGATGCCGACCAACGTACAGGTGGAACTGCTGCTTTAACATTAACTCAACAAACAGTTTACCCTGCCAACGAAACGGACATTACTCAAGCAGGCAACACTGCCATAGTAACACCAGGCACATATTTAATTAGATATGGCACAACTGGCACAGGCTCATCAACAAATGCTGCATCTATATCATTAACAATTAATGGTGCGCCACAAGAAAGCACTACTAGAACAGGTGCAACAGGAGCAAGCGGAGCAACCGGCACATTGTCAGGCGATTATTTAACAACAGTTGATACAAACACAACAATAGGCTTACAAATAACGCCAAATGACAGTGTAACCTACGACAACACTTATTTATTAATTACCAAACTAGCGTAATAAAAAAACTAGGGCAACCCCACCCTAGTTTTTTAATTTTTAAACAAGAACATTATATTCTTAAAATTTAAGCTAAAATTTTAATGAAATTCTAATAAAAAATCAAAAAAGTTAATATAACATAAATGTTTAAACAAATTGTTGCAAAAATAATAATTTTATGTTAAAATACAAAAATTCTATAACTAACTAAGCATTATTGCCAAAAATTTTAACAATATGCTATCTACAACATTTTAACATTATTTTATTAAAATTCATTTGCCAAAACCAAGCATTAAATTACAATATGCGGGTGTAGTACATCGGTAGTACGCGGGCTTCCCAAGCCTGTGAGGTGGGTTCAACTCCCATCACCCGCTCCAATTTAAACTTATTCAAATGTTTTTAATTTTTAATATTTTTAAAAATTTGTAAGTTTTTATAGAAATTTTTAACGACTAATAAACTTTAATTTATTAATAATAAAAATTTATTAATTAAATTTAAACAAAACTAAATTTTAAACCAGCAGTGGGCAACTGATAAAATTGAATGTAAAATTTGAACATTTCTAATACTTATTGTTATGGCAATTAAGCAGATTGCTGTTAATAACAAGTATTTATTTTTTAATATTCCTTTTAGCCCAGCAAACACAAGCGGAATTATTGCCCAAACATAAGCAAGTGAGTATAAAAACATTTCATTTTTAATAGCACCCCAGCGAGCAACCAGAGTTAGTGCAAACACCACCCAAAACCAATAAAAGCACACTTGAATAAATTTGTTTTTTCTATTAAACACAAAGCCTAAAATGGCAATTGCAAAAATAATTATTCCCACAATAAAATAGAACGATTTAACTTGCGGAATTGCCGACAAAATGTGCGGATAATCCGTTTTTATTGTTGGCAACACCCAAAACTGAGTGAACATGCTAAAATATTTTATTGTTGTATCGGCAAAACTAGAATTGTTAAAGTTGTAATCCCCAGTTGGCGTTTTAATTCCGCTTAATAATAAATCTATTGCGTGATTAACCTGCCCAAACAAGCAAGCAATTCCAACAAAAATTGCTGCAAGAGTTATGGTTTCTTTAAGCGCATCTTTAATTGTTTTGCCCTTGCCTAGCACAACAAAAGGCAACAAAGCAAGGTTAAGAGTTAAACTAAAACTTGCTAGCAAATAATAGAAATATTTTGCGTTGTCCTTTTTAACAATTGCATTAACAGTAAGCACGCAGAAGAAAAACCCTACCACAAATTTTTCATAAACTAGCACATTAAATAAGCAACTAGCGGCAAAGAACATTATTAAATAAAATGCTATTTCATTAACCACATTGTTAAATTTTAATAAGCGTTTTAAAATAACAATAGAAACAAGCAAAATTATTGCATTAAACAACTGCACGAAAGCCGCGTAGCCAATGCTTAAATGTAAAATGCTAAACAACACATTAGGCAACAAGGTAAACGGCAAAACAACAAAACTCAACATTAAATGTTTGTAATTATTAGCGTTAGAAAATGGATTGTTAAAAATGTTTCGGTTAAAGCAAAGGTTTGTATCAAAACTATAAATTTCGTACCACCTAAAATCGCCCTCATAATTTTTGCCTAAAAGCATGCCTGTTTGAACATCGGCAACCACAATTAATATTGTTGCAATTGCAAAGCCAATAACAATAAATAAAATTTCACTTTTTGTTAAACTTTTAATAAACGCGGTTGCTCTTTTTACAATAAATTGCCAAACTCTAACAAACGCAATTAACAAAATAGGCAACGCACCTAAAACAAGCAAAACATTTAGCACCGATTTATTAATGTAATAAATTGTGCAACCTACAAACATTACGGCAAAAAGGCAAGTAAGCACGCTAACACAAATTTCATTTTTGGTTTTGCCTAGCAAACTTTTAAACGAATTTAAGCAAAAATTTTGGTTAAATATAAACATGAACATCAGCATTACAACAAGCCAAACCGCAAAACAACCAACCTTTAAAATAAGGTTTAAAATTGAATTATCTATGCTTGAAGTAAGCGCAAAAAACAAACAACAGCCGCTTAAAATTGTAATTGCGTTTGCAATTAATTGAAACTTTCCTGCTATAAGTTTTGGCTTTGTTTGTTCAATTGTTTTTTCTTTTTCAGCAGTTTGTGTTTTTATATTTTGTGTTTTGGTTTCATTCTCAGCCTGCATTTTTATTTCATTTACAGTTTCAATTTTTGTTGTTTGTTCTGTAAGTGTGCTAAATTCAGTGCTAGTTTCATTTTCATCAGCCTGCGTTTTTACAATTTGAGTTTTTGTTTGATTTTTTTCGCCTTTAAAAATAAAAATTTTTCTTGTTATGTAATTAAACACTAGCACCACGCATATAAGGATTATTTTAATAACAAATTCATTAAGTTTTAAAAGAGTGCAACCTAAAAACATTCCAAGCGATTGAATGCCTAGCCCTACAGCAGAAAGCACAAAGAACAACACCACACCCTTTTTAGTTTTTGCTTGTTTGTTTTCGCCTTCATACACAAACCATAGCGACAAAAAATAATTCACCACCACGCTAACCAAAAAGCCTGCGCTTGTGCCTATAACGCTTAGCCAAACCGGTGCAATGTCCTTAGACGTAAACACTTTAATAAAACTTCCAAACTCTTTCATGCATGGCAAATACATAACAACTGCCATAACAAACATGTCAATCAGCGTTGCAACCACGCCCATAATTAAAAAGCGGATTATTTCAAAAAGTTTTGGAAATTGTTTTTCTTTTTGTTTAATTAATTCTAACATAATTTCTCCTAAGGTTAAATTTTAATTGGAACATAAATTGCAACCGCAATTAACACCACATACAACGCAACAAACGCTACAAGCAAATAATCTTTAAGCAGCACTTCAACCGGATTGCCTGAATTTTTTATTTTTTCTACATTCATACTATATCGCATCAAAATAAAATACACAAGTGGAATAGATAACAAAATTAAAAAATTATTCAACCTATTTTCAATAGGTGTTAAATCTATTGCCCAAAGCGAGTAAAATGCCATGGTAAGCGCCAAGCAAATATATGCGTTTTTATCTAAAAAGTTTGCCGAATAAAAACTGTTCACCGCGCGAGTTTTGTCTTTTTCATTTAAAATTTCATTTCTTCGCTTTGTTAAGCCCATAAACAAGCTGGCAGTTAAAACGGTTAAATATAGCCAATTAGAAATATCAACATTTATAATAATTCCACCATAGAACAGCCTTAGCAAATAGCAAGCGGAAAGCGTAAATACGTCAATTAGCGGCAAATTTTTAAGCACAAGCGAATAAAGCAAATTTAGCACTGCATAGCCAAACATAACGGCAATTGCCACATAATTAAAGCCTATTATTGCGTTTAGCCCAAGGCTACCTGCCAGCAAAAGCACAACAAGAATAACTGCCTCGTGCGGCTTTACCATGTAACTTGCAATAGGCCTGTATCTTTTTTGAGAATGAAGCCTATCTCGTTTTGCATCTTTCAAATCATTAATTATATAAACAACCGAACTAATTAAGCAAAACGATATTGTTGCAATTAAAACGGTTAAAAAGTTTTGAGCATTAAACAAATGTTTGCTAAAAAATAGCGGAAAGAAAATTAACAAATTTTTTATATAATGGCTTATTCTTAACTGCTTTATTAAATATTTTAATTTTGTTAAAAAAGTAGGTTTTTGTTTGCCAAATTCATAACACTTGCTGCCACAAACTATAAACTTTTTTTCTGCTAAATCTAACATAGGTAAGTCGCTAACACTGTCGCTATACGCCGAAGCAAACAAAATTTTTGGCTGCATTTCATTTGCCTTATTTTCATTTATTTTAATTTCGTTTAGCACGTTTTCTGTTGTTTTAATTTCTTTTGGCGTGTTTTTATTTGTTTTTTTATTTTTTATATTATTTTCATTTGTTTCATTTTCGCCATTAAACAATGCTAAAATTCGATTTACTTTTTCTTGTTTTTTGCAATTTTCGCCCACTATTTGCCCAGAAAATTTATTCATATTGGTAGCAATTAACGTAGCGGTAGGATTTATTTTTTTTATGCACGGCAACACTAAAAATTCAGGCGAAGCAGTGCAAATTACATCATCTTTTTGCTTAATGTTTAAATACCAATCTGCCACATTTTTAATTTCCTTTTGCCAAAAAGCGTCAACAATTTCATCTACATTTTTTATTGATTTTAAAAAGGAAAAAAATTTTTCTTTAAACTGCTTTACACTAATAATTTTAACCGCACAAAGCAAATAAACACATGCCAAATAAAACAACCTAAAAAACAAACTAGGTTTATATTTCATGCAAAAAAAGTAGAATTTAAAACTAGAATCCTTTTTGTAAATTGTTTTGTCAAAATCGAATAAATTTCTCATAATTTGTAGTTTACCAAAAAATTAAAACTCTGTCAACTTTAATTGCTTATACAATTATTTTAAATAAACGAAAAAAATAAAATAAAAAACAATAGTTGAATAATTTTAAATTGCCCTTTTATTAGCAATAAAATTTTTGAACTAAATTTATAAAATTTTTTAAAAAAGTCTTGACAAGTGACAAAATATTTGTTAAACTGAACAAGTCGATTAGTGCTATGGCGGTGTGGCTCAGGGGTTAGAGCAATCGGTTCATACCCGATAGGTCAGTAGTTCAAATCTACTCACCGCCACCACTGATAGCGTTTACGTTAACAGATTTGCGAATGCAACTTTAATTGTTAAAAGGTTGTGCAGGTTTACATTTGCGGAATAAAATGTAGCAAACTAGCAAAAGCGAGATTTGCGACGTGGTCCCATGGTCAAGCGGTTAAGACATCGCCCCTTCACGGCGGTATCAGGGGTTCGATTCCCCTTGGGACTACCAATTCACACTACATATTGTGGTGTGTTTTTTATTTTATACATTATACTGAATTTTTAAAAACAAAAAACTCAACATAAAAATAATGTTGAGTATTACACGAGCATTATATAATAGAATTAAGTATATTTATATACTTAAAATCAATTTCTGAATTATGTTTGGTATAAACTGAGCTTGTAACTTTACTTCCAATTTTATGACCAACCCAAGATTGAATAACAAATTCAGGTATGTTATTTTCTTGGCACCTAGTTATAAATGTACTTCGTAAGTCCTTAGTTTTTATATGAAATGTTAGTTTTTCGTTAATTTTACTTAAAGCTTTTCGCTGTATTTTAGGCGAAAAATTAAAAATTCTTTTTTCATTTAATAAATTTTTATATTTTAACAATATTTGTATTGTTTTATCAAATAAAGGCATAATTCTTACACTTTGTTTGTTTTTTGTTGTGTCAAATTTGTTATTTTTATTTATACTTTTATTTATAGACAATGTTTTATTTTTAAAATCTATATCTTCACGAGTTAATGCAAGAGCTTCACCTTTTCTAAGACCTTGATACAAACAAACTAAAAAATAATCACCATGTAATACATTATTACAAGCATCAATAAAAACCATTTGTTGTTCTATCGTTAGCGGTTGACTATTTATTTTTTCATGCTTTGGTTTATCTATTCTTAACATAATATTTTTAGTTATAATATCATGTTTCTCAGCTTTATCAAACATCATTGACATTAATTCATACACCTTTTGTCGTGTTCTTGATTTTTCAATAGAATTTAATACGTTCAAAACATCTTCAATAGAAATTAAAACAAGCTTAAATTCCTTAAAATAATTTGGTATATACTTCAAAGATTTTTGATAATCTTCAATAGTTGTTTTTTTTACTTTATTAATTTTATACAAATCTAACCATTTATAAAACCAATCAATAAAGGTTACAGAACTATTATTGTATTTTAATTGTTCTTCAATTTTAATATATTTATCTTTTAATCTTTCATAACATTGTTTTTTTGTTTTAGCAGATACGAAATGTTGTCTTCCATTCTTGCGAAATCTTGCATAATATGAATTAGATATAAAGTTTTTATGAATTTTAATTCCTTTATAAGTTAAATCACTACATCTTAAAACATTATTCGAAAAATTTGTTGCATTGTCTATTTGCAACATTTGAACAATATTATTAAAGCTTTCTAAAAATGTTGTATTAGAAAGTAAATCTAAAATTTTATCTTTATCTAAGTTCATATTATTTATTTTTTTTTTACAATTTCTGGCGAAATTGTGTCAGTTGGCACAATTACATCAAGAAAAGGTAATTGTGCCAACTTCTTCGCTACGCTCAGTTAAAGTTATTTTTTATGAACTCGCTCTCGCTCAAACATTAAGTATATAACCCGAAACGAGCGTGGTGCCTTTCTCAATGTCGCAGTTCTTTATAGTTACTGCACATTAATTACACCGTAATTTTGTAGTATATCGGGATTGCCCCCGATAGTGCACCCGCTAAGAGCGGGGGCCAAATTATTTATACTTTTTAAATGACTTATAACTGCTACGATTAAATTTGGTTCATAACTAAGCAATTAAAAATCTAAATCTTCACTCTTTCCAGATTCAATTAAATTTGTGAGATTTTGCAATGAATAACTATCTAAGTCTAATAAATCAACAGCTTCAAGAGAATATTTACCATTTATAAAGCGATTTGGAAATCTACCATCAGAACGAATTTTAAAAGAATTAGGATGAAAAAATCTTCTCAAAAATACTTTCAAAGTTGCTAAACTTACCTTAAATTTTTTAGATATATCTTCTAATTTCTTTGATGCAAAAATAATATTATCTGTATATTTTTCATAAACTACAAAACAATAATCATGTATTTGTATTCTTTCGCAAATATAAAAACCTTTTCTATGTGAAAATTTACCTATCAAATGACGTGAAATAACAGAATCATTAATATTTAAATAATCAGCAATTTCTCTTTGAGTATCTGCAACATACTCTATATATTTAAATTCATCATCATGATATAGTATATAACAATAATTCAATTCATTTAATATATCTCTCATAACATCACCTAATTAACAATAATTAGAACAACAAAATTGATAAAATGTAGAAACTTCATATTTAAATTTGTTGTTCACATTTTTAGCATTGTCTATAGCACAAAACAAATCATTAAATCTATTAACAACTTCTTCATTTGTTCCGGTAAAAATATAAACGAATTTTGAAAGAACATCAACAGCACTTATTTTCTCATTAGAAATTATAAAATTCTCACTTTCATATATGTTCGATAATAATTTTGTAATTCTACAAAAAGTATTAAAATCAAAAATATCAGAACGTTCATTTAACTTTTCACTTAAAAAATCAAAATAAAATTTTTTATTTTCATTTTCAACATCAACAACATTTAAATCTTTTTCTTTATTTATTTCTTTTTGATGTTGATCTTCATTATATTTATAATTTTCTTTATATTTTTCTTTATATTTTTCTTTATAAAGGTTTTGTTTGGGTTTTTGATTGGTTATTAATTCGGTTTCATTTGGGTTATTGTTGGGTTTTATTTGGGTTTCATTTGGGTTATTGTTGGCTTTTATTTGGGTTATGTTTGGCTTTATAATTTTTTTAGGCCTTCCACCCTTTTTACCATTTTCACATTGTGCGGAATATCTTCTTATTGAATTATCTATATTAGGCTTTATAAGTGGAAATATTACTTTTAAACTAGCGGACATTTTTTTAGGCAATGTTCCAGTAACTCCATATTTAACAATAGCATAAGCAACATTTTCCCTTTCTTCTTCTGGCAAATTTTCAATAGAATCAAAGAAAGAAGAGTAAAATATAAAATTGTTACTACGATTCATATATTAAACTCCTTTCTTTTTTTATTGGAAATACAACAATATTTTTACTTAAACTTAATGTTTTAATTGTAAAATCAATAATAAAATCTATCAATTCACAAAAATCTTTATAACAACCTTTTGTCAAATTATATTTACCTGCATAATAACTGAACATTTCTAAAAAAGGCATAAAACAATTATATCTATCGAAATGTTTATCAAAAACAACATACAAATTTTTAATTTTATTAATAATACAAATTTGCTCTTTTTCTGTTTTGTTATATAAAATTCTTTCCAAGGTTTTATCTTGTTGTTTAAAAATATCTATTTTTTTCATTTACTACTCCATAATGACATGTACTTGATTATCTCTTGATACAGCAATGCAAGTTGAAAATATAATCTTGTCAACAATCTTTTGAATATGTTTGCATTCTTCAATAGAGAATTTATAAGTTCGTTCGTAATAATCAAAATCTTTTATAACAGATTTCAAATTTTCACTCAAAAATTTAGATTTCTCAATAATTCGTAAAATCATTTCTGTTTTTTCATCACAACGTGAACGCATATAATTTTTATCTTCTTTTTCTGCTTTTCTTATTAAAGATTTATAATATTTTGTTAATTTCATAATAACTCCCCTTTTAATTTCTTATTTAAATATAAAAATTGAATTAAATAATTGACAATCAATAAATTCAAGAATAAAATTTAATTGGCTTAGTTGTCAGTTAAAAACCTAAGAAGGACTATATAATTATTTATATAGTTTTTTCTTTGAAATTTAAATTTTGCTAAATTTTTTACAAGCAATAATATCAACTTTACAACCTTGCTTACAATCATTACAACAATTTTTACAAATAGTGTTATAATCAAACTTTCGCTTTTTACCTTGCTTTATGTAAAGTGAAAATTCCGTTAAAAATTGTTTACTTTTTAAAATTCGCATTTTTACATCCTTTTAAAAGTGCCATTTTGAGTCAATTTTTGGCGGTTTTTTTAATTTTAACTGGCGTTATTTATATTTCTCGATAAATTATTCAAGTCTTCAAATTGCATGCCCTTAAATTAAAAATTTTGCTCATTTTTGACACTTACATTTTTTTAAATTTCTTGATGTTTTAAACCACAACCAGTAAAATATATACACTTTAAAACATCAAATCCGTTATTATCGACATTAACGGCTTCATAAAGGCGAATTGAATAAAACAATTCTTTTTGCATAATTAACCTAATTGCTTGTTCTTTCTTTTTAAATTGTGAAACACCGCCTTTACAAAAAACAAAATAAGTGTTAATTGGTTGTTCCACCGATGGAAAAATTTTGTTTTCTTTCATTGATACCTCCTTATATTGAACTAAATATGTTCAAACTATAAATAGTTTATATCATTTACGGTACAATGTCAACCGTTTTTGAACTATTTTGGTAATTTTTTTTAAAAATTTTACTTAAATATTGATATAAACAAAAACTTTTAATATAATAATGTTATGGAATTAAAAAAATTAAGAGAAAAGCTCGGTATTTCACAAACGGAAGTTGCAAACAAATTAAAAATAAACTCTCAAACTTATAATAGATACGAAACAGGAGTTAATCAGCCAAATATAGAAATGTTAATAAAACTTGCTGATTTTTTCAATGTTAGCATAGACGATTTAATAGGGCGAAAAAGTGAAACAATAAACTTAAATTTTTACAATGACAATAAAAAAGAACTTCTTAAATATTTGATTCAAGAAGATGATAAAACTATTGAACGAGTATATGATTTTTACAAAGGTTTAAAATATGAAAAATGGAATAAAGTATATAATCAACAACTATTCAATACCTTTCAAAACACAAGCAACCCACTAAATAATAGTCAAAATAACTTTATATATTCTAATCCACACAATTTTAATAATTCATTTACAATAAACTCTCCAACACGAGAAATGATAGAAGATTTAAAAAATGACCCATTCTTTAAAGATAAGACAAAAGACGAAAATAAATAATTATGTAAAATTTATAACAAAAATACTCAAAATTACTAGTAATTTATGGTTCGATTCCCCTTGGGACTACCAAAATAAAAATTGGCTTGATGCCAATTTTTTTGTAGGACTAAGGGGAAACTATTACCTTCCTCCAACGGACTACCAAAGGGGAACCTGCTGAAAGCTGATTCCTTTTAAAACTAAAAAAATAAAATTGGCTTTACGCCAATTTTTTTATAGGCCAAAATTGTTTATTTAAATATAAACTGCCTTCGCTCGCTCATGTTTTTGTGCAAGCACAACGGCTCAATTGTTTATATATTCATATAAACTGCTTTCGCTCAGTCTCAAAAACAAATTAAGCAGAGTTTTTTCGCTCAGTTGTTTATATATTCATATAAACTGCTTTCGCTCAGTCTCAAAAACAAATTCATTTGTTTTTGCGTCTTCGCTCAGTTATTTATCATCCAATCCACATATACTGCGTAACCTAGGGTTGGGTCGTTTACAAATACATGTGTTATCGCTCCTACTATTTTTCCGTCTTGCACTATTGGGCTACCACTCATACCTTGAATTATTCCACCTGTTTTGCTTAACAATTCTTTATCTACAACTTTTATTGTCATGCTTTTATCGTCTGCCGTCTTTTGTTTATTGGCCTTTATTATTTTTACATCATACGCTTTAACTCCGCCGTTATCTAGCGCACAATAAATTTTGGCATCTCCAAGTTTAACCGATAATCTGCCGCCTAAATCTGCCGTACGGTTGGGGTCTATAATTGTTTTGTTTAAAATGTTGCCATACACTCCATACTCGCAATTTGTATCGGCTAAGCCTATTGCATCATCGCTAAGATTTATTGTTGAACGAATTTCGCCCGGATTGTTTTTTTCGCCTTTTTTAATTCCAAGCAAGCGACATTTATATATGTTTCCGCTGCCAACCGAAAAATTTTCACCTAAACTGCTATCTACAATAGGATGCCCCACCGCACCAAACCGATAATCGCTTTGCTTAATATAGGTAAGTGTTCCCACTCCGCTGGCGTTGTTTCGCACCCACAAGCCAAGTTTATATTTCTGCCCCAGCAAATCGTAAACCGGAGTTACTTTTATTTGTTGTTCGTTTCCGTTTCGTTTTATTGTTAAATTCAACTCTTTGCCTGCATAATTTGGCAAATTTACAATGCGGTCTATGTCCTGCACCGTTTCAATTTCAATGTCCTCTATTTTTAAAATTGCATCGCCCTCCAATATTCCACTTTCCTTAACCGGCTCTTTAACACCATCTGCCGTTGCAATTGCATTACTTCCCACACATATAACGCCTTCGCTAAAAAGGTTAAATCCAACCGTTTCGCCGCCAACATAAACATCGGTATCGGCAAGCAGGCGAACATTAACTTTTTTTATTGTGAAAAAGTTAAAAAGTTTAATGCTCATAACCGTGTTGGTAAGTTCGCCGTTAGCAGCAACATCTATGTTTTTTGGCAACTCCAAATTAATAACCGGACTAAATTGATTATCTTTGTTAGACTGCTCAATATCGCTAAAAGTAACCACCATTTCGTCAGGCAACGAATTAACTTGCTTAATGCTAGGCAGAATAAACGCGGTTGCCACCATAACAAGCACCAACACAAAAGAAACAATTAAAACACGTTTAACACTTTTCATAACGACCTCTTTTGCTAGTTTGTGAAAAAGGTAAAAATTTATGTAAACCTATAACTAAAACAATTAAAGCAAAAAAAGCACACAAGCAAACCTAATTAGTAAAACAATTTAGCCGAAAAACAAAACATAGTTTATATATTGCAATAAAAAACCACAAAACACTTGACAAAACGAATTTTTTGTGTAAAATATATAACATACCTAAACAAAGTTGAACGCAACTCCAACGCCAACTTGGTTTAAGGCGAATTTAGTTAAAAGGAGAAGTTATGAAAATTAATAAGGCGGAAATTGTTAAAACCTACGGCAAAAATGAAGCCGATACCGGCAGCATAGAAGTTCAAATTGCTTTGTTAACCGAACGCATTAAAAATTTAACCGAACATTTAAAAACAAACAAGCAAGATTTACATTCTACTCGCGGTTTAAACAAAATGGTTTCAACAAGAAAAAAGATGTTGGACTATTTATCTAAAATAGACATCAATCGCGCAAGAGCAATTAAAACAAAACTAGGCATTCGTGGTTAATTATTTAGCGGTCAAATAAATAATTCTTCACATTAAACTTGCCCATTCAAAAAAACGGACAAATTGTCCGCTTTTTTTATTTTATTTTTAATTTTATATTAATTTTTATTTTTTAATTTCTTTTTTATTTTTTAATTTTAATTTCTAAATTTCTTTAAATTGTTTTTTTTATTTATTAAATTCATACAACGCAATGCCAACGCTTATTGGAAGGTTTAAACTGTCAATATCTTTGCTGTGGCGAATAACTACACTTGTTCCGGCATCTAGGCAAACATCAGGCAAGCCGTGTGCTTCATTGCCAAAAACAAGGTCATATTCGGTTAAATTATTGTTAAATTTGCCAAGCACATTTTTGCCTTTTAGCATAAAGAAATATTTATTGTTTTTTGTTTTTAAATATTCTTCCAAACTTTCAAACTCAACAATATTAAGAGAAAAAATTGCACCCATGCTTGCCCTAACCACCTTAGGATTAAAATAATCCACAGCAGGTTTTACAATAACCAAATTTTTAAACTTAAAGCCAAGTGCGGTGCGCATAATTGTGCCAAGGTTACCCATATCGCTAGGATTAACCAACACCAAATTATTTTTGCCTAGCCCCTTGCCTAAATACTTTTTAAAAATGCCAACAACAAAAACATTTTCTTTGTCCGCAAGGCGAGAAAGCAATTTGTCGTCAGTTTCAACTTCAATGTTTTTGGCTAAGCACAAACGCAACAAATCTGCAATGTCATCTGTTTTTTTCAACTTTGAACTTAGCACCACTTTAACCACACTTTCGCCACGCTGCTTTACCAATTCAAAGGTAGGAAACGCACCAAAAGTATAAGAATATTCTAAATCTTTACTATATTTTTCAAATTTCATATTAATATTTTAACATAAATAAAAAAATTTGTTAAGCAAATTTAAAACACTAGCAAAATTACAAATGACTTTAAAATGTTTTCTATTAAGCAAAAAAACAAAGAGGCAACAACAAGAATAATTGTTAAATAAATTAGGCAACATTCACTAGGCTTAAAAAAGCAGCCAATTCCTGACGGACAAGCCTCAAACAGACAAAGCAAAATTAGCATAAAAATTAAGAAGGTTACAATTAAATAAATTAACAAAAGCATTAAAACCAGAAGTGCATTTAAAAAGCCATAAATTAAAATGATTGCAGTAAAAATTATAGCCTGACTATAAACAAAATAAAGGTAAAACAAAACCGCCAGCGGAAACAAAAATTTTTTGCTGCAACAAAGCACAATTGCCAAATAGAAAATTAACAGATTTAAAAGCGAGCCAAAAATTAAAAATAAAAAACCACAATCGCCACGCAAAAACCTAATAAAAGCAATGTTGCCCAAATCTATTGGCAGCACACTTCCATTTAAATTTATTGCGGAAACCACTGCCAACACAATTGCCACAATTGTAAGCAAAATTAAGCCAACAAACACCCCTTTTTTTGCTCGCACAGTTTGAAAAATTGAACCAAAAAAATTTCTCATACCGCATTTTATGATAATTTTTTGCAAAATATTAATTTTTTAGCCTTATTTTTCAGTTTTTTTAAAAATTTTTAACCTTTTTTAACCTTATTTTATTTTTTAAATTTACCTTTTTTATTTTTTAATTTTTATGAGTTAAAAATTTTATTTTATTTTTTGCATGTTAAAAATTTCATTTTCATTTTTTATCTATCATTATATTGTTTAAATTTTTAACATTGTTTTGCTTGATATCTTAACAAAAAATTGATATAATTACATTTATGAATAAAATGCAAATAAAAGAAAATGTTAAATCCTTTTTTAAAACACCGGCCGTTTATATATGCCTATTGCTTACTGCAATTTACATTTTAAGCGGATTTAACAAATGGTTTGAGGTTGCAATTCCAATTGTGGCATTTTTTTGTTTTGTTTTTTTACCGTTAAAACAAGGTTTGTGCGTATTTGTTTATTTGCAATGCTACGGTCTTAGCAACATAAGTTATTGCTCGCACCTTGTGGCAACTTTGGCTTGCTACACTGCGGCACTTTTAATTAAATATGTTTATGGGCTATATCAAAAAAAATATCCAATTTACAAATCTTTAATAATTGCAATTCTTTGCTTTACAATTTGCAGTTCAATTATAAGTTTTTTCAATTTGCCTATTTTTCAAAATGCCGTAACTTATTTATGCTATTTGCCTTTGTTCTATTTTATTTTTGCAATGAGAAAAGATTTCGACATTAACCTTGTTATGAAATATCTTTTTGCTGGACTAGTATGTTCGTGCTTAATTGCGTTTATATTTGATTTTATTCCTGCCTTTGAATATTACCCATATTGGCCAGGACACAGATTTACCGCCTTTACCAGTTGCCCTAATTATTTATATATGCGTGGGCTGGTGCTTCTAACTTATTTTATGGTTCTATCTATAAGCAACAAACTTAACTTTTACAAATTTATTGTTTATTACATAATTTGCTCGGTTATAATTTTATCTACTATTTCAAAAACTGCGCTGGTTTTGCTAGCGTTGTTTACCTTTGTTTATATAATATTATACGCTATTAAAGACAGCAAAAAACACTTAAAAAACCTCTTAATTTTTGCCCTAATTCTGCTTGTAGTTGTGGCAATATCTCATCGTTTTATTTTTAATATTTTAAACCGAATAACCTCTTCAAACTTTGGCACTAACGAAATTAGCAAATTAACAACCGGCAGAGTTGATATTTGGAAGGAATATTTAACACAATGGCTAGCAAGCCCATTTAGTTTTCTGTTTGGCAAGGGAATGTTTAGTGCAAAATTGTTTATTCCAGCTTTGGACATAAAATATGACACTCATAGTTTTTTTGTAATGTTAATTTATAGGTTTGGCATTGTTGGAATTTTAGCCTTAATTTACATTGCATATTTATTTATACGTAACCTTAACAAAACAAAGCCAAACCCAGTTGCTTATTTGCCGTTAGTTTGGTTTATAATTGAAAGCTTAACTGACAACACCTTTCAACCTAACAACATATTTATGTTAATTTTAGTGTGCATGATTTTATTTTCTTTTAGCCAAGAAAAATCGCCAACCACAAATAAAGAACAAAAACGCATAAAAAAAGATTTGTAAACCAAATCTTTTTTTATTTATTTAAACCTGTATCATTTTCGTTATGCAAATCGGCTTGAAATTCCACTTTGCCAGAGTTATCTATAATTTCTTGTGCTAAATTTATACCCTTTTCATATTGCTGTTCGGTAATTTTTCCGCTATGCAACAAATAATTAGAATAATAATAATCTGTTCTGCCTTTGGTTTCGCCTGCCGAAGAACCTGAAAATAATACTTTAAAAGTTTTAAAAAATATTTTTAAATCCCACCAAAATGATATATGATTAGCATAATACACATCTTTTTCAATAATATCTTCAAAAGACGCGGTTGCTCTTCCGCCAGTAATTTGCGACCAACCGGTTAGCCCTGGACGCACATTATATGCAGAAAGTGCGTATTCATCATAAAAAATTACATCTCTAATAAGCCTTGGCCTAGGGCCAACTAAACTCATATCTCCTTTTAAAATGTTGAATAGTTGAGGAAGCTCGTCCAAACTTGTTTTCCTAATAAATTTGCCAAATTTTGTTATTCGTTCATTATCTGGCAAGGGGTTACCCTTATCGTCAACTTTGTTTGTCATGCTTCTAAATTTGTAAAGTTTAAAAATGTTGCCGTTTTTTCCAGGGCGATATTGGGCAAAAATTGGATTGCCCTTTAAAGTTATTAAGTTTATTATATACACTAAAATAAAAATTGGAGACAAAACTATTATGGCAAGCAAAGATATCACAAAATCTAAAAACCGTTTAAAAAATAATTGATACAAAGTTCGCCTTTTTCTTCCGTTGTACTCTTTCATTTTAAACCTCTTAAACCTAGTAATTTTATTTTAACACAAAAATTTTATAAATACAACATTTTTAAACAATTATTACAATATTTAACAAAAATAAAATTAATTTCATAAACTTTTTTAGCCTGCTTGTGTTTATATTTTAACAAAACTTTGCTAAATTATGGCAATTTTAAATTGTTTTCATTTTTTTGCTAATTTTTGTTAATTCCTTTAAACTATTTTCCAAATTTTGTTTAGGGCTAAACAATATTTCGTTTAAACTTAATGTATTTTCTGCCGCATTCATTAAATTTTGCTTTAAAACAAGAAATGAAAAATTATAAAGCCCATTATTTTTTAAAACATTTTCAATTGAAGAAATTGTTTGAACGCATTGCTCTTTTAAATTTAAAATATCCAATTCCATTTCGGTTTTAGCGGTTAAATTAAACGTGCAGAAATTTAAAATTTTATATAGTGAAACATAATCTTTAAGCAAAGCACAATCATTTTTGTTTTTATTCATATAAGGATTATATCCATTAAAACTTTAAAATATAACAATATAATTTTTGCTTTTATGTCTTTTATTTTCATTAATATTTATTTTCATTTTTGTTTTAATTTTATTTTTAATTCTATTTTTTATTTATATTTTCGTGTTTTTTAATTTTAATTTATAATTTTTGTTTGGTAAATAGTTTTTATAATTTTTTATTGTAATTTCGTTTGGAGCAATTTTATTTAGTTTGTTCCAAGCAATTGGCATTGATATTGGTGCATTTGCCCTGGCACGCAATGAAAATGGTGCAACGCAAGTTGACCCTTTTTTGTTACGCAAATAATCTATAAAAATTTTGTTTGTGCGAGCAGACTTTTTTATTGTGGTTGTAAATAGTTTGGAGTGTTTAGTTTCCAGCAAAATGGCAATTTGTTTGCTAAATTCAGCAAATTGTTCCCATGACATTTTCTTTTTAAACGGCACGCAAATATGATAGCCTTTTCCGCCACTAGTTTTTAGGTAACTTTTTAATTTAAGTTTATCTAAAACCTGCTTAACAAGTTTAACTCCGTAACGCAATTTTTCAATAGGCAAATTTGGCGCAGGGTCTAAATCAAACACCATTAAATTTGGCTGTTCAATATCTAAAACTTTGCTGCCCCAAATATGAAATTCTACGCTACCCATCTGTGCTTGATACACTAGTTGCTTTACATTATTTATATAAAAATATTCATTTCCATCAACTATAAAAGTATTAACAAAATTTTTATCGGTTGTGGGGTGCTTTTTAAAAAAACATGTTTCATCTGCCCCCTGATGACAGCGAATTACACTAATAAGCCTGTTTTTAATTTCTTTTAACATTAGCGGCGCAATTGAATAATAATAATTTACCACTTCTAGTTTTGTTATTTTTGGCTTTTTATAAATAATTTTTTGCGGATTAGAAATTTCAACACCACAAATTTTTGTGGAAAGTTCTTTAGTTTTATTTTTGTTTTTAACCATTTGTTGCTACCTCTAACTTAACATCTTTTGCTAATTTATCTTCCCTTAAACCTACAAAACTAGGCTGCCTTAAAATGTTGTCCTTTGTAAGTTCGGCAAATTGAATTTCGGCAACAAGTTTTGGCTTAACCCAAAAAATTTGTTCGTTAGTTTTTAAATTAAATGGTGCAGCGTCTGTTAAAATTTTATTTAATTTTTCACGCAGAATTTGTTTTTCTTGTTCATTAAACCCTGTACCAACTTTTCCAACAAATTGCAACTTTTTGTTATTATAAAAACCTAACAACAGCGCACTTAAAACTGCGTTTTTATCTGTTTTTGTAAAACCGCAAATTACAAACTCTTGCCTCATATAGCATTTTATTTTTAACCAACTTTCGTTGCGTTTGCCTGCATAAATTGAATTTATGTCCTTTGCCACAATTCCCTCTAAATTATGCTGCTTTGCAAACTTAAAACATTGTTTGCCCTTGTTTAACAAAAATTCACTAAACATTAAATTTTCATCATTTTCTACTAGCAATTCTTTTAAAATTTGTTTGCGTTGCAAAAGCGGGTAATGTCGCAAATCTTGTCCATTTAAAGCAAGAATGTCAAACAACATATAACTTATTTCTCCGCCCATTTTCATTCTTTCTAGCAGAAGTGAAAAATTGCTTTTCCCTGTGATGTCAAATGCAACAACTTCGCCATCCAAAACAAAACTTTGCGCATCAATTTTTTTTAAACTTTTAATTAGCGGCTTAAATTTATTTGTATAATCCTTATTGTTCCTAGAAAAGATTTTTATTTCGCCATTCTGTTTATATGCAAGCATTCTATAGCCGTCATATTTAATTTCATAAAGCCAATTTTTACCGCTGGGAATTTTGTTTGTTAAAGTTGCAAGTTGAACTTCGCATTTGTTAAAGGGTAAATTGTTTTCCGTTTTTAAATTTTTGCTAATTTTTTTTAAATTTTTTGTGTTTTGAGATGTTATTTTATTGTTTTTTAAATTTTTTTCATCGGTTTTTGCAAATTCGTCCTTACCTTTTATTATTAACCAATTTTTCTCATCTAACTTTACAAGTGAAAATTCACCTTTATAAATGTTGCCAAATAGCACAAATTTTAAATGCCCCTTTTTCATGCCATAATCAAAATCATAACTTGGAATGTAAAATCCACTATCAAAAATTTCCACACTGCCAGCACCGTAATTGCCCTTTGGAATTATTCCCTCAAATTGAGCATATTCTAGCGGATGGTCCTCCACATGAACAGCCAAACGCTTTTCGTTTAATTGATTGCTTAAACCTTTTGGCACTGCCCAACTTAGCAACACTCCATTATGCTCTAGCCTAAAATCGAAATGCTCTCGCCTTGCAAAATGATGTTGAATAACAAAAATTAATTTTTTGTTTTGCGTGTCTTTTTTGAAATTTGTTAACTTTTTGTTTGAATTTTTTGTTGTAATTTTATTTGATTTTGTTGCCGCTTTATTTAAATTTTTTATTGTACCTACAGGTTCGCTAGTTTTGTTAAAATTTCGTTTGTTTTTATATTCTTTTAAACTCATTTTGCTTTCCTTTTAGGGCGTTCGGTTTTTAAGCTTTTTTCAAGCGCTTCCATAATGTTAATAACTTTGGCAGGCTGCCTAACTGGTTTTTCTTCCACTATGTTTTTGCCGGCTATCTTTTGTTTAATTGCCTTTTTTATTTTTAAATTATATTCGTCTTTAAACTTTTCAATTTTAAACGGCTCGGTCATTTGATTTATTAAATTTGTTGCCAAATCTAGCTCTTTTTTTTGCACTTTTTCTTGTTTAATTTGCGGCTTTGCCATAATTTCTTCGCTAAAAAACAAGGTGTTAAGAAGCATTGTGTCGTTTTGCACCCTTATTAAAATTAAACATTCTTTTGTTCCTAACACTGTTTTGGCAATGCCTGCTTTGTTTTTCTTTTTCATTGCTTCCAACAACAAGCAAAACGCTTTGTCCGCACCCACCGGCTGAACATAATAAGCTTTATCGTAATAAATTGGGTCAACTTCTGCCATGTCCACAAACTGCTGAATTACTATATTTTTGTCCTTTGGCGATTTAATTTTTTCAAAGTCCTTATCGGTGAAAATAACATACTTGCCCTTTTCGTATTGATAGCCCTTAACAATATCTTCGTTTTTAACTTCCTTGTCGTTGCAATCAACGCAAGTTTTTTTATATTTAACTCGGCTCATTGTGTGTTTTTCAATCATGTTAAAACCTATATTGTTATTTTTAACGCACGCCTTTAGTGTAATTGGAATGTACACCAAACCAAATTCAATTGCTCCTTTAAATGAATAAGCCATAACCCCTCCAAACAAAGTTTGCGTAAATTATAAAATTTTATTTAAAAACCAAACTTTTAATTTTAAATATAGATATAGTTAACAATTTATTTAATCAAAGTTAAAAAATTTTTCATATTATGTTGTAGCCACCAAACATTTTTGTGGTTGATAAAATTTAAAATTTTATTAAAATTAATTTAAATTTAAAACTTAAAATTCTATAAACGTAAATTTAAAACTTTAATATTTTAAAACATAACTAAAATTTATTATGTAAAGAAAAAATAAACTTAATAAAAATAAATTAACAAAAATGCTGGTGGCAATTAAGAGGAAAAAATGTTATCAATAATTATAAGCAGTGTTGCTAGCATAATATCCGGAATGGTGCTTTTCTTATTGCAGCATTATATAAAACAGCGACATAGTGAGGACAACAAAACAAAAGAAGAAAACAATAAAAAGGACATTTTAATTTTAAAAAGCCTAAATGCTTTAGGTAAATTGGCAGTGTCTAACAGCAATGTGTTAAAAAACGCCGAGCAAGAAGGCGATGCTAAAACCGCCCTTAACGATTACACAAAAGTAAGCAATGAAATGATGGACTTTTTAATAGAAAATTCTTCTAAAGAGAAATAAAAAGAATTTTAAATTAAATAATTCAGTTTGTTAAATTTTTCTTTTGTTACTTTTCTTGGCAAGAAAAGTTGAAAAGAATTTTTTTAACTAAAAATAAAATAAAAAATAAGGATAAAAATAATGTTAGAAATAATTTGTATGCCGATGATTGTTGCCATAGTTTATGCCATAATAGAACTATACAAAAAAGCTATAAGCACAACATCGCACACTATTTTAATTAAAATTATTCCAATAATAGCCTGCGTGCTAGGCGTTGTAGCTGGTACAATTTTCTATTATGTATGTCCGCAACTAATTGTTGCTAATAATTTGGCAACTGCAATGTTAATTGGCGGAGCAAGTGGACTATCTGCAACGGGCTGCAACCAAATTTTTAAACAACTTAAACAATATGGAATTGAAGTTAAACAAAATATCGCCATGTTAGATAGCGAAGAATGTAACAAAAACGATTTAAACTCAAATTCTCAAAATGACAATGAGAATAAAAACGATTTAAAATCAAACACTCAAAATAACGACATTAACAATTTAGATAAATGACGCCAATAAACAATAACAAACAAAAGAAAAAAAATTGCAGCTAATGCTGCAATTATTTTTTTTGTTAGTTTTGTTTTTTTACTCGAGTAGTTCTTGTTGTTTTTTCAGCAGATACTTTTTCTGTAGCAGTTTTTGTTCTTGTAGTTTTTCTTGCTACAGGTTTAGCTTCTACTGTTGCAACTTTTTTAGTTTCAACAGCTGGTTCTGCACTAACAGTTTCAGCTACTATTGCATTTTCGTCAGCCTTGCTGTCTGTCATAGCTTCTAATGCCATGTGGAACAAAGCTGCAATGGCTGCACCAATCAATGGTCCAACAACAAAAATCCAAACTTGAGTTATTGCTGCTTTGCCTGTAAACAATGCAAACAATGCTGGCAACAAACTTCTTGCAGGGTTAACAGATGTGCCTGTTAAGAAAAGTCCAAGCAAGTGAACAAGGGTAAGAGTTAAACCAATAACAATGCCAGAAACAGCTTTGTGTTCTTTTTTAGAAGTAACACCTAAAATTGCTAAAACAAAAGTGAAAGTTAAAACAATTTCGCTAATTAAAGCTGCAAGGTATTGAATAGTTTTAGAATCTTTAGAAGTTTCCATAATTCTGCCTTGAACTAAGTTTGCACCAAAGCCACAATCTTTGCCAAAAACCATCATCAAGAAAAGGCAGCCGATTGCTGCACCAACTAATTGACTAATTACATAAACAACGAATTCTTTAAATGTAATTTTCTTTTTAATTAGCATAGCAAGAGAAACGGCTGGGTTAACATGACAACCAGAAACATTGCCAATGCTGTAAGCCATAGCGATAATAGCAAGGCCGAAAGCAAGAGAAACGGCAACAGAGTCTGCGCCCGAAACGATAGCTACGCCGCAGCCGAAAACAACTAGAACAGCGGTGCCAACAATTTCAGCAAAAGATTTTTTAACTAATTCCATAATTCCCTCCTTATTAAGATTATAAAAAATTTTTTTTTATAAACAAGCGATTTTTAGAAGAAAAATAAAATTTTGTCAAAAAAATATTTTACGCTGAACATAATATAAACACAAACTAACGTAAACGAAAAAAGCCGAACATATTAAAACATAAATCAAGCACAAAAAGTTTTATTTAGCGTTAGCGTTTCTATTTTTAATTTTGTTTTAATTCAATTAATTTTTTTAAATTTTCAAATATTGGCAAATTATCTTTATACCCTTTTGGATTAAGTGGAGATGGATGATAAATAGGAATTAAAACACAACTTTTCCCTTCAAAATTTATATTTAAAATTTTACCAACAACATCTGCAAATTTTTTTATTTTTGTTTGCAGAATAGCTTGAGTTGGATGCAACCCCATTGTAATAATAATTTCACACGGAACACTTTTTAATTGCTGTTTAAGAATAGGCATACAATTTTTAGAACACTGTGCTAAAAGTTTACGATTTTCAATAACACATTTACAACATTCAGTAAAGTATATATCATTAATAGAATATCCTATAATATTTAATAATTTATTTAAAACCCTACCCGTACCTTGCAGTTGCTGTTTAGAATTATAAAATGCTTTCTTAGATATAATCCAGCCATCTTTTGCTGGACTTTCTCCTATGATTATAAAAGGAGAAGTACCAAGCTGAATTGGTGTTTCATAAATCTTTGGTAATTGTCCGCATAAACTACAATTTTTAATTTGTTCTTCTATTTTCATATATTTATATTATAACATTAACTAGATTTCAGCAAACCATTTAAGCTATTTTATAAAGAAATTGAAAATTTAATAAACTCCACTTTCTTTTTTTAAAAGCATATCTCAAAAACAATTTAGCAAAGGCGCGGTTTATGACTCTGGCGGAGAGTGGCGGATTCGCATTAAGTAAACGCTAGTTTGCGTCAATCCTCGGGTGGCAACGCAGTTGACGGGGTCCCGAGTACACGCGCGGTTCGCCGCAACTTGTTGCGGACGTGCCGTTGGCACGCAATCCGCCACCGAACGCTTTACCTTTAATTTGGCGGAGAGTGGCGGATTCGAACCGCCGAAGGCTTTCACCTTACCGCTTTTCGAGAGCGGCACAATCGACCACTCTGACAACTCTCCAAGTTTTAATATATTAACATAATAAAATGAAAAAATCAAGGTTAATTTAATATTTTTATTAATTATAAAAAATAAAAAATTTGGCAAAAATACCAAAAAATTATTTAAAAATTATATAAAAACCTAAAAATTTAATTATTTTATTAATTTTTTATTAATTTTCTAAAAAAATTTTTAATTTAATTAATTACAATAAGCACGCTACTTACTTTCCGGCTGTAATTGATTATATTTTTTATTTAATACCTAAATTATTTTATTTGCCAATTAATTAAAATAATTAAAAAATAATTTTTTATTATTTATTTAATATTTTTTTATCAATTTTTTTCAAAATTTTAATTTTTTATTAAATTTTTTAATAATTTTAATATTTTTGCATGATTTTTTAATAATTTTTAATATTTTTTGCAATTTTTTATTAATCCGTTTTTTCAGATAATTTTTGAAAAACTAAAGTTGCCAACACACTTGCGAAATAAGAGTTAGTTATTGTTTTTGTTATATCTACTGCATTAACATAAATATCTCGTTTTTGCAAATTTACAAGTTCATATTTCTTAGAAATATCTTCAACCACAAACACTCCTTGCCCTGAAATACACTCGGCATGTTCAGTTGCCCAACAATTTGCGGCGGCAAAAACCTTTTCGGAATTTTCTTCACGGAAGCCAACCACAACAAAATCTGTTGCTGGGTCAAATTGTGCACCGGCAGGTTTAATATAAGCGTTTGTTACAAAGTTTACCGAATAAACGCCGGTTTCATTGAACTGAATTGAATTATCTTGGTTTAACTTAGCAATGTTGCCATAATTAGTTTCTAGCCTAACAAAAGGAATACGTCCACCAGTCGCAATTTGCATGCCCTCAACCGGAAAACCTTGTGGGTCGTTGTTATAGCCTAAAACCAGCGATGTTTTAATAAGTTCTGGTCCGGTTGGTCCAGTATCACCCTTAGGACCAGGCTCGCCAGGTTCGCCTTTATCTCCTTTTGGACCGCTTATGTTTGCAACAGGGCGAAGTGTTATTCGGTTATTGCCTTTATCTACATCTAGAATGCTACCAAGAACACCGTTATAGGTTACAACTACATCTTTCGGCATTAAATCTTCATAATTATATGGGAAATTGGTTCGATTGATGTCCACATAAGTTGCAGTGTTTTCAAGAAATTGAGTTGAAAAGCGTCCAAAAATCATAGCGTTACCACGTGGGCCAGTTTCTCCCATTGGGCCGGGGTCGCCCTGCTCACCTTTCATACCGGTTTCACCTGGTAAACCTGTTGCTCCGCGCGGAATTTTGAAAGATAGGTTGTGTGTTAAATTTTGAAAGTTATCCACTACTTCGGCAGATGAGCCTTGGTCCACCGCTTCAACCGATGCTATTGCAATTTTTTCTGCCTCGCCCGTGTCCCCTTTTTCGCCTCGTGGGCCAGTTTGCCCAACTTCGCCTTGCTCGCCTTTAAGCCCAGTTTCGCCACGCGGTATTTTAAAAGTAAGGTTGTGTGTTAAATCCACAAAATTATCTTCAACCTGTGCTTCATCTTTGTTGTCAACCGTTTGCACGCCTGCAATGACAATTTTTTCGGCAGCTCCTGTCAATCCAATTGGTCCTTGTTCGCCTTTGTCTCCCTTTTCGCCAGCAGGCCCACGTGGAATTTTAAACATTAAATTATGCGTTCCGCTGCTAACATTATCTACCACTTGCGGAACATCGCCGTTATCTAAAATTTCCACACCTGCAACCGCAATCTTATCTGCACTGCCACAATTTCCTTTCTCGCCGGTTTCTCCCTTATCGCCTTTCTCTCCCTTTTCGCCCTTATCACCCTTTGGAATTATGAAATCAAGAATATGCTGGCGACCATTTTTTCGTTCAAAAACCGCCGCAGTTCCGTCATAAGAAGCTCTAATTTCGCCTATAACAATTTCATCAGCCATACCGCTTGGTCCTGTTGGACCGGTTGCCCCCATTGGACCAGTTGCACCTGTTGGTCCGGTAAGAACAACTGTGTTGGTTGAAATAGCAGGCTTTGTTATACAAACCTTACCAAAGCCTTCCTTACACATGCCTTTATAGAAATTAAAAAAACTATCTACATCTGGAGCGGTTGGTTTACAGCAACAATCGCAGCATTTACGGCTGCATTTTAAATTATTGTTTAACTTGCAATTTTTATTTCCATAATTTTGCATAAAAAATCCTTTACATATATTATGAAAATTTTAAATTTAAAGTGAAAAACAAATCGAAATAACAAAAAAAAGAGATTCACTCCATTCATGCTATCGCACTCAGTCGGAATGACAACCTTTTACTTTAATTCGTTACGCAATTTCATCCACAATTTACCTAATTGATTTTGACCATCTCGGTTTTTGCCAATTCCCCAAAAACTGTCTTTGGGGCTATCTTCACAAAGCATATAATCTTTTGTTTCTAACAATTTACGCTTTACATACGGATTTTGCTCTAATTTTAGCCGCAAAAGTTCTTCCATTATGCCCACTTTAATATTATCCCAATTTGGATTTTGCTTATCTATATTATTATGAGCAATTGTAAGTGCCTCATAAGAAGAAAAACTTTCTAAAATTTCTTTGGCAATTTTAGGGTCTGTTTCAACAAATTTTAATGACTGATACGCATGTTCTACGGTAGGATATTTAATTCCTTTATAAACAACAGCAAAAGAAGAGAAATTATCTAAACAAAAAAATTCTCTAGTATAAAAACCTATAAAACTATCAAATTTTTCCGCCAACCAAGGGTCTCTATATTGTTCAATTAAAATCATATCAACTCCTTTTTTGAAATTCTAAATTTTGAATTTAATTTTTAAATTTAGATTTTGCGATGGTTTTGATTTTTGATTTTTTCTCGCTAAAAAATCAAAATAAATCAAATTTGATTTTGCGAAAATAGTTTATCTTTTATTTTTCTTTAAATAATCAAGATAATCTTTTTCTATTGCAAACGGAATAATCTCGGTTATTTCTTCATATTCCTGACCATTTTTATCAATTAATGTTTTTCGGATTACATCATTTTTGCCATTAAACACATAATCATCACGAACTGTAATTTCAATAATTTCTTCTTTTATATGTGGTTTGTTTGATGCCGTTGTAGTTATACGACGTAATGCCTTTAATTTTTTACTCATTATAATTTCTCCTTAAATAAGACATTTTGTTCAGTGAACAACAGCAAAAACTCAGTTTTTGCAATAACTTTTAACGAGTTAATGTAATGCTCGTTAAAAGTAGAGGAGCAGCCGCTTAAAGGCTTACAATTTTTTGTTTGCAAAAAATTTAGCTTAATAGCGTGCTGCGACGAGCTGGCGCAGAGAACAGGATTCGAACCTGCGGAGCCTTTCAACTCACACGATTTCCAATCGTGCTCTTTAGACCACTCAGACATCTCTGCA
>CANQWK010000002.1 GCA_947627545.1 uncultured Clostridia bacterium | reverse complement strand
ACGCCAAATTCTTCTTCTAATGCTTTAACCAATTCGTTTAATTCAACGGCGGTTTTTGTTTTAATTTCATTAACAATTTCTTGGGTTGTCATTTTTTTCCTCCTATATTTTTAACCTTTTATTGAGGTTTAACAATTTTGCCTTTTTTTAATTACGCTTCTTTCTTTTCTGCTATTGCTTTAAATGCACGAGCAAGGCCTGAAACTGGTGCATTGAGGATATATAGTAATTGAGCCACAAGTTGCTCTTTGCCAGGTATGCTAGCAAGGGTTTTAACTTCGCTTTCAGCAATTGCTTTGCCGTTGTATAGGCCTGCTTTAATTGTTAAAGTTGTGTAATTTTTCATAGCATCTTTAACAAGGCGAGGGGCAATTGTTTCATCATCACTGCCAAACGCGAAAGCAGTTGTGCCGTTTAATGCTTCGTCTAAACCAGTAATGCCAAGTTGTTCACAAGCCTTTTTAAACAAAGTGTTCTTTAAAACCTTGTATGCAACATTGTTTTCACGCATGGTTTTGCGAAGAGCGGTGTCTTGCTCAACGGTAATGCCGCGATAGTCCACCAACACAACGGATTTAGCTGAAGAAATTAATTTTTTAATATCCTCCACAGCAAGTTTTTTAGCTTCTTGATTAGCTGACACTTTTCCTCCTTTATGCTTTTGCAAAACTAAGTTTTGCCGCCAACTTTAAAAATTAAATTGAAAATTTATTAAGTTAGCAAATATTAAATAAAAATTCCTTCTGCCAAAGACAAAAGGAATTTGATTAGATTAATCGACATTTCTTTTCTCTCCTACACAAGCAACATAAAGTTTTACGCGAAAGCACTTGTGGTCTAAGGCTTGAAAATTTATTTAATTGTTGATATTATACACATATAACATCAATTTGTCAATAGATTTTTAAAATTTTTAAAAAATTTTTGTGTTCTAATTAAAAATTAGTCTTTTGTTTGTTAAAAGTTATCATTTTAAAGTTGGTTTTTTAAATTCGTTTAAAATTTTGCAAAAATTTATTATAATATAACAAAGGAATTTTAAAAAAATTACATTTTTTAATGCAAAATTTAGCAAAATGAACAACAAAAGCCAAAATTTTAAAAATTTTTACGCAAATTTTTTAAATTTATTCTACCCTAAAAATTTAAAATGTATTTTTTGTGGCGAAGAGTTAAATGAAAAATCGCAAAACGGCAGTTGCACTTCTTGTTTAAAGGTTTTGCCTTATGTTTATAATGAATGTTTAAAATGTGGCAATCCACTTGAAAATGCAGGCGCGGTTTGTTTAGATTGCAAGCGAAACAATTATGATTTTGATTTTGCAAGAAGTGTGTTTGCTTTTGATGGGTTAGTAAAAACGGCTGTGCATAAATTTAAATATTTTTCTGCAAAGCCTTACGCTAAACCGCTTGCAAATTTTATGATAGACAAATTTAAAAGTTGTAACATTGTGTCTGATATTGTAACTTTTGTGCCAATGCACCCACAAAAGCAAAAACTTAGAGGGTTTAATCAGGCAGAATTGCTAGCAAATGATGTAGCCAAAAGTTTAA
The DNA here is from genome assembly GCA_947627545.1 of uncultured Clostridia bacterium. GTDB lineage: Bacteria > Bacillota > Clostridia > Christensenellales > UBA1242 > Onthoplasma. The sequence goes on along the minus strand of CANQWK010000002.1, from coordinate 103,779 downwards.
ATTTAAACTGCAAAAATTTAATTGTAAAAACTAAAGAAACCGCAAGCCAAACAACCATGTCATACCTTGAAAGACTAAACAACGTTAAAGATTGTTACGCTTTTAACCCAGACTTTAAAAAGGACATTTTGGGCAAATCCATTTTGCTGATAGACGATGTTTTTACAACTGGCGCAACGTCAAGTTACATTGCTTCACTGCTAAAACAAAACGGCGCATTAAAGGTTTATGTTTTAACGCTTGCCCACACAAAATTAAATTAATAAGTTAATCATCTTACTTAATTTTAATAGTTAAATTTATAAGTAATAATTAACTATTTATATCTTATTATATCTTACTTTATTCTAAATTGTTAAAATAATAAAAATTATTATTAATTAAAAATTTCGACATATTTTAAAAATTTTTTTTAAATTTTGGCAAAATTTGTAAATTTTTAATAATTTATATTGACTTTTTTTGCATTTAGTGATATTATTCGTATAGATTACTTTTTTGTTAAATTTCGGTAGAATATTTATAGAAGAACAACATAACAATTTTTTACAATAATATCATACGGCTAAATAAGGCTAAAATTTAAACAAAAGCAGAATAAATAAATTTTTTTAACATTATTTAAACTAAAAGGAGGATTAATGGAAAAGGAAAATTTACTTCAAAAATTAAAAGAAAAATGGACAAATTTTAGGCATGCTGTGGGTCATAGCAAAATTGTTAAAAGCTTAGCAACTTGTGCGTTGGCATCAGGCATAGCGTTGTCGGCAGCCGGTTGCCATATTTATATTGTGCCAGACCCTCCTGTTGACCAAACTGAAAACAATACTGATTTAAACAATGGCAACAACCAAGGCAATGAACAGAGTGGCAACAATCAGGGCAACCAAAATGAGCAAGGTGGCAACACAAATCAACCAACCACCCCACCCGAGCCGGATTACAGCCAATACAGCCAACTCCTTCAAGACGTTTTAAAAAGTGACTATTACAATGACTTAGCCGACAAGCACTTTTCAAACCAACTGAAACTTCCTGGCTTAGCCGATGCAGGTGCAAATTTAATTGAAAATATTCCATACACCTTTTTAGAAAGCCAAGGCGAAGATATTGAAGCAATTAAAAATAATGAAATTTATACATATTGTTTTAATTATGTTAATAATGAAAATAAAAACGAATTATTTACAAATATACGCATGATGTTTGGCGAAGATAAAAAAACTCAATATTATAAAATATATTTAATAAAACATGAAATTACAGATAAAGAGTTAGAAGATTTTTCAATGCTTACAGAAGAAAAATATATTCAAGCAAATTTCTTTATTCAAGAACTAGATAATCAACGGGAAGCCGAACTTGTTAATGAATTTTGCATTAACGCAAATGCTTATGAAGAATTATTACAACAATTTAATAGAATTGATAACAATGTAATACAAAATTTTAACTCTCAAAAGATAAATAATTTTATTATTAAAGACATCTCTAAAACTGGAGAATATACTTTCTGTTTAGATTTAGATTTAATTGCGGGGACTTCGAACCCTGGACCCGTATCCTATGGAGAGATATCGCCAATAACAATTAATATTGATGAATTAAATTCTAGTAGCAGTTATAGAAATGGAATATTTAATTTAAAACATGGATATTTTAACATTGAAGAACTTTCTTCTCCTACTCCTATTACATATTTTGCAAATTATATAGTAAAACAAAACAATTTTATAAAATAAATTAAACTTAAAAAAATCTCGTAATTTTACGAGATTTTTTATTGTTATTTAGCAGTAAATGAACCAGAGTGAGTTGTTATATTATTAACATCGCAAGTAACATCAACATTTCCGCCCAAAGTTACAAGTAAACTTTCTACAAAATAAGTATTTGTTTTCTCTTTATTTGGATAACTTGACCCTTTTAAGTACAAATAATATTGAGGTGTTGCATTGTCTATAACACTCCAACACCCATTTTGAAAGATTTTACCACTATATCCCTGAAGAGCATTTACAGGTATATTATCTTCAAATTTGTAACGGGTGTAAATTTGATATTCTTTATTCATTAAAAATTTGTTTCTATTATAATCGTCATCTCCGCCACCTGTATCTGCCCATGATTTTGAAAGAATTCCACTATTAACTGAAACATCGTCATCTCTCATATATAGTTCGTAGTAATCTGTAGTTGCTCTTCCTCCATATTTCACATAAAACATATTGCTTACTTTAAATAAATCAACATTAATTTTTTCAGGGTCAATACTTTCATCATAAACATACCATGATTTATAATCTGCGAATTTTAAAGCCAAAGTTGCTAAATCTATTGATAATTTAGATTCAATTTTTTCCTTGGTGTAATTCTCAACAATATCAACTTTATATTTTTTAAGGAAATCGTTGTTATTATCAAGTTGCTTGATTTTGGTAACTGAATCACTTTCATCGCTAAATTGACTGCTATAAATAAAACTTTCTACTTGCCAGCCGTCATCAATTTCATGCCCATGGTTAGTTTCATTATATTGATGTTGTTTACTATCTTCGCCTTCTTTTGATAATTTTATGTTTGAAATATTTGCATAATGCTTAAACACCACACCATTTCCGTTGTCATCTAATTTTAAATTGCCTGAATATTCATAATCATATTTATTAGTAAAGCTTTCACTTAAATAATTAGTTGAATAAGCAACATAATCACCTTCATAATAGAAATATTCAACATCATTCTTAATAACATAATTATTTAAATCTTCATTAGGTATATTTTCAGATTCAATAGATATTGCAATATAATAATTTTCATCTTGTGTTCCCTCTAAAGATAAATTAACATTTGCTTCTTTTTGTGTTAAATTATTGCTTTCTGATGTTAAATATTCATACGGTATTGCTTCATTGGTGTTAGTGTAAGGGTTTTCAAATGAATGTGGATATAAGCCAACTTGCAAACAATTTGCTTTTCTTAATAAAATATCTTTTATGCTAAAATGCTTATTGTTTATATCTTTGCATTCAATTGTTAAAGGTGATGATGAATAATGCTCTTCATTAATAATAGGCTGATAAGTAACATTTGCTTTATCTATTTCGTTGTATTCTGTTAAACTATCTTGAATAGTTTCGTTAGATGTGCCTACAAATTGATAATAAGCTGTAATGTTATATTTATCGCTCGTTCCGTCTGAATGTTGAGATGTTATTGTTATTTGTTTTTGTAAATAATCTATACCAAATTCTCCGTAACACTTTTCTCCATTATATGTTCCAACATTATCAGTAAAGCCAACAAGCACAAAATACCCTTGCTTTTTATCATCGGTTTTTACATTTGACAATGCTGTATAATAAGCATTCTTCATATATCCATAACCAAAATAATAACGATTTTCTTCCAACCCAGGGGTTTGACCTGCACGAACTATAAAATTGTCGCTGTGCGATGAAATTTCACTTTCATCAATTTTTTTATAATACATTCTTCTTTTATATCTAAATGTAATTCCGCTAAATTTTTGCATAAATTCAGTTTCGGTTATTCCTTTATAGTTTTCATTACTTGAAATATTTTTTATTAAATTTCCTTCAAGATATAACTTATTTTTACTACCAATGCTTCCATCGACTTTTTGTTCGACTTTTGGTAAGGTATAAGAAATAGACCCATCTTCATTTAGTGTTGCTTTGCCCTGAGCATAAATTGTGCCATTAGCATCTACATAATGCGACTCGTTATATCCATTGCTATTAAACGGATATTGATAAGGAATATTTTCTATTGCTGTGCCATATAGGTTGATATAATAAACACCATTTCTATACTCAAAGTTTTTGGTCATTACATAACCATCTTTGTCTGCTATTCCGCTATATTTTGTGCCTTTATAAGTATATACTCCATTACCATCTGGTGTAACTTCACTTTTAGGCACTTTTATAGGTTCTTTATTTTCATCTATGTTTCGCAAAATATAATATTCATCATAGAAAGTTCTAGGTCGGGTTGAACTGTAATAAACATATTGTTCGCCATTAATTGTTTTGTAAGTTTCTGGTTGTGCTTTTAAAACATAACTTTCGGTTGCTTCGTCATATTCATAATAAAGTTCTCTATTAAAGGTTTCACCAAACAAGCCATAAGATAAACCATTTCTTGTAAATGTTTTATCCATAATTATGTCATTGGCAATTACTTTATTTTTATACTTATTTACAAGTCTATTATATTCACCTATTCCTACAAAGTGTCCTGTAATACCGCCTGCAATAATTCCTGCTGCAACACCAATAACAGCAATCCACCAAGGTCCTGCTAATAACCCTAGCAACCCTATTAAACCACCCAAAACAATAAATACTCCGGTCAAAAGACCTGTATTGTTTTCTATGTGAAAGGTTTTAGACGATTCTTTGTTCAATTCATTATACAAAGCTGATGAAACAAACCCATTTACATTTAAAATATTGCCGTCTTTTGAACTATAATCAGGTGAATCAACATTTGTTAATGATGAAGAAGTAGGATTTTGGAAAATTGTTTCAAATTTAAACCATTTTTTATTATTTAGAACTTCATCGCCTCTATTTAAATTTACTAAATATATAAATTCAGTATTTAATTCAAATTCAAGTGTTTGATTAACTGCACCAGTATTATCCTGTACATCATATTTATTCTTACTATTTCTTATATTACATAAAGTATCCATTGGTATTCTATCTTCAAAATCAATCGTTACTGGATATTTTAGATAAGGTTCATCTTCTCCAGGAGGAGGCCAATATTCAGTAATGGATTCAAATGCATTATCTTCACTGGCAAAATTTAAGAAATATAGTTTATTTAGTGAAGAATCTTTTATATTCCATTCTTCAAAATTTTGATCTATAAAAATATCAAATAAATTACTGCTGAAATCAAAACTTGTTAACGAAGTATCTTCAAAATTGTCGTCAATTTCATAATACACAACGCCACCCCAAGAAGTTAGGGATTTACTATCATTTTTTATGTTGTCATTATAATTATCATTTTTTAGGTCGCCATTATAATAATATACCGCTCTACCTTTTGGGTTTTCGGCTGGTTTATTGTTTTCATCTCTTAACATACGAGCAATGCCCATGCGGGAGTATAAAATTGGCTCTGACAATTCGCTGCCTGATTCAAAATCACTTGTTTCATAAATTGTGTAGAATATGTGATTTGCAAAATCTGCCAATTCTTTTTTATCTTCATCTTTCTCATTTTTGTCTAAGATTTCAACTAAATTACCTATGTTGCCGTTTCCATTTTTATCGTAATTTTCAAACAAAGAGGTTGCCATTTCATATTTTGGTGGATTCTCTGGATTTTCTGGGTCTATTACTTTTTTATATGAATAAGGAATTTTTCGAGAATCTTTAGCATCACATGTAAATGCGTTTGTTAATGTTAAAACTGTTGAAATTCGGCTTGCATCGTAAACCGTTGCAATTGAATCCCATTCGGCAGTGTTGCCATTAGTTCCTTGTGGTATTCTGCGTTGCATTATTTTAAACATTGTGTAATCTTTTGCCCAACCAAAGCAGTTTTCGTTTAATGGGCTGTTTGAGTTTTGATTAAACCATATTGAAGTGCTATTTACATTATCATAAATACCATCATAAGTATATGAATATTCAACATCATCGCCAACTTCGGCGCCGCCGCGAGAATAGGATATTTCAAAATTATCTTGGTTTACATAGTAGGCTTGTGCGGTTAGATATACGCTATCTTCTATGCCGTCTTCGTAATCATAGTTGGTTTTGCCGTCTTGATAATTTTCGTTTTCTATTGTGTTTACTGTAAAGGCATAAGGATGCCAGCCTATTACATACGCAGTTGATGGGTCTATATCTGGTATGTTTGATATTTTAGGCTTTTTAAGCATGCCAACCAAGCCGCCAAAGTTTTCGGTTGCTTGTGATGATTTTATATCTATTGGCTCTTTTGTTGCATTGCCGTTTGCATCGCTATCTGTTTTGCTTTCGGTGTAATCTATTAAAGCAAATGCACCGCCCTTGTTTGTTTCAACTGAATTGTCGCCTACTTTCTGCTTATAAATTGCGTTTACTATGTTGGTATCTATTGATGTGTCTTTGTCACCTAAAACGCCTTCCAAGCGGCCAATTAGTCCGCCGGTGTAAAACGAGTTGATGTTGTTAATTCTAAATTGAATAGAGTTGCCGTTGCTGTTGTCTATTTTTAAGCCGTTAGCCTTGCCGTTTAGGTTGCCAAACAAACCGCCAACATACATGCCTATGTTGTACTCGCCTGTTTGAATGTAGATTGTTGGAGGCGTTGAATTGTCGGTTGAAATGTCGCCTGCTTTAGTGTTGCTATTAAAGCTGATTGTTTCATCTTCCGCTTTAATGCTGCCTGCAATTCCGCCCACAAAATATGCACCGGTTACACTTACGTCACCGTTTAGTTTTGGAGTGATAATTGTGCGTAGAGAGTTGTTAACATCATAGGACTTGTTAGCGTTATAGTAGCCGTAGAATGAGCCAACGTTTATGCCTAGTGAAGCGTCAATTTTAACATTAGACATTACGTTTTGGTTTGCGGTTGTTAACATGGCAGATGCTTCGGTTGAGCCAATAAATCCGCCAAAGCCGGTTTTTGCAGTTTCGAAGTCTTGCAAATATGTGCTGACTATTGTTGATTTAAATTTGCCTTTGTCCGTTCTGTTTTGAACAAGGGTTGATAAATTATTTGTAACATTTTCATTTAGCACTGCGTTGCTAATGGTTGAAATTACAGTAGATTCGTTATAAACAGGCACGCTTGTTGAAGTTTGTTCGCTAGATTCTGCTATTGCAACTTGACCTTCTAGGCTTGAACTGATAATTATGTTGTTTAATTTGTTATTTGCAATTATAAATAACTTGGTTTCGACATTTTGGCCTGCCTGAGTGCTGCCTATTAAGCCGCCAACATTTGTTGGGAAGAAACATGCTTCCTTGTTGATGTTTGTACCGTCAGCTTCGGTAAAGCCAGAATATTCCGAGGTTGCAAAATTTATAATTGCAAAATAAATGCCTTTAATTGTAACGTTTTGATTTGCATCTTGTGAAGGTTCTTGCGTGTCGGCTTGCACTTCTTGGCCTGATTGGTTGCCGTTTGTTTTAACTTCTGCACCAACTGTGCAGTTTTCAATCGTGCCATTAACCAAGAAACCAACTAAGCCGCCTACATTGTAATTGCCGTAAATTTTTGCGCCTTTTTCCACATTAACATTGCAAATTCCGTTACCTGATTTAATTTCGACATTTTTATCGTAACTAACTTCTCCAATTGCGCCGCCAACATTTATAACGCCAACCACAACTGCGTTCGCGCCAACTGAGATGTTTTCGCTAGTGTAAACATTATAAGCATAACCAATTAGGCCACCCACATTTTTATAGCCAAATACGGTTGAGCCTTTTGCCGACAAGTTGCTTATTGTTGCGTTTTCTAGTTTGCCCACAACGCCGCCTACGTTAGTTGCTAAAAGGGCAAATATATAATTATCGTTTTGGGTTTTTGATTTTGCTGAAAATTTTACCAAATAAATTTCTTCGTCTTGCTCAAATTTATGATAAACATTGCCAATGTCATTATTGCCTTGCTGTTTAACTTCGTTTATTTCGCCGTTGTTAGTTAAATAAGAAATGTTAATTTGTTCGTCAGCAGAAACTTTACCAATAACTCCGCCCACATTTTCTAGCACAGGGTTAGCGCTTACTGTTTTGTTGCTGGAGGTATCGTGTTCCATTGTGCCAATATATATATTGTTGTTATTTACAATTCCATCTGATTTTTCTCCATCTGATACATCTGGAGCGATAGATAAATTTTCAAAACTATTGAAATAGCCAATCAATCCGCCCCAATTTGCAAAATAGTTATCGGCAGATAAATCTGCTTTATCAAATGAATTAATTTCTGCAAATGCCGAGCTGTTATTTAAGAAATTCCACCTAGAATTTTTGTCGCCTAACAAAAGATTATTTAAACTGCCAGCGGCAAAATAACCTATTGCACCGCCAACATTGTAATAGCCAGATAAGGTAACATAGTAATTGTTATTGGAATTTTCAATTCCTATCAATCCGCCTGAATAACAACCTACAATTCCGCCTACATTTGCACTTCTAACTTTTAAATTAGGCTTAAACCCTGCATCGCCTGTACTAAATTTAATAAATCCGCCACGCAAAGCACCAACCAAACCGCCAAAGCCTTGAGTATCTATTTCAATTTTGTCAGAAGTGAATTTTCCGCGGTTTTGCAATTTAACTTCAACCGTGATGCTACTTGCGTTGGATGCATCTCCGCTGTTGGTTGAACCATTAAATTTGAAATTTTCAACTTCTACGCCTAAGGTTGTAGATTGTTTATCTTCCGCATTCATTTCGGCAGCAACAAAACCAAAGAAATTATTGCTTCCGGTTAAAGTTAAGGTTAAATGTTGCGTAGAGTCGGTTAAACCGATGTTTACATTTGCAAATTTAATGTGTGAGTTATTATTTTCATAAATAAGTCCGCCAAAACCTAAGGCAAAATATTCATTAGGCAATAAAATTTCTATGCCAGAAATTTCACTTGTATTGTTCGCCGCTAAATTAGAATTTTTAGCAGCAATGCCCACAATTCCGCCTTGTTTTACTCCGCCTGAATAATCCAAATATAACTGGTTGCCTGTTGTTAAATTAGCAATTGTTATTATTGTGTTTGTAGTTTTTGAGTTACTATCATCTTTAGTTTGCGAGTTATTCGTTGTTGTGTACGCACCGGCAATAGTTCCATTTTCCATTAAACCAACCACGCCGCCGGCATAACTGTTTTTATTTGCTTTTGCTGCAAAGTTTACGGCAAAGATATTTCCTTCTTTAAACTCTAGATAGCCGTTTGTAAATTTGCCTACAATTAGGCCCATATAATTGCCGTTTGCTAGGGTTACATAATTAGGGTTTGCATTATCGCTCTTTATAAAGCCGCAAGATTTTATTTTTATGTTAGCGGTTGAGCCGTCGTTATCTGTGCCGCCAACTTCGCCGAACATTGCCGAAATATAATTATCGCTAGTGTCGGCTGCGGTGTAAATTGCTGCCTCTTGGAAATATACATTTTCCACCACAGTTTCCATAACGGTTTGTTCTTCTATTTGGCTATGAACTGCCACGCCTAACGCACCGCTATTTTTTAAGTTTGTAAAGTTGCCAAGAATGAAATAGCCAAAGTATGCTCTATTGATATTGTCAAACAAGCCCTGATTAGCCAAATTTTGAATTGTGCATAAATTATCTTTTGAATTTGCTTCTATTTTTCCATAATTATAGTATTTATTAGAAACAAACAAGCCATTAAATTGAATGCTTTTGCCAAAGTTTGCCATAAATCCGTTGCTGTTTTGTGAGCCTACCGCTGTCCATTCGTAATCTTCCGCGTTGGTATCGGTTGAATTAAATTTTCCGTTAATGTCGTAAATTAACACATAGTTTAAATCTGGGAAGAATAATTCAGGACTGTTGCTTATTGTAACAAAAGTGGTTGCAATGCCTTGAACGGCTTTTAAAACGCCTAAGTGCGGAATTTTTAAAGCGTGCAAATAATAGTCGCTACCACTTTCAGGACCTTCTATAATGCAATCTTTATTCGATTTTTGGTTTTCCGCTAGTGCAACATCGTGGTTGCTTTTAAAGTTTAAATCTAGCACGTAACCATCTCCGCCTGTGCCGGTGTATAATTGGAACAATTTAATATAGTCGGTGTTATTGCCATTAGCGGTTATTTTGTTAAAGTTATAAACCGGATACAAATAGTTATAACCATAACTTGTAGCCTGAATGTTAATGTAATATTGTTCGGTTGAATTCCATAGCCTTGTTTCTGCTGCAGTTAGCCAATTGCCTTCTAAAATATTAGTTGATTTATCGGTGTTAGCCATTAAAATGTGCGTGTCTATTGTGCTTAAACATATTACATCTTTGCCTGCATTGTTGCTTGCCTTAACTTTTTGTTCAATTTCTGTTCCGTTTACATTTATATCTACATAGTTTCGGCTGCCTATTGCTTTGTTGTCTAAAATTAAGCCGTTAGTATCTCCCACAAACGCATTATTATTTTGTACATTTACAATTACGCCTGCCATATAGCAATTGTAAACATAAGGTGTTTTGCCCTGTTCGTAAACATCTGTTGAGCCTGTGCTGTTTTCCATAACAATGCCCACTGCATTGATAGAATTGTCTATATAACCTGTAAAGTAGCAAGATAAAATTTTATCTACATTTGAATAAACAATGCCAGAAACATTAGTTGAAGTTGAAACAATTTCTGCCGAAGAGAAGCAGTAAGAAACCAAGCCTGCATTTCTGCCTGCAATTAAGCCTAAATTACTGCCGCCAACATTTATTCCGCTGCCTTGAACTGAGCAGTTGAACATAACGCCGCTATTGTAACCTGCAATTATACCTGCTGCTTTATCTGCATTAATTTGCAAATTGCCTACAACATTAACATGCAAATTAGAAATTGCTGAGTGTGGCATAATTTGGCTAAATATTCCTGCATAGCCGTTTTGTTGAGATGCGTTGCTTTCGGTTATAGTGAACACGCTATCTACTGCAATAAGCACGCCGTTTAATTCAACGCCAGATAGGTCAATTATATTTTGTTCATCGCTTTGCCCTGCATCTTGCAAAATGTAAAATTTGTTAGCAAGAGCCGAGCCGTTAGTTTTTATGTCTGACCAATCTTTCATTTCAGGGTTAGCCGCACTGCCTAAACTATATTGCACTCCGCTGTTGCCCTGACCAATTAAAACGTTGTAACTTCTTAATTTATCAATAATATTGCCATTAGATAATGTTGGTAAGCCTAGCATTGCATTTGTGGTTGTGTTAGTCCAATATCCGCTAGTTATAAGTTCACTTTGCCATGCTGAATTTTTTGTTAACGACACGGCAGAACGATTGCTTGCAGTTAAGCATAAATCTTCTGGGAACAAAGCAATGTCGCTTGAATAGAACACATTGTTGCAAATGATAGCGTTGCTATCTTTAGATGCAATGTCGCCTAAAAGTGCGTGAATATGCAAATCTCTAATTGACAACGAATTAATGCTATCTGCAATAATGCTAGTTGTGGAAATTGAGTTTGCAAAATTTACTTTATCTGCATAGCCCACAAAACCGCCAATATAAATATTGTATGCTTCGGTTTCGCCACCGCCGTCATTTTCATTTAGCCTAGAAGTTATAGGCACGCATTTGCCAATTGTTATGCTGTTTTGAAGAGTAACATTTCCATTTGCTTTACCAACAAAGCCGCCCATGTAAATTGTGGTTGTTCCAGTGTTTGCAGTATCTTGAGATAAAGCCGTGCCAATAGTTATGTCGGTTGCCGAAACAGTTTCTTTTAACGATAAATTGCCTGAAACTGAAATTCCGCTTTGAACCGCAACCACGCCAGCAGCATAAACATTTTTTAGCCAAGCGGTTGAATTTTCTTCGCCTTCGCTTGAATTTGCATTTTCTTGCTCGCTATAAATTTTGCCTGCGAACACGCATTGACGGATTTCCAAAGTGGAAGCCGATGATGCCGATGCTATTCCGCCAGAAACATAAACATTTGTAATGTTAAGTTTGGTTAAGTTAATGTTTACATTAGCAGAAGAATTTATAAATCCGCTATCGGTTGAATTTACCGATTGTTCTGCCTGCGAAACTAAACCAGCCGCATACAAACTGCCGTTAGTTTCTTCTTCATTATTAATTGTTTCTAAAAAATTAATTTCGCCAATTGCGTTTGAGTCGGTTATAGAACTATTTTGTTCATAGCCAATTAAACCTGCAACCATAATTGAATTAAAGTTATATAAATTAACATTTAATTTAAAGTTGTTAATTTCGCCCACATTAACATTGTTAATTGCCGAGTTATAAACATAACCTATAGCGCCGCCAACAAACGATTTAGAATTTTTGCCTAAGGTTATGTCGAATTGAGTGTTAAAGTTAGGGTGATTGCCAACCGAAGAGTTCATAATAATTGAGCGTTTTTGATAGCCCGCGCCAAAATTATCAACTGCCGCGCTGTTTTTGGTTGCCCTGCCGGCAATGCCGCCAAAATAAACATTTTCGCCCGCATTGTTAAGGTTAGCCTTAATTTTGCCGTTAAACGAGCAGTTTTCTATTGAAGAATTTTCGCCTATGCCAACAATTCCGCCAAAACCTGTAATTTTATGTTCGTCTAAATTGTTAATTAAATATGGGTTTAAACTGCTTTGTGGTGTAGAAGAGCGTTCGGTATAACTTCCAACATAAACATTTAAGTTGTTAAATTTAGAAGAATAATCTTCACACGAAACGCCGCCAATTGTGGTTAAACTTGGCGTGTTTGTATCGTCTATTGCTCCATTATCGCTGCCGGTTGACCACGATGTCCACACCCAATTAATATCCTTAATTGTTGCGCCGGTGGTTTGCATAAACAAGCCCGCAGTTCTATCATTTAACGTGGTTTCTACGTGCAAATTGTAAACGGTAGGAATTGCGGTGTTGCCCTGGCTTGGTTCGCCAATTAATGTTCCGGTAAAATTAATGTCGAAAATCCAGTTTCCGTGGCCGCTCCATTCAGCCATATTAATGTCTTTAACAATTTTAAAGTTTTTATCTGGGTTAGAAACTAAAATGTCGAAATCGGTATATTCATCTATAATTATATAATTTAAAACGTCTTCTTTAATTAATAATGGGAAATATTTTTCATTATCTAGCAACCAATATCTTGTAGGCCATTCGCCAAACATGTTTTTAAACAACACTGGTTGGTCAACATCTTCTAAATTGAACAATTCGCTTAAATTAATTGCTTCGCCAACTGTGTGATTTATTACATTTGTATCTTCAATTTTTGCGTAATTGTTCACTTTGCCAACATAAACGCTTAAATTTCCGTTTGTTATTAGGGAGTTGTTGCTGTTTACAAAACAATCCTTATTGTTATTAAATAAATATTGCCCTGCTAAATAGTTGATGTTTTTAACAAACTTGCCATTTTCCATAATTTTAACAGTTTGCCCATTTTCTACAATTTCGCCTGCCAAAATTTGAGAAAGTTGATTATTATCTATTAATAATGTAGAGAAAGTGTAAATTACATCGGTGTTTTTATCGTTAATGTTTAAAAGATATTTAGCATAATTTGTATAAGTTGAATAAGAGGTTGCGCTGTTGTTTATTCCGTAGCCTACGCCAATTAATCCGCCTACATTTGTAATTAAGTTGTTTGTTAAATTTACATAAGGCACGGCGTAAACATGGCTTAAAGTTGAGCCAACGCTTAAACCTATTGTTCCGCCAAAATCTCTTGCCGTGTTTACGCTAGATTTTGCATAGCAACTTTCAAAGGTTTGCGCTATGCTTATGCCCACCAAACCGCCAGCAAAACCTTCTGTGGTTAATAAAGTTTGGTTGCCGGTGTTAGATAAACTTGCGCTGCCATTCTTTTCCAAATTTATTATGTAATTGCCATAATTTGTATCGTAACTATATCTTATATTTTCTTCTTCGGTAACTTGGCTAGCGGTTAGCGAAACATTTTGTTTGCCTCGCCCAACGCCTACGCCATACAAGCCACCCGCTGCGTGCAAGCCCACAATAGAAGTAGAAGTGCCAACATAAAACCTTAGTTTTAAAGCCACTGTGTCGGCACTTGCAAAGCCTGCAATTCCGCCCGCAAAGTTGCCTACAATGTTTCCGCTTGTGCGGTTTGTCATGTTGTTGCCATATACATCTACATTTGAAATGTTATATTCTAAATTTTCTCTGGTTTGCAAGTCTAACACTCCGGCAATGCCGCCCGCATAAGATAGTTTGTTTGTATAATCGTTATAACTAATTTGCCTGTTAATTAGGTTATTATTTTGCATTTTAGTGTAGTCGGCTTCGTTGTAATAAAGGCTGTTATCTGGGTAACTATCGCTTACTGCTCCAAGGTTAGAAGAAACATTATATATAAAGCTTGTGCCAGAAACTAAACCTGCAACACCTCCAACAAAATTGCTGCCTGCTATGGTTGTGTTGTTGCCAACTAATTTTACATTTATTATTGCAGAATTTTTAATAACGCCTGCCAAACCGCCCGAATATTTAATTGGCACGGTTGGGTTTTGTTCGCTATCTGTTAGTGAAATATATTCCAAATTTACATTTTTGAAATAAGTGTTGTTCATTTCGGCAAACAAGCCGACCTTTTCTAACGCGTTGCCGCCTTCGTCTTTAACAAGGTTTAGCACGTCCAAATAGATGTTTGAAATTGTCATTCCATTGCCTTCGAAACTTGTTAAATTATTGTCATCTCCAAGCATGAAGTTTGAACGTGTTAAAATTGCAACATTTTCAAAATTGATGTTGTTAATCATTCTAAAATAGCCAATGCTATTTTCTTTTTTATGCGAGTTGTTACTAATTTCGCCTGCAAAAACAAGGTTAAATTCATTTGCGTTAGAAATTGTGTATGGGTTGTTCACTCCGCCTAGGCTGTAATTTGTTGAATAGGTATATTGATAAACATTATTTTCCTCACCCATTAACATGCGGTAAGAATGAGCAACAATATTTGCCGAAGTAAGTTCTGGCAAAATATGTTTTTGGCTGCTGCCAACTGGATAATATGTCCACACACCCTGATTTCTTATGCTTTCGTTGTAATCGCTTTTTATGAACACAAAATTGTTTAAATTGTTTTGGTTAGAGAAGTTTTCTGCATTTAAAGCAACCGCTTGAGGTAAATTTTCTAAATTGTTTGGCAAAGTGTAAATTGAGCCGGTTTCTTCTAAATAATAGCAGTTAGAAAGTTTGCCGTTAGAAAGCAAGGTGTTTTCCGCATTAACGCCAACAAAAGGTTGTTCATTTAAAGCATTTTCCACTATGTTGTTTTGACTTGTGCTGCATGCTGCGTAGCACATATTAATTTCTGCTCCGTTTAAATTTTCATAAACAAAGCCAGCAGAATATGATGATGTTGTTTTTAGTTCGGTGTTAGCAAAGCAGTTTTCAATTATGCTTGAATTTGTGTAAACAAAACCTGCTATGTTAGAGTTTCCTTTGCCCTCAATTGCTGCGCCTGTGCAACGGATTTTTGCACTTGTTGCATCACCTGAATTAATAGAATTTTCCAACGCTTTTACATAACTGAACCTTATTTCGCCTGAGTTTTCGGCAACAAAGCCGGCTGTTTTGTTAGAGTGGTCGGCAACTGCTGAATAATTTACTAGCCCAGCATTTGCAAAATAACTGCTTGCAATTATTCCACTATTTACGCCTACAAAACCACCTGCAATTCCTTTAAAGGATTGGGCTTCGCTAGATGCTAAATTTTTGCCTAAAATAAAGTTTATAGGGTTTGCATTATCAGTATCTGACGACTCGGTAATTGTACTTCCTTCAATTGTACAATTAATTTTTGTGTAAGATAATCTGCCAACGCGTGAATTAGTTATATTTCCGCTATTAACACCAACTAAGCCGCCAAATGTTAAAGTTAAAATTGAGTTATCGGCGTTTGCATTTTCTGCACTGCTTACATAAATATTTAAGTCTTTTGTGCGATTATTTGCATTAATGTTCATAACATCGCAATTGTAAATTAAGCCGCCGTTATTTGTTGCAACTAAGCCGCCAAATACAAACTCGGTTGCAGTGTTTCTTAGCAAACGTAAATCTACACATTCGCTGTAATCTACAATAATATTTTTTAATATAGTGGTTTTTGTTTCGGTGCCACTTTCAAACGTGCCAATGTTTGCAAACAAGCCATATTCTGTTCGGTCTGGCGACACGGCAAAAGATTTTATTTTAATAACTTTGTTGTTTCCGTCTAAACTTGCAATGTTGGTTGAAATTGGTGTGAAATCTTCAAGTTCAACATCTTCCATTAAAATGAAGTCCGACCCTGCAAATTCATTAATTTTTGATACAAAATTATCGTGAAATAGCGGAATTGGTGCGTCTAAATTGGTTTGAACTCTTATAACAAGGTTAAACCTAAATTCCAAACTATTTGTGCCGGTAAAGTTATTTTCTGTGCCGTAGGCTATTTTGTACATGCCGTTTTCTTTAATATACGCATAATTTAGCCTAAATGTAACGCTAAATTGATTTTCTGCAACACCCTGCAAAACAATTAAAATGCTATCTTTTTCATTTTTTTCGTTTTTATTAATTTCCAATTGAGATAAAACTTTAAAGGCAGTTATGTTTTCATCGTCAAAATAGCCTGCCATTGTGCCGGTAAATGAAAAGGCATGTTTTAATTTGCTAATTGCAACTGCTGTTTTATTTTCATCTAAACCATCATAGCCAAAACTTTTTAAAATGTCTAAATAAATATCGATTGATTTATCTTTATCTGCATTTGTTGTTTTAAACACAAATTCTAGCGGAGTTAATGCACTAACATTTGCATATACATTTCCATTGCTCATGTTAGACAAATATGCTGCATTTTGGCTAGCAAACACATAGTTAACTGGGTAGAAAACTAATTCCTTGCTATCGCCATCGCCATTTTCGTTAAACTTAAATTCTGCAATTAATTTAAAGCTTGCCGGAATTGGGTCTTCATTATCTATCATTTGTACATTAAAGTTAAACGAGAACGAGCCATCTCTATTAGCATGCAAATTAGTGAAGTTATTTAAATCGGAGTGGTCCACATAATCGCCAATTTTATATTGCTTTCCGTTTTTATCTACAATTGTAGAATAATCTACATAATTGCCTTCAGTTAAATAATTAAATGGCCTTTTTTCTTCTGGAATATTGTCAAAACTGCTTAAATTCCACACAAAATAAACATTAGGTGAAGATTGCAATTCGTAGCCATAAAGGGTTACGCCAACTGTGTTGTAATAACTGTCCTCTTCAATAAAATATGCGTTTTCGCTTGGCACTTTTGCGTCTTGATTGTAGCTTAAATAAACGCCTGGCAAATAAGTGGTTAGCAATTGTTTTTCAATTGTAATTGTGCGGTTAGTGCCTTGCTCTACACTGCCGACCTCGGCAGTTAAAGTTAATGTTAAAGGTGCAGAATAGCCACTAAAACTTTCGCTAACTTCGGCATGAACATAAATTATGCCGTTATCTACATACTCAGGGCTGGTGTTAAGGGTTAAAGTTGAGCCGCCCTTTGAAATAATTGATTGGAATAATCCATTTTCAACCGGCACAACCTGAGTTAAAATTAAATAAACAGGGTTAGATAACGATGGTACTTTAATGCTGTTAGAAGATAGAGTTGCGTTTCTAATAATTGAGTAGTTAGGTTGCAAATGAATTGCTAAAATTGAGCCGTAACTGTTAGGTGCTGGCGAAATATAGTTGCTATCTAGCGAGTTAGATGTAACAATATTTGTTGTGCCTGCGGCTTGCATATCGGTTGCTGCATAATTGTAAATTCTTGCCGATTTAAAGTCGGTTGGAGTTAGGGTTAATTCTATTTCTGGTTGTAAGTCGGCAAGTTTATCTAAACTTGGGTTAGGGTTGGTTGTTGAATTTATTGTTAAAGTTAAACCTACATTTTCAATTAAATGCCTAAACTCGTAACCTTGTTTTAATTCAATTTCAATTGTATAAACATAGCCTTTAAGTGTGCTTACACTTTCGCCATTTATTGTTTCGTTTTCATAATAGAATTTATATGTTACATTTGTTAAATTAAACAAATCAGTTACATAATCGCAGCCTGACGCTTGTAGCAAGTTTTGAAGTGCTTGGCTGTTTTGTTTATTTTTGTTAAAGGTTAAAATTAAACTATCTTTATTTTGTTCATTTAAGTTAATTGATTGACCATCAACTAAAATGTTTAACAAGCTTAATGCTTTGCTGCCGCCATTTTTTAAAGTATTATCTTCGTCGGCTTCTACATAACTTGTTTTTAATGTTACATTTAGTGCAATTGGTGTTTCGCTATCTAGCGTTTTGGCCTCGATGTTCGGCTCAATTTTTTCAGTTGATTTAAACACCATAACACGCAATTTAACTTGGGCTAGTTCATATTTTGCATCTTCAACGCCTTCTAGCAAATTAAATTCGTAGCCATTGCCTAAAATATATTGTTGCAAGTCTATTTTTAAACTAAATGTAATAATTTCTTCAAAATAATAGCCGTCAAAATCGTTTCCTACTTCCAATTGAATTGAAGTTTTAGATGTGGTTTCATTTAAAGTTAAAATTTCGCCTTCATAACCAATATCTTGTTTGCTCCAATCTATTGAAATATAATTAGAATAATCTTCTAAATTATCAAATATTGTTTTAAATTTTTGACCTTTAAACATGTTTTCTGCTTCAAAGTTCAAAATTAACGGAGCAGAATTTGTGTAAGTTGTAAGTTCATAATCAACTTCTTGATTAACTACTTCATTAACTCTTGTTGAAGTGGAACTTATATTTAATTTGCTAATTCCGTTTTGGCTAAACATTGCAACAAAGCATTGTGCTTCTGGGTTGAAAATTGAATAAGCCCTTACAATTATAGGCAAATTTCCGCTTGCCGCACTGAACACTATTTTATGGCCTTCCGCTGAATTGATTATGCGTGCATTGTTAAAGCCTAAAATGTTTAAAATTTCAAAACTTACTCCGCCCTGAGTGCCGTTTGGCAACACTTCCAAATCAATTAGTCCGTTAGGATTTTCTTTATTTGTGTTTACTAAGTTATGTGTGTTGTAACTTTCGCTGTTTTTAGATTTATCTTCAAACTCAAAATAGTTTACAAAAATTATATCAGCAAGGTTGTTTTTAATTTGCTCCATATCAAGCACAAGGTTGCCAGATTGAACTATGTGTGAATTGGTGTACAATGCATATTCACTGTTAAATGCTGCTTTAATTGATGATGGGCGTTCAATCATTTGAGGTTCGCCAAAATTGTTTACAAGGTATGGGAAATAATAATTGACATCGCCAATTTTAATTATGTTTTTATTTTCGTCTAGTTTAAAATTAGTTGCGTTGTTTTCTTCCCATGTTAAATTGCTAAATTCTGCCGATTTAACAAAGGTTAGCCAATCTTGTAAATTTTCTTCGTTGCATTTTTCTAGGTTTGAACTTATATGGTTAAAATAGAACATATTGTCGCCATCAAGCACAACCGAGTAACTGCAATTTGCGTTTGCTTTTACAATATTTAAATTATCTAAAATTCCATTAATTTTGCCTAAGAAATAACTATATTCTTCGCTATTGCTGTTTGATGTTAAATAAATTGCATTGTCATTATTAACATTTTTAATGTTTGCGTTTATAAAGCATGAAGATATTGTTGAATTTGTATTATCATCGTACGCTAAGCCATAAACATTATTTGTTGCACTTTCAAGCATATAGAAGGTTTCGTTATCAATAGCATCAATAAAACTTTCCACGCTAGCATTAGTAATTCGGCTTGAACTTAATTTTGCAACCACGCCAGCAACCACATTGGCACCGCTTATTTTGCCTGTTGAATTAAAGCCGTTAAATTTTGCGTAGGTTGACATAATTCTAACATCGTCTATAGTTGAGTTATCTAAGGCTGCTGCAATGCCTGCAACATAGCCGTTCGCGCTATTATTTGTTAAATCTAAACCTAAAACTGCGCAAGTGTAAATTCCCTTATTAACGCCTGTTGAATTATTAGAATAGCCAATAATACCGCCCAAATATGTTTCGTTGTTTGCAGCATTATCTAAACTAATTCTTCCGCCAACAATAACATTTTGAATTAAACTTACATTTCCAGCCCTGTCTGTTACACCGCTTGCTCCAGCTACTGCACCTGCGTTAATTTTAGCATTTCTGCCCGAAGCCACAATGCTTAAATTAGCAACAACTGTATATGCCACATTGTTTAAACTAGGTTTTCCTGCATATTCGCCCTGAATTATGCTGTTGTTTTCGCCAGCAATTAAGCCAATGTTATGAGTTAAATTTGCTTTATCTTTAGTGTAAATTATTAATCTGCTGCAATTAACTGCACTGTTTTGCATGTCAATTTTGCCGTTTACAGAATTTTGTCCTACCAAGCCACCAAAATTTATTAAATCCAAATTTACTTCGCCAAGGTTAGACAAATTAATGTTGGTGTTATATTTTAAATTGACATCTACATTTGTAATTGTGCCGTCATTAACACCTGCCAAACCGCCAATATATACATTTCCAACCGAAGTTGTTACATCGTTAAGTTGATATTCAACATCTAAATTTAAATTTGCAACAACTGCCTCATTATTAATTTTAGGGAATAAGCCAATATAGTTGTTGTTTAAATTATCATACACTTTGCTGTTTAAAATTACAGTTATTGTATATCTAAAATTATATTCTACATTATTAGCGTCATAAACCACATAGTTGCCAGATAAATTGCCAAAGAATTCATAAAATCTTTCGCTTTCCGGAATTGAACTATAAAGGTTATTTAAATTTACGGTGAAGTCCGCACCTAACACATAATAAGTGGTTTTGTCTAACGAATTGTTGTTTCTAATTTTTGCAAAATCCGCTTCGCTAGAAAGCACATAAGGGCTTACCTTTCCGCCATCACTTATTTCCAAATACACATAATTAATTGCTGAATAATAAGGGGTATCTGTGCCGTTATCAACGTAACTATCTGGCGCAAAAATTGAAATTCTATAAAGCCCACCATTTTTTCCGTTGTTTGTTGCCGAAATGGTAGCAACTCCGTTTTCAAATGTTAGCGAAATGCCCTCGCTTGCTATACTAGGGTCATTAACATTTTCAATTGAATAGTCTAAAAGGCCTAATTGCAATTTGTTTCTATCTTCATCTCTATAATAAGCATTAGCAAAAAATTGTTTTGAAACGCTGCCGTTTGGCATTGAGTCGATAAACGAAATTGTTACATAATTGCTGTTTTCAACGCGATTTATAATGTTTTCGCCAGAGATTGTCACACCTTGAGCCGCTGCACAAGTTTGGAAATTTATAGTTGCACTTTGAGAATCGGTTTTAATTTCGTTAAAAATTTTAGGCGAAAAGGTTAATTTTAAACTGCTGATGTTGCTTTCGTTTCTAAGCAAAACAACAATTTTTCCTTCCAATTCATCTAAGGTTAAAGAACTGACATTGATTGCCGTTCTAACGCCGTTTACTTCGCGGAAAATTTCTAGCGAGTTATGGTCAATATTTTGCGAGAATAATAAGTCAATTTTGTTAGGGTTTTCTTCAACAAAGCCGCTGCCGAAAGTAAAATAAATAACCTTCGTTGGCGAATTTGTTATAGAATTGGAAATTGCTTTATATGATATTTCCGCTTGTGTATATTTAGAAAAATCGCCATTAGTTGCAATGTTTTTATTAATATAATTTAAAGTTGACAAATTTGGTGTAATTTGAAAACCTGTTATAGGCACGAACACTGCAAATTCAAGTGTTAAAATTTCGGCATCGTCGTTAGTTGAAGGGGTACGATTATCATAATCGTTTCTTAACAAAACGCAGCCATTTTCTTGGTCGTAATAATAATAACTTATTGCAAGTTTAACAACTCTTGTTTGGCCAGCCGTAGTGGTTTTAACTTGAAAACTATAGTTAGAAATTGTAGATAATTCAACCGCATTATTTGTAAAGTTAGAATTTTCAAATGTGCTGTTGTCTTGATTAATAATTGTAAGTTTATTAACATCTTTGCCTAAATTGTTTTCGTTGGAAAAAACATCAAAGTTAATGGTTTTGTTAAACACGGTTGCAAAATAGAAATGTTTATTTGCAACTGATGAATTGTTCATACGCACGGCATCCGTTGTTGCAATTGATGTAGCCACATCAAACTGCCCATTAGAAATGGTTACCGGCACTGCGTTAAATGATGTCATATTAAGCGTGCCCGCACCTGATGTTATGCTAATGTTTGTTGCCTTAGCCGAGCCATCAACATTAGCAAAAGCAATGCGATATTGCACATAATCATCGCCATAAAATTCCGAGCCTAAATTATCTTCATGTCCTCTTCCAAATTCACTAACATTATTTAAAGTTAGTTCGTTAGAAGTAAGCCCATTATTTGTTAATAAAACACCTTCATTTCCAGCATTTATTATAACTGATTTAGCCGATTCGTTATTAAATTCGCCATTGGAATAATAAACTCGTAAATAGAAAAAGTTTTCTTCGCCTACGCCCACCAATAATTCGCGATTTTCAATTTTAGTTTGAAATTGATTATCTTTAAACACAGCAAAACCATTTGCAGAAATTATCTTTTTAAACTGCAAATTTACAACAATAGGTTCAGCCTCTAGTTGCAAGCCTTGGAATGTTTCCGGATTAGCATAAGTGCTTAGTTGAATGCTGCCTAAGCCGGTATTGTCGCTATTAGTAAAATTAACATTTATATAGCCATTAGTGTAAACAAACGGATTGCTTTCATCTACTAGCGGAGTTACTGTTAAATTATTACTTTTAGAAATATAAATTTTTTGCAAAGGATTACTTGCTGAAACTGCCGCTAAATTTAGCGTAACGGCGTTTGTTTTGCCATTGGTTGCATAAATTTCAAATTCAGCATTTTCACCATTTTTATAAAAGTTATCTCCAATTTTTATTCCTGTGGCAAGGCTGCCTTTTTGAATGGTTATAGATTTTGCATTAGAATTAAAATTGAATGAGCCAAAATTTAATAAACTAAAGGCCAATTTAAAATCCACTACCACATCTTGCATATAACTTAAAGAGGTTGCTGTTATTGTATAAACATTATTAGCACTGCCTAAACCAAAATGCAAGCCGAATTTTAAATCTTCTTGCTGAGTTTGAGCTTGTACATTAACAGGCTCGCTATTTTTATTTGCAAAAATTTGAGTTTCTATATTTGCCACGCCATTATGCAACAAATATTTTCCAGTTTTGTAAACCTCGTTTACATTTTCTAAGCCAACAATTAAACTTGCTGTAGAATATTTTGTGCCGCTATATAGCATAATATTGCCATCTATTTCGGCATTGTTTAAGCCGTTATCGTTATAATATTTTACTGTTGGAATGTTGTTGTCATTCGTTACTGCATAAACATAAAATATTGAAGAAATATTAGCGTTATAAGTGGACTTAGCCTCAATTTCAATTGCATAACGCTCGGCGTTAAAGTTAAAATTACTGTCAAGCGAAAGAATGTTATTATTTATGCTTACGCCTGAAATATTTGCAGTTCCAACAAATTGATTATTTTCTTCTCCGTTAATAAAATAGCCTACCCTTTTAATTTCATAATTAACGCTTGTTTGGTTGGTTTTGTTTATAGGGTAAAAGGTTAAAGCATTAAACTCGTTTAAATTTATTGAATTGCCAATAACTACAGCCGGATTAACATTAAAATTAGTTTCAATTTTTTCAAGAGGGAAAGAGGCATTTACATTTACCGATGTGCCTTTTTGCGAAACAGTTTCTAACGCAGAAAGCACAAACGAAACTTTGTCCTTAACTTCAACCGAAAAAACTTCGCCAGATTTCACTTTAGAATTGCTTAAATACATTCCGTTTGATGTAGAGCTAGAAACAAAAATATCGTCTATATACTTAGACTTAACCTTAGATATTTGAATTTTTATGTAAAGTTTTGCCCAGCCATTTTCTTGTTGAGGCAACAAACCCTCTTCTTGCCCATAATAGACATCAATTCCGTTAGAGCCGTCAAGCCAAGTTTCAGCATCTTCACTAAACGCATACAAAACTTGGAATTGCATTTTGTCATATTTACCTTTGCAAGATGAAAGTGTTAAACAAACAAAAAGCATAAACACGCAAGACAAAATACCTAAAACCTTTTTTTTCATAACCCCTCACTTTAATTTGCGTTATTGAGCAAATATTATTATAAATTTATTATAATAAATTTGTAATTTATAGTCAAAAGTTTTTGCCGAATTTTGTAGATTTTTTATTGAATTTTTTATTATTTTTTTGTTTAATTTTTCATGGCAATTTTTATATCGTTTTTTTATTAAAATTCGAGTAAAAAAATTAAGGTTTTATTTTTTAAATGTTTTTAAAGATTTTTTAAAAAAATTAATAAAAAATATTTTAAATTATAAAAAATGCGTTAAATTTTAAATTTTTTTATTAATTTTTAGCCTATTTTTTATTTTTTTAAAAATTTTTATGTGTTTTTTATTTGCAAATAATATAAAGTTTTTGTTATAAATCTTCCACATTTCAAGCCTTAAAATAAACAAAATATTAATTTGTATGGTTAATACTTGCTTTTTGGCATTATTTTTTAATATGTCTTTTTTTAATCTTTTAAAAATATAAAAAATTTTTATTTTATATTAAAATTTTTAATTTTTTATTAATTTTTAATGATTTTTAATAATTTTTTAAAAATTTTTATTATTTTTTTTATTTATTTTTTATTTTTATTTTTTATTTTTTTATTTCATTTTTATAATTTCGTTAAATTTTTTGTTTTTTTAGTTTTTTATTTCATTTTTATAATTTCGTTAAATTTTTTGTTTTTTATTTTCAATGTAAGCTAAATTTTTTAATGGATTAATATGTTGAATAAAAAATTAATTTGTCGGTAATTGTCATATTTTAAATTTTTTAATAATAAAACTTTATTAAAGGAGATATTATGGAAAACAATTACACTAATCGACCAATTACTCTTGCTGAATACATTTTAGAAAACCACACCACAATTCGAGCTACGGCCAAACAATTCAACATTCCTAAAAGCACAGTGCATCACGATTTAAGCGTTAAACTTAAACAACTTAATTACCCATTATTTTTAAAGGTTAAAAAGCTTATGGAAGAAAATTTTAGCGTGAAACATTTGCATGGAGGTGAAAGCACAAAACATCATTATGCTCAGTTAAAAAACGAAATTGGAAAATACGATGACCTTTCACTTTAATTTATAAAAAATCCCCGTGAAAAATGGGGTTTTTATTTTTTATTTTAAATTTTTTATTTATCAATGTTTTGTGTTTTAGTACATTTTTAATTACTAATATGCCCTGTTTGCAACTTTTAAGTGCTAATATGCCCTGTTGCACTTTTAATTTTCTAATAAATTAGCAGAAATTTTAGTTAAACGCTTTTGCCTTGAAATTTCATCCGCTTTCAATTTATCTGCTGCCTCGCAAGCGGAAGCTAATAACATTAAAGAATCTCTTAATTTAAGTGGTTCTTTTTTATCGTTAATATTTTCACTTTCCTGTTTTGAGCGGAACATTGCCGCACTTTTAACAAAACCCACTACATCTGGATTTCCAAAATTGCAAAATTTAATTTCATCGGCAGATATTTCCCCTTTTAAAAAGGAATATAATTGTTCGCCTGCCTTAGTTTTTTCTTTACTTTCTACCCCTGCTAAGTCCAAATAAAAACTGCCGCCATCAGTTTCTTTTGTGCCAAGTTTAGTTACCTTTGCAAAACCTTCTTTAAAAGGTTCGGCTGTTAAATAGGTTGCATTTTCAAACACCTGACCTATTGGACTTTTAAATTTAAAATTACCTGGCTCGCCAACAAATTGAGGCACGTAGGTTGTAGATATATCTAAAGGCTTTTTATTTTCATTTTTATTTGCCATAAAATCCTCCTAAGTTTTTTAGATTATATCAAAAATTTCACTTTAAGTCAAGAAATATAACCGTGTAAATAAAAATCCCTTCAACGAAGGGATTTCGTTATCTTTTTTGACATTCGCCTATATATGACGAGCCATTTTGAGCATAACCATACACTCCTAAATTTAGCGGATTAAGTGTGGTTACATTTACTGAAAACTCAGTGTAAGAATAGCAATTTAAAACATTATTAATTTCGTCATCTCTTTCATTTTCTCTAGACAATTCGCCAATTAATAAGCCTAATCTTATATTGCCTGTGTTAGAACTAGAAATGCTTGCATTTAAGCTGAATTGATTGTTTGTTGAGCCTACACCTGAAGCATTTATTGTGCTACTTTGAAGTTTTCCAACCAAACCGCCTAAATTTATTTGATTAATTTCTGCTGTGGTAATTGTGCCAACCACATTGCAATTGTTTATGTTTGTGTAACCTGCATAACCTGCAAGGCCGCCTGCATTTTGAGCATTAATTGTTTTAAAGTTTAGGTCTATTTTCATGTTAGAAATTTCGCCAATTTGATTTCGTGAACATTCAAATTTTCCAACCACGCCGCCCAAATAACTTACTGCATAAGTGTTTTCCACATTAGAATTAAACTCAAATTTAACATTATTTGTGTTTAAAGCATTTGTTTGTTCAAATTTGCCACCAACCGCTTTAGCAACCATGCCGCCAACATGTTTTGTTACTACATTTTGCAATTTATAGTCAACAGCAAAACCTACATTGCAATCCACAAAATTTGAATTTTGCGAGTTGCCAACCAAACCAGCCACAAACACATTGCCTTGCGATGTTCCGCTAACCGAGATTTTTATGTTTTGAATTGTTACATTTTTAATGTTTGAATTTACACTTTCACTTGCCAAAACTGCCAAATTTAAGTCATTTGTTTTTACATTTGAACAATTCACTTCAATTATTGCCTCACTGTTATTGCCTAAAATAACATCTTTAATTGTTGCGTTATTAATGGTTTTAAATAAAGCAAAATTGCTATCTGTTAAGCTGAAATTAAACCCACTAATTGAAAGTTTTGTGTTGCTAAATCCGCCGCTTAATTCTCCATTAAATTCGCTACAAATTGCCGCACCAAAGTTAGATAAATTTTCCTTAATTTTTTCTTGTTGTTCTTGCAAATCTATGCTAGTTGTTAAAACAAATTTGCTATTCTTTCTTAAACCCATATTCATCAATTGGCTAGAATTAGAAATTTTATATGGTTCGCTTTCGCCATCTCCTGCCTCGAATATATGTAAATCTAACTCGCCGCCTAAATAATTTATTCTTGGCGAACTTACACTGCCTGCACGGTTTACCACCGCATAAACGGACAAATACACGCCCATAATTTTTGGTTCGAAATAATATTTTTCGGCACCGGTGTTTGTTATGGTGTAACTTGATTGATAATTTTCTTCTAATTTTGCACCGGTTGAATAGTCATATTTATTCATTCTATATCTAACTTCAATTGTATCGTTAGTTCTAAAATCTGCCGATGGAGTTATTACAAATCTTGCATTTGTTGCATCCCATTCAATGTCGCTTATCTCTTGCGGACGCTCTGCCGATGATGAATAGCTGATTGTGTTTGAATTTAAAATGTCGTAATTATTGCCAACAGCCTGAATGTATAAAATATAATTTCCTGTTAAATCGTCCGGCAAGGACAAATTAGTTTGCAATTGAGTTAATGTTTGTTCTTTCTGCTCACCGTTTGATTGATAACTTAACCTTATGTTATAGCCGCTTGCATTTTCCACTTCTGCCCAACTAATTGAGCCTGTTTCTATTTTAAAGCTTTCCGCATCTACATTATTTAATTTTGTAAATTTAATGTTAGATATTGTGTTTATTGCATTAATTTTTTCATCTGCCAACGCCCTAACCGAAATTGTATAATTGTTTCCTGCTTCAATTTTGTTGGATAAATCAAAACTCAATTGTTCAGTTGTTCCGCCAAACACTTTTATGTTAGATGACGACATTACATTAATTTCATATCCTGTTGCACCGGCAACTTCTTGCCAAGTTAAAATGCCGTTTTCTGCTTTTATGCTTTCCAAATTAACGCTTGCCTGCCTTGTTGTGTTTTCAAGCGTGTAGAAATCGCTATTTAAAACATAAACTATTCCGCTTTCGCCGTTAAGCACTTCCCCATAAACAGACAATTTTAAAGTATAAATTTTTTCCGCATCAATGTTGGACTTGTTGCTTGTAGAGCCTTCAAATAGATAATCGTTGCCGTCTTTAAACTGATAACTATACCAGCCGCCTACTGCCGAACTTGAACCTGCATTTGTGTTTGTAAAGATTAAATATCGCATAGCGTCTTCTACCATAAAGCCCATTTTTACAAGCACGCCTAAATAATTTTGATTTTCTGCAATTTTATATTTTAACACGCCTTCGCTTATTGCAACTTGTTCAGCGGTTTCGGCAATTTGAATGTTTAAACTTTTATTTTCGCCGTTTTCTGTTGCATAACTGCCGTTTATAACATTTTGCTTATCAGCCAAGGCTCTAACCATAATTTTGTATGTTTTATGGCTTTGTAAAGAAATTTGCCGCCCATCTATTGTTAATATACTGCTTGGCATAGTGTAAATTAAATAATTGTTTTGGTCAAATATGTTTTCGCTGTTAGAATTTAACCTATATACATAGGTTTGGTCATTATCTATTAACGAAATTTCATAACTATTGCTATAACCTGTTTGGTCGGTTTGCGCTTTTGCAATGTTAAGCCTTACTCCGCGGCTTAAATTTGCAGACAAAACTGCATCTTTTAATTTGCTAACTTCTAAATATGTTTGCGGCTCAATTGAATTTAATAAATTATTTGGCGTTACATCTTCGCTACCATTTCCTGCAAGAGTTTGAACCGATAGCGAATAGGTTTTTGCTTGAATATATTTAGAAATTTCAAACCAAATATTATCGTTGTTATCTGCATCGGTTAAAATTTTAACAAAACTGCCTAGTGCGTAGTCGGTTTGACTGTTAGCCTGAGCAATTTCGCGCGCTTCTTGTTCGTTTTCATAATAAAGATAAAATACTTTTTTATCTAACACGTTTGCCGTTTGTGCAACAATTTTATAAACAGGGTAATCTAACGCCTTAGCGTCATCGTTATACTTAATTAGGTTTTTAAAGATAATTTCTCCGTCTTTTGTTTGCAAATTATTTGGAGAATATCTAATGAAATAGTTTTCCACTAACTGCGAAGTTAAAAAGCCCATGTTTATGTCGCCTTCACTGTTGTTTACAAAACTATCTCCGCCCAAAACAAACACATCTAGCACAAAAGTTCCGCCGTTAGATAGGTCAATTTCTTCCGCCTCGCCACTAGGCATTGAATAATTAATTTTGCCTTCCTGTTGCTCGGCATTTATTTTAATGTAACTTATGTTTTTTGCTTGAAAATTTATTATATTGTTTTTATAAACATTTATTTTAATTTCGTTTCCATTTTTATTAGCAAGATAATAACCGCACAAATTTCCATAATTGTTCTCTGAAATTTCGTCTTGTGTAAATTCATGTTTGTTTTCACTTGTTAGGCTTGAAAAATAATTGTAATCTAGTGCATAAATTGAATAATTTAAAGTTTGTTCATCTTGCAAAACTGATAAATTAATTTTATAAATTAACGCATTTAATAAATCTGGGTCAGTTATCGCTTCTTCGCCAAAAGCATAATTTAAATTGCTGTAACTAGATGTTTGCCCACCTGCTTGCAAATTTGCATTAATTTCAAACTGCCCTATTGTTTTGCCTACAAGGCTGTTGCTCTTTTTTATTTTTGTTGCTTTTAAATTTGACGCACTTATGGTTTTTGACGAATTTACAATTGGAAGATAGCCGTTATCAGCATTTGCCGTGTTGCCTGTTAATGAAATGTTAAAACTATAAGTTTCATCTTCCAACACATTAAACGTACCTTCTTGGTTAAGGTTTACAATATAATGCTGGCTGTTAGCATCAATATCGGCTTGCTGCCAACTATTAAACGCTTTTAATTGCTCGTAAATTTTTGTTGCGTCAGCTTGCCTATCTAAATATATTGGCTCATATTTCACGCCGCCGCCTACAAATTCTATACTTGCTTTGCTAAAATATTTGTTCGCTTTTAAAACTAAAAATCCGTCATTAATATACACTTCTTCAATTTCTGGCAATTTGTAAACCACCAACTTTTTACTCCAAACACTGTTTATTGTGTAAGATTTTGTTCCGCTTTCGTCAGTATCCGCTTTTACATCGCTAACCGCCTGAATTGATAGTGCAATTAACCCATCTTTTGCAATTTCATTTTCAAAGTTAATTGTGCAATTTGCCGTTTGGCTTTGCGTGGTGTGAATTGTTGTTAAATAGTTCCAATCCGCTTCGTTTTCGCCAACAACTTCATACGCTTTTATTGAATAACTTTGTGCTAAATTATTTGCTTGCCAAACTAAATTTCCGTTATCTACATAAGGGGTTACCGCATCTAAAATTTCAATGTGAACAGCGACATAGTTAGAAGAAAAACTATTTTCAGTTAGCGGAACGGCTTTAATTTCTAACAAATATTCGCCCGATTCAAACACATAACTTTGACCGCCCATTTCAAATTTTGTTGGCAATTTAATTTGATTGTTTTCAATAATGTTTGACGGATTAATAAGTTCATTTTCATAATAAAAACTGCCATTTAATGAACTATGCGTTACGCCTTGATATGTTAATTTTAAAACATAATTGCTTGGTTGAGAATTTGGATTTTCCCAATAAATTTTATCTATTTTTTCGCCGCCGTCTGTAGATTGAAAATATCTTATATCTAAATTTTGCACGCTGTTTAAACCAGTGCCAGAAATTTCAACGCTGTTAGAATTTATATAGAACGGCTCACTTCCTTCACTTCCATACAACTCTTCACTTTCATACAAAACAACTAAATTAAAAATTAAGTTTTCGGTTCCAGAATATGTTAAAATTCCATACGCTTCAATGCTAATTGAATTTGTTTCAAAATTAAATTTTACGCAATTTGAATAAGTTAAATCGTTTAAATAAATTTCATGTGATGCAACTAACAGTCCGCCTATTCTATCTTCTATTTTTAAGTACGCATGGCCGTCCTCGAATTTTGTTTTTAATTTTTTTAAGTTGGTTGCATTAACAACAAAATCTCCATTTTGCAAACTAACGTCTAGTGAAGTTTTTATAATTTGAATTGGCTCACTTCTATTAGAGTTGGTGTAAATTTGCCCTCCAACTTCAAGCCAAGAAACCGACCTAATGCTTAAATTTCCGCTTGAAATTTGGCTTGGCAAATTAAATTCCGCTTTTCTGCTAGCCGCCACTGTGCCAATTTTGTTTTCGCCTAAATATATTTCATAATTAGCAACTAAATTATATTCGCTGTTTTCTATATATAAAACATTATTGCTTATGTAAAACGAACTGACCGCGTTTACTCGTTTTATAAATATCTCGTTAGAATATTGTGAATTAAACATTTCAACTTCTTGCAAACGGCCTGCCGTTGAAACATAAACCGAAACATAAATTTCGCTATCAAAACTATTAATTAAATTAAAGGTTATAATGTTATCTTGCGCCTGGCTATCAGTTAAACTTGTTGTGGAAATTATTTGTTTTTCGCCATCTAATTTTGTATAAAATTCCACCATATAAAGTTTTTCAAATTCGGCGGAAATTTTATCAAAATATAAATACAAATCAACATCATCTCCGCTGGTTTGCTTTTTAGCCTGCAAATTAATGTTGCTAGAAATTGCAAATTTTAACGCGTTACTATTTGGTGCAAAACCAACTTCGTTGCTATCATTTAAAACGCTGATTGTTAAAATTGAAATGCTATGTTCAATTTGACCTAATTCAAGGTCAATTTCACTTAATTTTTGCTGAACAAAACTTAGTGGAAGCACAAAATAATTTTGTCCTTCTTCTTCCACATTTTTTAAATTTTCATCAATATTTAAAACATAAGTGTTATCTATTAAAATTTTATAACTGTTACTTGACCTTGCATTTACATTAACAAATTCAAATGCCTGTTCATTTTGCTGCCTTTTTATTGCGGATTGTTTTAAAACATTTAATGTTTTTGTGAAAGCATCGCTTGTAACCTGGTTTTGTTCTTTTGCTTTAAATTTAACCGAAACATCAAAAGTTTGTGCGGTTAAAAGTTCGCTTATAATTGGAGAATAATTATTGTTTAACGCTATGTAATAACTTGTTTGGTCATAATAATACGGCAAATTATAGCCATTTTCACTTGTTAAAACCCCTTTTTGAGTTGCAAAATTAAAACTTTGCTCGCCTATTTTAAATGTTAAATCTAGTTCAAATTCGCCTTGCAATTTTGTTGGTGTTATTAATAAATAATTAAAATATTCAACCTTGCTTACCGGCAAATTAAATTCGTCATCTATTTGATAAATGTTTATTGTTGGCTCTGCATCTATTTTATTTATTTCCGCCTGATTGGTTGCGTTTAAATAATACACTCCGTCAACTTTTTCATCTACTGCATTTGCGGTAATGGTAAAATTGTTAATTCCTATTTCAAAATTTGGAGAATATTCTATTTCCCCTTTGCTATTAAAGGTGTTGGTTTGTTCCGCAAATTTTATTTCGTAATTTTCAATTGCGTTTGCATCGTTAGTATCTATAATTTCAAATTTTTGGTTATCCTTATTAAACACTAAATTTGGTGCATTTAAAACGGCAATTTCAATTTCACCATAGCACGAGGACAAATAACAATCTCCTTGCAAACTTGAATTATTGCCAACCGCCCTAGCAAGCAAATTTAATTTGCCTGTTTCAAGTTCAAATTCAAACGAACAATTTTCATTTATTGTTATTTCATTATTAAATTCATTTATTAAATTGCCACTCTTTTTATATAATTTATATTCTCGCGCATTTTCTATTTTTTCAAATTCAATTTGTTTAATTTCGCTACTCTTTAACACTAAATTTGGTGCTTCTAAAACAGTAAAATTTAAACTTGCTGTTTCAATTTCTCTGCCCAATTCTCGCACGCCTATTGTGGTGTTTCCATTTCCATAAACAAAAACTTTAATGATATATTCGCCTGCCGGCAAAAAGTTTGATGATGTTTTGTCTAAGGTTTCAATTTCAGCTTCTTCTCCGTATGCGGAACAAACTAAACTGCTTAAATTATTGTAAATTTCAAATTTAATTGTTGCGTTTTCGTCATTTTGCACAATCGCAGTTGCATCGTTTATTGTTATGCTGTTTATTCTTTTAAGTTGAACAAATTTTGTAATAATAACCTTGTTTTCATTTGTCAAAGTTATGGTCTGTTCGCCTGGATTAAATTGTGCGTTTTGCAAATTAATTGATACATTTGCACCCTCAATTGAAAGAGAAGAATTTTCTTCGTTAAAATTAGCGTTTGAAATATCTTCAAATAAATTTGCGTCTATCGGCTGGTTGTTTAAAAGTGCGTTATAACTTTCTCCAATGTTAGCAGAAAAATTTAACATATAATTTTGTAAGTTTTGTTTTGTAATGTTTATTGAAGAAATTTTAGAACTTAAATAATACACTCCGTCAACTTCGTTTAGTCCGCCTAAATTTTGAACGGACAAAACATAATTTCCGTTGCCAAAATCTAAGTTATAACTTGAACGCTTTTCGGTTGCACTAAACACTATTTGTGAACCTTTTGTTAAGGTTACTAAACAAAAACCTTCTTCTTGCCAAGTTATTGTTTCTTGCTGCAAATTTAAAACAGGGTCAGGCAAAACATTAAATTTTAATGTGGTAGCATCTGCCGTTTTTGCCAAATTGTTGCCACTAATTTTAGGCTCTACTTTAACCGAATAAAAATTTTCTGTTGGCTGCAAATTTAAGTTTAGCAAATCATAACTATTCATTTCTGTTTCTGCCGCTTTGCTACCATTTACAAATATATTATAGCCGCTAGCACTTGCTATATTTTGCCAAATTAAAGTGTTCGCCTGAATATCAACATCTGCCTTGTTAAGTACATAAACCGATTTGCTTGCCTCTGCCGAATAAAAATTTACATTAACATTTTCGGCTAAATTTTTAATTTCGTCATCAACCAACGCTTCAATTTTAATTTCCACATTTTTGCCGGCATATTTTTCATTTAATTCCATAAGCGAAACAGAATTTGTTTCAACTTCTTGCCAAGGCTCAACATTAACTCCATCAAAAATGCTTAACTTAAATTTTGTGGCAGATGAATGGCTAAATGTTAAATTAGAATTTCCGTTTATTGAACTAGCCGTTATGTTTTCAACCGCACTTGCCTGATAAATTTGAAGTGCAGCCGATGAATTTGAAGAAGAGTAAGCATGGCTATATGAAGGCGCAATTGCTTTAACTTTAATTGTTAAAACTTGGTTGAAATATTTTGGATTTAATGCAAAAATTGTGTTATTGCCAATGTTTACATTTTCGCCATTAATTTCAAGAGTATAGCTTTGTGCATTAGCAACAGAATTAAATGTTAAACTTTGTGTACTTGAATTATATTGCAAATTTTGTGGAGTGCTAAGCGTTTCAACATATTGCTTAACATAAATTAAAACACTATCTTGCGCACTGTCATTATCTTTTGAAACCACGGTTAAATAGGCTTCACCTTCTAAAACAGCCTTTACTTTCAAACCTACTACGGAAAGCACATTTTCATTAGAACTTTTTATGTAATATTTTTTATTGCTGGCAAAACTAGGCATAAAATTCACTGTTGGCTCAAATTCATCTCCTACAAGAAGAGTAATGCCTGCCTCATTAAAATTATTTAAATCAATTGATATGCTTTCAACAGGGGTGCTAACTTTGCAACCAAAACAAACAAACATTGCAAACAACAAAATTGCAGTTATAAAAATATATCGTTTTATTTTTAACTCTTTCATAAAAACCCCTTTGAATTAAAAATTAAAATTTTTACATTAATGTTGATTTTATTTATATTGATATTTTAACACAATTAAATTTAATTAACAAATATTTTAAATATTTTATCACATTTTTTATAATATTAATTATAAATAATTATATAGGCCGATTTTTATGCCATAAATAGTGTAAAATAAATAACGAGGTTGGAATTAAAAATAAAAACAAAAATTAAAATAAAAAATAATTAATTAAAAAATTAAAAAATATTAAAAAAATTTAAAAATATTCAAAAATAAGCCAATTTTTCAATTTTTTTGTTAATTTTTTATTATTTTTTATAATTTTTAAAAAATTTTTGCTTATTTTTTATTAATTTATTGTTTGCTAAAGTTTAAATTTTTAAATCAATTGACAAATTTTATAATCCTTGTTATAATATCAAAATTAAAAGGAATTTTATGGAATTAAAATTATTCAACTCGTTAACACGAAAAAAGCAAGCATTAAAACCAATTAACAACACCGTTAATTTTTATTTTTGCGGACCTACTGTTTATTGGTATCAACATATTGGCAACATGCGCGCTTTTTATGTTATGGATATGGTAAGGCGAACGGTTAAATATTTAGGCTATAACATTAATCAAGTTATGAACATAACCGATGTTGGACACATGACAAGTGATGCAGATGAGGGCGAAGATAAAATGGAAGTTGCCAGCAAGCGAGAGCACAAAACTCCGGAAGAAATTGCAAAATTTTATTGGGGCATTTGTTTTAATGATATGCAAGCACTTAATGTTGAAACGCCTGAACATATTTGCCCTGCAACCAGCGTTATAAATGACATTATTGCTTTTGTGCAAGATATTTTAGATAATGGTTATGGCTACATTACTGAAAACGGCGTTTATTATGACACTAGCAAATGTCCTAATTACGGCGCGTTAGGCGGAATGAACCAAAACGAAAAACAATTTGGCGCTCGCATTAAAGTTGACGAGTTCAAACGCAACCCCGCCGATTTTGTTTTATGGGTAAAAGCAAAAGATAATCACATTCAGCGTTGGAATAGCCCATGGGGAGTTGGTTACCCTGGCTGGCATATAGAATGTAGTGCAATTGGAAATAAATTTTTAGGCGAACATATTGATATTCATGGCGGCGGAGTGGAACACAAAACCGTGCATCACGAAAATGAAATTGCACAAAACTATGCAAAATGCGGTCATCAAGTAGTTGATATTTGGTTTCATTTAGAACATTTAATGTTTAATGGTGGTAAAATGAGCAAATCTACAGGCGGAATTTATACCTTAAGCAATTTAAAAGAAAAAGGATATTCTCCAATGGACTTGCGTATGTTTTATCTATCTGCACACTATTCAAAACCACAAAATTTTACATTTGAAGCACTTAACAATGCTAAAGAAAGTTATTCTAACTTAAAGAAATTGTTATTAAAACACAAAAACGGCACATCAAAAATTGAAACTAGCAAATTAAACTGGTTAAAAACCAAATTTACAGAATATCTTGCCGATGATATAAACACTCCTCTTGCACTATCCGTTGTTTGGGACGCGTTAAAAAATTACCCTGATAGCGTAGATATTTACAATTTGATGTTAGATTTTGACCATGTTTTAGGCCTAAAATTAGCCGAAGTTAAAGAGGAAACAAAACAAATTCCAAGTGAAATAATAGCACTTGCCGAAGAGCGCAAACTTGCTCGCATTAATAAAGATTATAAACAAAGCGATATTTTGCGAGATAAAATTGCTTCTCTTGGCTACACAATTTTAGATAAACCAAAAAATGAATATGAAATAAAATAAGGGTTCTACCCTTATTTTTTTTATCTAAATTTATTTAACATTTAAATTTATATTTCATTAATTTAAAATTATTTAACATTAAATTTACATTTTCATTTATTAAAAAAAAATCATATAAAAAATATGCAAGAATTTGAATTAACAAAAAGCGTTGCAGATAGTTTTATGTCCGCTTTTGTTGCCAAATTAAATAGCCATTATAAAAATATTATTATAAACGGCTATTATTCACGCAAATTTTATTCATTTTCTTATCAGGTAGGCAAACATTTCCCTGCTCCGCTAGAAATTGACATAGAAAAAAATTATTTTCTTTTTAATTTAAAATTTATTGCAAAGTTTAACACCGGCGTTTACGAAGAAGAAAAAGAAGAAAACCGCTCGTTAGCCCTGCCAAAAAATGCCTTGGATTTTGATAATATTAAACTAGAACAATTAACAAATTGTTTTGATGTTAAAAAATTTTTTATAAAATTT
Organism: uncultured Clostridia bacterium; assembly: GCA_947627545.1. Lineage (GTDB taxonomy): Bacteria > Bacillota > Clostridia > Christensenellales > UBA1242 > Onthoplasma. Next base: position 66,860 of record CANQWK010000002.1, on the reverse strand, counting down.
ATGTTTAAAGTTTTTGGCGAAAGTTATAAAAACGCCATTTTAAAAATTAAAAATAATGAATATATTAAATTAAAACAAAAATATGAAAAAAATTTAGAAAATTTTAAAACTGGCATTAATTTTATAAAAAATTTATAATTTTTGCTTAATTTTTTGCATTTTTATAATTTTTTTTGTTTTTTTATGATTTTTTTATTAATTTTAAAAATTTTTTATATTTTTTCAAATTTTTAATTATTTTTTAATATTTTATTAATATTTTATTTTTTATTAAATAATTCTATTTTATTGTTTTAATTCATATATTTAGTTATGGACTATAACGACTTTCCAATTTTAACTGACGAGCAATACAATTTTTTGCAAACCAAGTTTGAAAATTTTTCTTCCCCATTTAACCGCAAAGAAACAGTGCTTAAATTTTTTAATGAATTAATAGAATGTAAAATGTCTTTACCATTTATAAAAGAACAAACCAATTATATCATTAAAAAAAGTTTAAACGCCGCCTTAAAAAAATTTGAAAGCATAATATCTAATTTAAATGCAACATTTAACTTTTCTATTAACACATCAGCAACAAAAGAAATTAATATTTTTTGTTTGCTAAAAAAAATTTCTAATTTAATAAAAATTAATGTGTTCTGGGCAAATTTAGAACAAAAAGAATATTTTAAACATTATTCTTTAAAAATTTTAAATGAATTATCTATAATTCTATATGATATTTTGTCCGCTTTGCAAAACAGCCAAATTAATATATTTAAATTTATGTAACCTCTTGACAAAACAAACATTATCTGCTACAATTTAATTCGTTATGCTTTGAGCAATTGCTCTAACAAAGGAGAATTATGAATTTTCATTTATTTGATAAACGAACAGATATTACACAACAAAATTTTATAAAATTTGTTCAAGATGCTAATTTAATTGGCGAATTACATGGTTTTAACAGCAATGGAATTATTATTCTTACAACCGACCAACGCTTGTTTAATTTATTGCAAACTTATCAATTTCAAAGAATGGGCAACACCCCTATTCAAGTTTATAAAAATTTAGATGTAAGCAAATTGCAGAATAAATTTTTAGACAAAAAATACGTAAATTCAGTGTATTATAAGCAAGAAGATTACATTGACCCTGAAAGCAGTGAAAATGTTATTGGAACAAAAACCATAATTTTAACCGATGACGCTGAAAAATTAAAAGAATTTACAAGTTATATAATTAAATTTTATATTGCTTTATGCCGAGTTTTACACAACTCACTTAGAAATGAACCTGCGTATGAACCGGAATCTAGTTGCATAATGTTGCCAAAAATGAGATATTTTATAACCATTAATAACAAAATTTCTAATGTTGAATTTGATGAACCTAATACGTTTAAAACAAACAATAAATACAAAAATACTGTTGAAAGATATGAAAATATGAATTTTGAAATTGCTAAAATTAATGAATTGATAACTTCTTTAATTTCTGAAATTAAATCTGTTTAAACTTAAACACCGCAAGGTGTTTTTTTTAATTTTTTAGCAATTTTTTACAAATTTTTGTGTATTTTAATTATTTTTTTAGCATTTTTTGCGTATTTTTATTAATTTTTTAACATTTTTTATAATTTTTTATTTATTTTAATTAAATTTTTAAATTTTGTTGTTAATTATAAATTTTAACAATATTTTGTGTTTTTTAATATTAATTAATATGAAAAAGAAAATTTGTGTTTATGCAATAGCAAAAAATGAAATTAAATTTATTGATAGATGGTACAATTCAGTTAAAGAAGCGGATTATGTTTGTGTTTTAGACACAGGCAGCTCAGACGGAAGTTTTGAACATTTTAAGCAGTTAGGCATAATTTGTGAACAAAAACCTTATACAAATTTTAGGTTTGACGTGGCACGAAATGATAGTTTAAAATTAATTCCTGCCGATGCTGAAATTTGCGTTTGTGTTGATATTGACGAATTTTTTGAGCCTGGTTGGAGCAAAATTTTACTATCAAATTGGGGCGACAACACTGGGCGAGCAAGATATCGCTACACTTGGAATTTTAACCCAGATGGCAGCGAAGGTGTAGTGTTTATGGCGGACAAAATTCACAAACGCGGCGCTTATGCTTGGAAATACCCTGTTCATGAAGTTTTAACTGCTATAACAAACGAAAAATTAGAAACTATCAACTTAGCCAACATTCAGTTAAACCACAAGGCAGATGACACGAAATCTCGAAAAAGTTATTTGCCACTTTTAGAACTTTCGGTTAAAGAAAATCCGCTAGATGACCGAAATATGCACTATCTTGGCAGAGAATATATGTTTAATGGAGAATATGAAAAAGCCATTGAAACGCTTAACCGCCACCTAAATTTGCCAACGTCCAATTGGGACATTGAGCGGTGTGCAAGTTTAAGATATATTGCAGTTTGTCATAAGGAACTAAACAACTCCGCTTTGCAAGAAGAATTTTTAATTAAAGCCGTGTTAGAATGCCCTTATGTACGCGAGCCATATTATGAATTAGGAGCATATTATTTTGAACAAAAAAATTATTTAAAAGCCGCCTTTGTTTTTAATGAAATGCTAAAAATTAGTGACCGATATTTAAATTATATGTCCTCGCCTGCTTGTTGGGGCAGCCTTCCTTACGATTATCTTTCACTATGTTACTATGAAATTGGCGAATATAAAAAGGCAATTTCCACAATAGAAACTGCCATAAAATTAAGTCCAAACGATACTCGCCTAACGCACAACCGCCAAATTTTTATTGAAAATTTTAATAAAAAGAACTAAAATTTAGCAAAAATCTCTTTTTTTAAAACTCTAACCAATGTCAATTGTGCCAATATCTACAAAAATTTAATATTCCGGCAAAGCAAAAAGAAAGCAAAAAAATGATGTTCTAGCAAAGCAAAAAAGTTAAATATTTTCGGCTAAGAACATGGTTTCAAAGGCTTTGTTGCGTTTAAATAGTTCGTCAAATGTGCCAATATCTACAATTTGGCCGTTATCTAGGAAGAAAATTTTATCAACATTTTTAATGGTTGATAAGCGATGAGCAACAATAACAATTGTGGATTTACCTTTAATGTTATCTATGCTCTGCTTAATGTGATTTTGCGCAAGGTTATCTAGCGAAGATGTGCTTTCGTCAAACAAAATTATGCTAGATTTTTTAAGTAGTGCCCTTGCAATTGCCAACCTTTGTTTTTGCCCACCAGATAGTTTAATGCCACTTTCGCCCACGCGTGTATTCAACCCCTGAGATAGTGTTGCAATAAATTCATCTAAGGCGCTATCTTTAATAACTTGTTCAAGTTCTGCATCGGTTGCGTCTGGTTTTGCAAGCAGCAGGTTTTCTTTAATGGTCATATCAAAAATGTATGGAAACTGATTAACAAGTGCAATGGAAGAACGAATGGTATCTTTATTCAAACTGTTAATATTAATGCCGTCTATTGTAATTTTGCCATCATCTACCATATACATTTTTGAAATTAAATTTAAAATTGTAGATTTGCCACTTCCAGATTTGCCCACAAATGCAACCGTAGTGTTTGGCTCAATTGAAAAATTTAAATTTTCAAACACCTTATTTTTGCCAACAACAACGCGAGTTGGCACTTTTGCTTTTATGTGCTGCCGCTTGTTCGATTTCTTTTCTAACTGAATTTCTTTTTCATCGCGCTGCTTATATTCAATATATGTAAAGCCAACATTTTTAAATTCAATTTTGCCTTTAAGTTTTTTTCTGCTAACTGTTCCAAATTTTTCTAGTTCGTACTCATCATCTTCATAAAGTTCGCTAATTCGCTCCACTGCAAGTCCAATGTTATTATATTGAGTGTAAATTTGCTCAAATCCACTAATTAATTGATTTAAATAACCGCGATTAGAGTTAATAATCATAAACGATGCAAGGGTTAATAAGCCTAAATCCAGAAACTTTATGCCTAAAACTAAAACCACACTGTTTAAAAAATAACCGCAAAATTGTTGAACTGTCCACCAGCGGTAATCAAACATATTGGTTTTAATTGAATATAATTTATCATCATTATAAGTGGATTTGGCTTGTTTAACCAATTTTTCTTCCAAATTTAAGGATTTTATATCGCGTTCACTTCTAACAACTTCGTTTAAAAGGCTAGAATATTTTTCGTTGCGCCTATGATTTTCTTTTTGCATTTTCCTAACCTTATTTTTGCGATATATGTTAATAACTATACCCAGCAAGGCGGATGCAAGACACACCAACCCCACAGGCAGACTTACAACTAAAATATAGCCAACCACAATTGCCGAATTAACAAAACTTGCCACCCTGTTTATAATTGTATTACAAGCACTAAAAATTGTATAAGGGTCGTTGCCAATGCGCTGAGTAAAGTTTGCAGTGTTATGGTCGCTATACGCCTTAGACGCAACGCCAAACGATTGCTCCACAATGTCAAAACTCATTGCTTTGGTTAGCCTAAATTGCAGTTGATAATATATAAAGTTGCTAACATATTCCAACAAACGATTGGCAATGTAGATAACCAGTTCAATTAAAAGGATGCGGATTGCTGTTTGATAAGCACCCGTTGTTACTTTTGCAATAAATTGTGCGCCGAGCAACGTCATGGCAACCGATATTGCAATAAACACCACTTGAAGAAAAATATAAGCCGCAATAAGACATTTATGCGGTTTAAAATATTGCCAAAAGTTAAATTTTTTGTTTTTACAATTAACTTCGTTGGTTTTAGATTGAATTATCATATAAAAAATATATCACAACTTAATAAATATTTCAAGTGTTTTTATTTTTGAATTTTTATTTATTAATTTGTTTATTAATATTCTATAAGAAATAGCAAATAAAATTTTATCAATAGAAAAATGGCGAATGCCACTAATTGCTTTTGGCAACATCAAATTGCGAATTGAAAAGTTGATAATAAAAACCTTGTTTTTCTAGCAATTCTTTATGTTTGCCCTGCTCTATAATTTTACCCTTATTCATAACCAAAATTATATCGGCATTTTCTATTGTAGATAATCTATGTGCCACTATAAAGCAGGTTCGCCCTTCCATAATTGTGTTAAGTGCCTGCTGTATTTTCATTTCGGTGCGAGTATCTATGTTGCTTGTTGCTTCGTCTAAAATCATCATTGGAGGTTTTAATAGCATTATTCTGGCAATACATAGCAGTTGTTTTTGTCCTGCACTTATGTTGTCCGCACGTTCGGTTATTATTGTGTTGTAGCCATCTGGCAATTTTTGAATAAAGGCATCTGCGTTTGCAAGTTTGCAGGCTTCTATAATTTCATCCATAGTGGCATTTGGTTTGCCGTAAGCCACATTGTCCTTAATGCTGGCGTTGTATAGCCAACTTTCTTGTAGCACCATGCCATAGAAATTTCTAAAAGAGTGCCTTGAAACTTTTCTAATATCTTTTCCGCTAACTTTAATGCTGCCGCTATTTACATCGTAAAAGCGCATTAGCAAATTGATAATTGTGCTTTTGCCGCAACCTGTTGGCCCAACAATTGCAACACGCTCGCCCTTTTTTACATTTAAATTTAAATTAGAAATAAGTTTAAAATTTTCATCATAACTAAAAGCCACATTTTTAATGTCAACTTCGCCGTTGCATTTGGTTAAATTTGGAAGTTCGGCATCACTAATTTCTTCGCCTTCATCTAGCAAGCCAAACACTCTGTTGGCACTTGCAACGGCAATATTTAAATCGGCAAAAATGCTAGTTAAATCGTTAAATGGCCTAGTATAGTTATCACTATAACTTAAAAATGACGAAATGCGGCCTATTTTAATTTTTCCTTTAATGGCAAGCAACGCACCAATAACCCCAATGCATCCATATAAAATTCCGTTAACAAGCCTAGCCGCAGGCATGGCAATATATGCATAAAATACCGATTTTTCACTTGCTTTGCCTAATTTTTTGTTAATTTCATCAAATTTATCGGTGGTGGACTGCTCACTATTAAACGCTTTAATAATTTTCATGTTTGTAATCATTTCTTCGCTATAACCACTCAACTCGCCTTGCATTTCCACCCTAATTTTGTAAAGTTTGCGGCTTTTTTTTGTTATGTTTATTGCAAAAACAAGCGATAGCGGTGCAACCACTATAACCACCAATGCAAGCCCCCAATTTAGCACTAACATCATAATCATAACCACAATCAACTGAAACACGCCCTGAATGATTGTTGAAAATCCTTCTAAAAAGCCGTCAGTAACGTTTTCCACATCAGCAATCATGGTGTTCATTATGTCGCCATGCGAAGTGTTATCTATATATTTAATAGGCACATTGTTTAATTTTTTGTAAATGCCGTTTCTAATGGATTGTGCGGTTTTATATGTTAAAATATTCATATAAAAACTGCCTAACCAATCGAATAACGAACTGAAAATTGTAAGCACAGCAATAGTAAAAAGGCAATCAAACAATATTTTAAAATCCACATTATTAATGCCAATCATGGTGTCAATAGCCTTGCCTGAAAATATAGGAATTATCATATTAAGAGTTATAGCAAGCAAATTAAAAATTATGGCAAGGAAAAATGACCGCTTATGAGGGCGAACATAATTTAATAATTTAGAAAATATGTTTTTTAAATTTTGTTTTTTCATTTTTCCTTTTTTTATTATTACAAGTAAAAGATTTGCGGAATAAAATGCAGCAAATTAGCAAAAGTGAGACTTTGGGGTCCCCATAAGCACTTGTTGCGTAATGGGGTTAAGGAGCAAGCGAACTTAGGCTTACATTTGCGGAATAAAATGCAGCAAATTAGCAAAAGTGAGACTTGCGACGTCATTTACTTTGGCTTTCATAAATCTCCCTGTATATTTCGCAGTTTTTTATAAGGTCTTTATGCTTGCCCATTCCAACAACATCTCCATTATCTAACACTATAATTAAATCGCTATTCATAATTGAAGTGGCGCGTTGCGAAATTAAAACTAAGGTGCTATTAAGTTTTTTTAACGATTTTCGCAAATTGCTATCGGTTAAAAAGTCCAAAGCCGAACTGCTGTCATCTAAAATTATCATTTCAGGGTTGTTTATTAATGCCCTTGCAATAGTTAGTCTTTGCATTTGTCCGCCACTAACATTTTTGCCACCAGCCATAATTTGATAATCTAGCCCATTTTTCCATTCGCTAACAAACTGCCATGCCTGGCTAATTTTTAAGGCTTTAACAATTTCTTCATCCGAGGCTGCACCGCGCAACTGCATATTTTCTTTTAGGCTGCCGCTAAATAACGTGCTGCGTTGCTGAACAATGCTTATTTCCTGCCTAAGTTGTTTTATGCTGTAATCTTTTATGTTTACGCCCTTATACAATATTTCGCCAGAAGTAACATCGTAAAACCTTGTCATTAGGTTGGCAATTGTGGTTTTTCCGCTACCTGTGCCACCTATTATGCCTATTGTTTGGTGCGGATAAATGCTAAAGGACAAATCTTTAAGAAACGATTTTGCATTAGTTGAGCCGGTGTAATTAAAGCAAACATTTTTAAATTCCATTAGTGCCGCATAGTTTTGTTTATTAATTTTTTTAGCGTTAGGTTTTTCCACAACCGAAACATTAGTGTCCATAATTTCGTCTAGCCTATGCAAACTTGCCGATGTTCGCACAAACAACGCAATAATTTGAGAAAGTAGCAACAGCGAAATAGTTATTATTGAAATGTAATCAATAAGCGCAATAACATCGCCCTGGGTCATTCTTCCAATGTTAATTTGAAATGCTCCAAAATATAGCAAAGCAATTGTGGCAATATCTACAATAAGAAAGATAAACGGATGCAAAAACGTGGCAATTTTGGAAACTTTTACAATAGTATCGGTGTAATCTTCGGTTGTGTTTTCAAACCTAGCCTGCTCGTCTTTTTGCTTGTTGAACGCCCTAATAACTCGCGTGCCTGAAAGATTTTCTTTTGTTACACGGCTAATATTATCTAACTTTACCCTAATTTTTTTAAAATATGGCGTGGTTTTTTTAATGTAAACAAACAGAATTATGCTTATTATAGGAATTAAAATTAAAAATATAAACGACATTTTATAATTTATTGTTAAACTTAGTGCAAAAGCGCCAATTAAAAGAAATGGCACTCTTATCATCATTCTAAGAAACACCGAAACGGCATTTTCAACTTGAGTTATGTCGTTAGTAAGGCGATTTATAATGGAAGAAGTGCCAAATTTATCTAATTCGGCGTGCGAAAAAGAGGCAACTTTGTTAAACACATCTTTTCGCATATCGGTTGCAACGCCAACGCAAGTGCGAGCGGTTAATTTTTGACTTATAACACTAAAAATAAAACCAGCTAAATTGCACACCAAAATTAAAAAGCCAAGTTTAGAAATAAAATTCCAATCTCTATTTCTAACACCAATATCTATAATTTTTGCAACTAAAATTGGATTTAAAAGTTCAAGTACGGCTTCAAACATTTTAAAAATTGGCCCAATAATAGCGGACCATTTATATTTTTTAATGTACCCAATTAGCCTTTTCATTTTTATAATTTTAACAAATTGATTTTTATTTTACAAATATTTTTTCCAAATTTTGTTGTTTTAACGTTAAGTTTAAAACATAATTAAAATTTTACTTAAATTGTGCCGTTAAAACAAAACAATTTTAACTAAAAAAAATTTTATTTTTAGTTGACAAACAAAAAAAATTTTGTTAAAATTTACTCCGCTTGCTTGTTTGCAAGATAGGAGAAATATGGATAGTTTAATTGAACAAAATTACACTCAAATTAAGCAATATTTAATAGAAATGTATGGCGAGCCGAAAGAAGACATTTTAATGGGCAGAAAGCACATTGTTAGAAATGAATATTTGCTCGCCTTAAACCAACTTTTAAAGGTTTTTTATTCAGGATTTGTTAAATTTGAATTACCAATTGATGAATTTGAAAATGAATTAATATATGTTATGGAATATTGCAAAGATGCGCAGTATGGAGAAATTTATTTTTTAGCGCGTATTGTAAACAGTTGCAATATAGACAATTTTAAAAGAATGCTTTGTCATTTACGCGAATCGCTTTTACTAAATTTGCCAACAAAAAAAGTGTATAATTGCATAATGAATTCAAAAACCATAACATTTCACAAGCATATAATTTACAATGCATAAAATATGGCTGTTGTGGGCTGTTTAACGAATAACCACCTTTCCTTCTACCCAACTAGAAAAAAAGTTTTTAAGTTCGGTTTTGCTGGCAGTTTCAAAACTTAAAATTAGGTCATCTGGCGTGGCATTTTTATATTTATAATCATTAAAGTATGTTTGTAAGCAATTTACAAACTTTTTTTGTCCTAAAAGTTGATAAAGGCTTTCATACATTAACACACCTTTAACGTATGTGCAGTAAGTGTATTCCGGCTCGGTTGAATATTCATCTATTGCTCGCATGCTTGTGTCTAGGTTGCCTAAAACATCGGTATAAACCGATACAAATGTATTGTAATTTTGCCTGCTAGCGTCAATCATGCTAGCGTGCGAAAGATTGTAACCCTCCACATTGTCATAGAACAACATTGTGCAGAAATCTGCCGCCGCCTCGTCTAACCACGGATGCTCAAACTCGTTGTTTCCTACCAAACCATACCACCACTGATGCGCCGTTTCGTGAACTATAACATTTTTATAATCGTCAGCATTAGTTACATCGCCGCTTATTAACGATAAATTTGGATATTCCATTCCGCCATAAACAAAATCTGCCTGAACAACCGTGTAACACTCGTACGGATATTCTCCAATAATGTTAGAAAAGGTTTTTATGGCATCTGCCGCCGCTTTTAACGAAGATTCTTCGTTTTCATCGCTGAAATAATAATAGTCGATATTTACAAAATTGTAGGTTGACGAAACAACATTAAATTTATTACTAACCACAAGGGCGAAATCTCGCACCATAACGCCAATAAAATTGGTGGTTTTTTTGCCGTTTAAAACATTTTCGCTGGTTTTTCTGCCCGATGCCGCAACAAGATAATTTTCGTCTGTGGTTATTTTTACATTGTAGTTTGCCATGTCGCTATAAAAAGGGTCGCCATTGGGGTTGTAACCTGCCTCGTTGAACTGACCATTTTCATAAACGCAAGCAATAGGGTAAAAATTGCCTAAATTTATTGTGTTTTCGCCATAGCCAAACCTATGCTTGCAATTTGGCAAACTAAAATTGAATTCTATGTAAATTTCCACCATTTCGGTTGGCATTAAACTAGAATTAAGGTCAATTTGCAAAATTCCATCGCATTCGCCAGAATAAACAACCGGACAATCCACCCCAGCAACACACACTCTGCTTACCTCAAATTCAGCATAACTTATTCCATTAGGATATGCCTCATTTAAATGATTAGACGGCACAACTTTGCCCTGCCCTGCCTCTTTAAAAAATTGCGGATATAAATGAAATTTAACCGTTTTTAACACGGCTTCACTGTTATTTATATAAAAAACTCTTTCACTAGCATTTGCATTATATGTTGTTGTGTCTAAATCTAAAACTATATCATATTTAGTTAAATTGCTGCTTAATTTTTCTAGGTTGTCCTTTTTTTTGCAGCCTGACAAACAAAAAGTTAAGCTAATGCATAAACAAAACAACACAAAACAAGCACAAAATTTTACAAAAATATTTTTAAAACCGCATTTTTTCATAACCAATTTTATGCGTGTCCAAACCAAAATATAACCGCCACCTAATTTTATATTTCATTATTTTAAGCATAAAATGTCAACCTTCCCTGTAATACCGACCAAGCATTAGCGAGCGGAACGTATCTCAGGTTTTCCACAAGAACTTGTTTTGCAATGGGGCAAATATTGTTTACAAAAAAAATTTTTTGTGCTATTATGTAGATATGTCTTTTTGCAAATTTAGTCCTAGCCAAACGGGCAGCAACAAAACTTTGGTTGATAACGTGTTTATCAATGAATATTTGCCTAGCGCACCAGATGTGTGCGTTAAAGTTTATTTGTTAGGGCTTTGTATGTGCGGATTGGCAGATGAGCCAAACAATTCACTTACATATTTTGCAAAAACTTTAAACATAACTGAAGACGATGTTGTTTCGGTGTTTAGATATTGGGAAGGGTTAGGTTTAGTTCAAATTTTAAACATAACGCCTATCGAAGTTAGGTATCTTCCTGTGGTTTCTAACGCAAAAAACATTAAAAAATATAAGGTAGATAAATATGCAAGCTTTAACATAACAGTGCAAGAGTTGTTTGCACACAAAATGGTTATGCCAAACGAGTTTGCCGAATTTTATAATTTAATTGAAAACAAGCACATGGAAGAAGATGCTTTGCTTGCCATAATAAAATATTGCATAGACAGCAAAGGTTTTGCATTAAGCCCTAATTATTGCATAGTGGTTGCAAAAAATTGGCTAAGCGAGGGCATTCACACTTTGCAAGAAGTAACAAACAAAATAGCCGACTTAGGCAGTGCAAATGAAAATGTAAGCCTAATTTTAGCGGCAATTGGCAGCAAACGTAAGGTGCAGTTAGAAGACGTTGAATATTTAAAAAAGTGGACAGACGATTTTAATTTTGAACTAAATGTAATAATATATGTTTGCAAAAGTTTAAAACTTAAAAAAAGGCAGTTGAATTTTGCCGTGCTAGATGAATATTTAACAAAATATTATCAACTTAAATTGTTATCGGTTGCCGAAATTGAAAATTACGAAAATGAACTTGCATCTATGCAAGAAATTGCAAAAATGGTAAATCGCCAATTAGGTTTGAAGTATGACGATTTATCTAAGGAAATAGACACTTACATTTTGCCATGGCTAAACATGGGCTTTGATTATGATGCCCTTAGCACAATTGCGGACAATTGCTATCTTTCTTCTATTCGCACGCTTAACGGCTTTGACGGAATAATAAAAAAATTATACAAACTTGGCATAACCACAGTCGCCGCATATAATGAATATTTAAATAACAACTTGGCGTTAGATAATCAAATTAAAGAGGTTTTATCGGCACTAGATTTAACTCGAAACATTATTGCGCAAGACCGATTATTTTACAACACTTGGTCGTCTAGTTGGGGTTACACGCAGCAGGTTATTTTGCACGCAGCAAGTTTTAGCAAAGGCAAGGCCAATCCAATGCAATATTTAAACAAGGTTTTGGCAGATTGGCACAGCCGCAACTTAAAGCAGGAAGAAATTTTAACCATGCAACCAGCGGATTATTCTGGGCAGAATTTTACACATAACAATTACACAAAACAACAAATTCAAAGCCTAATAACCAATTTAGACGAAGTGGAGGTGTAAGATGAACAAACGCAAACTTATAGCCGACATTAAACAGAATTTTATGCTAAAACGTTTAAACGCACAAGAGGAATGCGATAATTTTATTAACACTTTAAAACAGGACAAAGAATTTAAAGAAATTTACGATGCTTACACCAAAACCAACATTGAATATTTAAAATCGTGCTACGAAAAGGAAGATTTTGAACTTCTACATAAAGCACAAGATTTGCAAGCAAAAATTGCCACATATTTAGCACAACACAACATAGATAAATCTAAACTTAGCCCACAATATAACTGCCCTATTTGCAACGATACCGGCGTGGTTGGTGGGCGAATTTGCAAATGTTTTTTAAACGAACTTAATAAAAAAATTAGCCTAAACGCAAGCAGCCAAACCAAATTTAACGCGTTTGAAAACAGCAATAATCAAATTTTAACCGATAATGACAAAAAGGCCTACGAAGTTGTTAAAACCTGGTGCAGTAAATATCCACTTGTAACAAAACGCAACATTAACATAATTGGCGGAGTTGGTTCAGGCAAAACTTTTATGTTAGAGTGCATAGCAAACGAAATGATAAACCGCAATTATGTTGTAATTTACAAAACGGCGTTTGAGTTTAACGAACTTGCACGACTTTATCACTGCGGCAAGAATTACGATTTTGCCGATTTGTTAACGGCAGATATTGTGCTTATAGATGACCTTGGCACCGAGCCAATTTTAAAAAATATAACGGTTGAATATTTATATAATTTAATAAACACTCGCCAAATAAACAATTTGCCAACATTTATAACCACAAACCTTTCGTTTGACAACATTTTGTCCCGTTATGATGAACGTATATTTAGCCGCTTAGGCAACAAAAATTTGTCAATAAACATAAACCTAACTTCCGCCGACAAACGCATTAATTAAATTTTTATAGGTTATTATGCATTGAAAAAATAGGCTTAAACACGCTGTTTTTATGCTATTAATATTGTCTTTTTAATCACACATAATAATTTAAAAAAACAAAAAAGAGCAAATTGCTCTTTTTTTATCTATTGTTAATGCTGTCAATTGGATTTTTATGTGCAATTCGGTTAACCGGCAAAAAGCTTGAAACAAATGCCACCAAAAAGCTTACGCCAAACAACAACACAATTTGCCTTATGCCAAAGGTTAGTAAGGTTATTGTAAAGCCAAGTTCATTTAATATGGCTCGGTTTATAAAGAAACAGCACACGCTTGTTGCAATGCAAGATAGCACAAAATTAATTATGCAAATTACAAAACTTTCCCAAAAGAAAATTGAAAATACATCTTTGCCCCTTGCTCCAATTGCACGCAATATGCCAATTTCTCGTTTTTTATAGCTTATGCTGGTAGCAATAAAGTTCATAAGCATTAGCCCTGCAAACACGGCAAAGCCAAAGCCTACCCAGAAAAGTGGTTGTTTCATGCTTGCCAAAGTGCTATCAAAACTATCTAGCGTGCTGGTTGAGCCAAACTGCAAGTGGTAAGATATTTTGTTTTTTGAATAATTTTCTAAACCAGATATAAATTTTCTATCTCCGCTGTTGCCTTTTAGGCGAGTTACAAAAAAGTCGTAACCTGCAAATATTTCTTTATACTTGCCATCGCTAATCATAACGTCTGAACTTCCGCCGTCAAACATTCCAATAACTTCAAATTCATATTCGTCTGCTAGTGAATAATTTCTTCCGCATTTGAAAGTGTAGCCTTTTTCAATATCTTCCATTGTAATGTTTAAATAACTTGAACATAAATCCTTTGAAAGTATAATTTGATTATCTTCTAAATGCGCCGCGTATGTGCCAGATTTTACAGTAATATCTCTAGATGAATATTCTTTTACATATCTGCTATAAGTATAAACATTATTTATATAATTGCCATAATTGTCATCATAGGTATAAAATAAATCATTATCATCGCTATTATAAGAACTGCTTAAACTATTAAATATACTTGGATGAACATAAGTCATGTTAAAATGGCTATAAACGGTGGCTGTTCTAAGTTCATTTTCCATTAAGTAACTGTTAATAAAATTTTGGTTGCTGCCATGCTGATTATTATATTTTTTCATGTCAACATCGTTATCAAACACGCCAACAATTTTAAAATATAAATCTCCGGTTCTATCATAAATACGAAAATATTTTTGCGAAATTTCTTCAAAGGTTAAATTGGAATTTTCTTTAATAAGTTCGTAAACATGTTTAGAAACGCCTATTTCCATAATTTTTTCACGGAAATTATCGCTAGTAGTTATTGCAGTTGGATATCTGCCCTGAATTAAATTTCCATTATTTAAAAGATGTAAATTTGTTGCAATTTGCTCATCAATAGGCATTATGCCAGAAACAAAAAATTCATCTAACTTGCTACTGCTGCTATTAGCTCTGTTGCCGTCAAAATAAAAATCTCTATCTTTAAAAATTACCGGCTGAATTTCATAAGACGAATATTTTTCCTTTAATTTTTGCAAATCCTCTTCTTTAATAATGTTAATTTCCGAGTCGTAGCCGGTGCCTACATAAGATGCCACGGCAATGCTGTTTAGGTTAAGGTTTTTAACCGATTCATAAACCGAACTAGCGCGGTTAAAACTAGACATTGTGTCCACCACGCCAAACAATGTGAAAGCAATGCACGCCAAAAGTATGGTAAAAATTAACCTAATAGGCTTATGTTTTAGTGAACTAGCGCCCATTTTAAAAGCGTCTTTAACTTTTAAACGAGAACGGATAAGTTCTAAATCGTCAGGGTCATGCGGCTTTTGAATAATGTCCGATTTTTTTGTGTTCATAAACACTTGCTGATTGCCTTCGTCTGTAATAAACGCTGTCTTTTTAACTTCGCTGTTAGTTTTGTTGTCAAAAGAAATTATGGTTTCGCCATTTTTAGAATTTTCCGCAATAAGTTTAATAATTTTTTCATAGTCTGCCTTTGCAACTTTTTGCCCTTTTTTAATATGTACAATTTTATCGTCTATAAAACTTATGCCAGACTCAGATTTAACGGCTTCAATTTCTTTTTTTGTGTCATCGTTAATAATAACGCCATCTTTAAGTTCAACCACACGGTCGCCATAAAGATGAGCAAATTCTCTATCGTGCGAAACAATAATAACAAGTTTGCTTTTAGAAAGTTTTTTAAGTGTGTCCATAACTTGTTTGCCTGTGTTGCTATCTAGGGCGCCTGTTGGCTCGTCCGCCATAATAATTTCTGGGTTTTTAATTAACGCCCTTGCAATTGCCACTCGCTGTTTTTGTCCGCCAGAAAGTTGGTTAGGTTTACGCCTATAAAAGCCTTCCAAATCTACCAATTTTAGCAGTTTATCTACGGCTTCTTTATCTGCTTTTTTGCCCTGCAATTCAAGTGCCAAAGCAAGATTTTTGCCCACAGAAAACTCTTCAAGAATGTTATATTCTTGAAAAATAAAACCAATAAAAGTGTTGCGGTAACTATCAAAATCGCTTTGCTTAAAATCTTTGCTAGATTTACCTTTAATTATAATTTCGCCACTATCAAAAGTGTCTAGCCCACCAATTGCATTTAAAAGCGTGCTTTTACCACTACCACTTTTACCAAGCAAAAACACAAGGCCTTTATCTGGAAAGTCTATGCTAACATTGTTTAACGCAACAACATTTTTAGAGTCTCCCTTTTTGCCTAATTTATAAACTTTTGTTAAATTTCTAACGCTTAACATAAAAATCCTTTATTTGTTTGTAGAGCCGAACCCACCGGTGCGAACAACATCTTTTCTTGTTTCGGCATCATCATCGGTAACCAAAAATTTGAAAAAGAAAATTTGTCCTATTTTGTCGCCTGCTTTAATTTCAAACGGAGTTTTATTTAAATTATGCAACAAAAAGCCGATGTTTCCGTCATTATTGATATTGTCGGCGTAATCACTTTCAACAATTCCAATACCGTTTGCCAAAATTAAACCGCGTTTTCCTAAGCCGCTTGTTGACGCCAAAATAAAGCCCTCATCACTGTTGCAATATGCTTTAAAATTTATAAACACAAGTTTTGTGCTTTCAGGCGGAATTACAACGTCTATTGGCGAAAAGCAGTCATAACAAACCGAATGTTTTGTTGCTCTATATGGCTTTTTTAGAGTTTTAGCATCTACGCCATATTGCATAAATTCCGGTTTAACCAATTCAAACTTTCTCATTAATTTCTCCTGCTATAATTTAAAAATATAAAATGATATAAAATAAATTTTAGATATTATTTAAAATTTTGCTAATCTAAACCTAGTGAGTCGCTAGATTGAATATACCCATATTTATCTAAATTTTTAGGGTCAATAACCTTGGCTTCGTCTGACGAAATAATAACATGACCGCCGTCAACCGTTTTTACCAAACGAATATCTCGTTCTATATCGAATTCACGAAGTTCGCCTATATAATAGGTTTTTTTACCAACAGGTTGCGAATATAAATAAATTTGTTCTTTCTGCCCGCCAACTGAAGAACGATATTCTGTAAAGGTTTGAAATTTGGTTTCTGGTTTGCCAGAATCTACTCTAACCTTAATTTTATCGCCTTCTTTTAACTGCTGAACGCGGCTATAAAGACCATCAAATTCAGGGTGAGCAATGGTGCTATAACCAACGCATTTATGTTTTGTTGGAGTTTCTGCATTGCCAGCCACATGAGGGACAAGTTCGTCATACTCTTTAAGACATTTTGCAATATATTTCATTTGCGAAACTTTACTGCCAACGGAAAGCGGAATGTCGAAAATTCGTTTATTAATAGGCCTAGATTTGTAAACTAATTGTTTATCTTCACTTAGCGCACGAACTTCGCTCCAAATTTCCATTGTATCGGCATCTTCTGGAATTTCGATGTTGTAATTTTGCTGATTATCAACTTCAATTTTGTAGGTTGATAAAGATAAGCTGTCAATACCGAATTTTGTTGTTCCAAAATTATAATTTTTGCAAAATTTTATGTAAACATAACTTTTGCAGGTGCTGTTATCTATATTGCTATTAATAGATTTTCTCATAAATCCTCCAAATATAATATAATTATGTTAACATAAATTTTATAAATTGTCAAATTTTTACGCTTATATGTTTTTTGTAATTATTTTTTTATTTTTTATAATTTAGTAAATTATTTCCTTATTATATCATTTTCTTGTTATATTTTTTCTTATTAAATATTTTAAAATTTTAAATAAAAAGTGGCAAATGCCACTTTTTACAATTATTTACTTTCGCTGTAATTAACTTTTACGCTAGGGCCCATTGTTGAAGCAAGGTAAATTGATTTCAAATATGTGCCTTTTGCTGCGGCTGGTTTTGCTTTTATAATTGCATCCATAACTGTGGTTAAGTTATTTAACAATTTTTCTGCACCAAAACTTGCTTTTCCTATGCGAACATGAATGATGTTTTGTTTATCTAGCCTATATTCAACTTTACCAGCTTTAACATCTTTAATAGCTTTTGTTACGTCCATAGTAACTGTGCCGCTTTTAGGGTTTGGCATTAAGCCTTTAGGACCTAAAATTCTTGCACATCTGCCTAACGCACCCATCATGTCTGGGGTGGTAATGCACACGTCAAAATCTAGCCAACTGCCTGACATTATTTTAGCAATAATTTCATCATCACCAACAATGTCTGCTCCTGCTTTTTTAGCCTCTTCGGCTTTATCTCCTTTGGCAATAACCAAAACTTTAACGGTTTTACCTGTGCCTTCTGGCAACACCACAACACCACGAACTTGTTGGTCTGCATTTCGACCATCTACGCCAAGCCTGATGTGAAGTTCAATTGTTTCATCAAATTTTGCTTTTGCTGTGCTTAACACAGTGTTTATAGCCTCTTTAACGTCATAAACCTTAGTTTTATCAATGAGTTT
The DNA here is from genome assembly GCA_947627545.1 of uncultured Clostridia bacterium. GTDB lineage: Bacteria > Bacillota > Clostridia > Christensenellales > UBA1242 > Onthoplasma. Next base: position 48,591 of record CANQWK010000002.1, on the reverse strand, counting down.
AGCGGATTCTACATATTTTTTACTTCTTTCCATTATAGCCCTCCACTGTAATACCCATGCTTCTGCAAGTACCAGCAATCATGCTCATAGCGGCATCTAGGCTGCTTGCGTTAAGGTCTGGCATTTTTTGTTCTGCAATTTTTTTAAGTTGTTCAGCAGTAATTTTTCCAACTTTTGTGCGTGCTTTTGCACTGCCTTTTTCAATGCCTGCTTCTTTTAAAATTAAGTCAACTGCAGGTGGTTGTTTTAAGATGAAGGTAAAACTTCTATCTTCATAAATTGTTAGCACACAAGGAATTGTGTAACCAACCATTTTTGCTGTTTTATCGTTAAACTCTTTAACAAAACCTGCAAGGTTAATGCCATGTGGACCTAAAGTTGAACCAACTGGTGGCCCTGGTGTGGCTTTGCCGGCAGGAAGTTGAATGCTAACAACAGCTTTAACTTTCTTTGCCATTTTGTCCTCCTTATTCAATTAAAATGGCGTGGTTAGCGGACTAATGCCCTACCACGATAATTAAATTTTAACATAGTAAAAAGTGTTTGTCAAGTGGTTTTTAAATAATTTTTATTTGTTGCTTACTCTTATTTGACTAAAGCCTGCCTCTACTTCGTTTTCCCTACCAAACATTTCAACAATAAGGGTAACTTTTTGATTATTAGCGTCAATTGCTTTAACTTTTCCAACAAAACCTGCAAGCGAGCCGTCAATAATTTCCGCCATATCGCCAACATTAATGTCTATTGCAATTTTAACTTCGCCTGTGCTGCCATAAACGCCTAAACGCCTAGCTTCGTCATCGGTGATGCTTTCTGGGCGACCCTTAGGTCCAACAAAACTTGAAATGTACATAGTGTGAATAACGGCGTGCCAAATATCATCGCCATAAATCATTTTAACAAGAAGATAACCTGGCATGGTTTTTTTAGGAACAAGCACCTTTTTGCCACGCTTTTCTTCTAGCACGTCTTCCATAGGAATAACAATTTGAAGAATTCTATCTTCCAAGCCGAACTTTTCAATGGTGCTTTCCAAGTTTTGCTTTGCAACATTTTCGTACCCTGCAAAAACTTTTAGCACATACCATTTTGGTTCGGTATCTCTATTTGAATTAATAACTGACATAATATCTCCTTAAACTAATTTAGCAAGCCAACAAGCAAAGAGCATAACTTATCTAGACCTAACAAAACCAATGCAAAAATTATAACAACAGCCAAAACTATGCCTGTTTGTTTAACTACCTGACCAAACTTAGGCCAAGTAACTTTTTTAAGTTCGCTGCCTGTATCTTTAAGCGCTTTTGCCACTTTGTTAGGCTTTTTAACTTTTTCTTTCTTTTTCTTTTTATCTACATCTTTAGCCTTAACTTCAACAACCTTGTTTTTGCCTTTTTCCCCTTGAACTTCGGTTTCTACCAATTGAGAATTATTTTGTGAATTTTCCAATTGAGAGTTATCTGTTTTAGCCTCAGTTGTTTGGCTATTGTTTTGCAAATTTTCATTAGTAGGAACAACTGTTTGTTTTAGTTCGCTTTCGGCCTGAACATTGTTTGCTTGAGCAGTAAGCTTGCTTTTGTTCTTTTTGTTTTTCTTAGACACAATTTCCCCCTTTATTTTGTTTCTTTATGAGCGGTTGTTTTTTTGCAAGTTGGGCAATATTTTTTAACTTCTAGCCTTTCAGGGTCGTTAGCCTTGTTTTTGCTAGTGTTATAATTTCTGTTTTTGCAAACTGTGCATTCTAAAATGATTTTTTCTCTTTTAGTTTTTTTAGCCTTTGCCATAATAATCTCCTTTTTAACGCAAATGCGTAAGCAATTTGCTATTTGCTTAAATTTAAAATGGTGTTTAAAAAAACACCTTTTCAAGTGCTAACTATATATTAGCATAAAAAAACATACTTGTCAACAAGTTTTAAAAACTTTTTTCAAATATGTTTTATATAATTTTTAATATTTAGTTTTAATAATAGTTTTTTAATAAAATTTAATTTTCAATATGTTCGTCATTAAAATTAGATTTTATAACAACTTCGGTTTGAGCAATGCTGCTAACGTTTTGCGCCTCATTGTTGAATTTTTTTAAATTTTCTACAGGGGCTTTTTGCTCGTTTTCTCTATCATTTTTGCTGGTTGTTTGCTCGTTAAAATCCTTTTGTTGCAATTGTAAATCTTCCTGTTCGGTAAGTTCTTTCTCCTTATTTTTATTAGGTTTTTCCATTAAACTGCCGTTTGTTAGTTCTTTTGCCTTTTTAGGCTCTCTTTGTTTTGGAGATTTTGTTAGCAATTTTTCAATAAAAGTAAATTTATTGCCTCTAAGTTCGGTTATAACTCTAAACACAACATAAACAAAATAAATTACAGCAAATGCCGAAATTACGCTTTGAAAACCATTAAACCCTTTAACCGCACCAGATGTTATGCTTTGCGAATTAATTTCAAGCACAAAGAAAACTAAAAATTCTAAGGCTGTAAAAACTGCTGAAATAATGAATAAATCTAGCGAACGAGTTTTAACCAATTTATCGGTGCAAATTAAAATTAAAACGGCAGAAAAAAGCACTAAAACGGCAACAAAGGCAATGCCTAAGCCGAAAAATGCTGAAACAGATTTAAAAGCCACCAACACGCACGCAATGGCGAAATTAAAAATAAAAGATAATTTTAAATTTTTAGACATAATAACTCCACAATCAACTTAAAAACTTAATTTATTATAGCACACAAAAATAAATTTTGCAAACATTTTTAAAAGCATATCGTTTAAACGCCGTTATGTAATAAAGTTTGTAGGCTAGTTGCGGTAAAATTGGCAGTTTTTAGAATTAACAAAGAATTTAAATGTTATTATCTTTTGGGAGGCCGACATGCAAAATGATATTGAGATGCTTTTAAAAAGAATTAATAATTTAGAAAAGCGGTTAGAGAAATATTATAAAATTTTGCTTACTGAAAACGAATTAGATTTTATTTTAAATGGAACTTATGTTTTAGAAAAAGATATAGAAAATATATTACTTGGCAAATATTAAAAAAACTTAATTTTTTAAAAAAATTATAAAAAATGTACAATATTTAGCAAAAAATTTAAAAAAACATGCAAAAAATTAAAATTTTTAAAATTTTTTAGCAAATTTTTAGTTTTAAAAATTAAGGAGATATATGCAAAATTTAGAGGAATTAAAGCAAGAATTAATAAATCAAAAAGATGCAATTATTAAAAAAGGCGGCAAGGTGTTGCAGGCGAATTCCAATCCTAGCCCCAGCGAAATAACAAATGGAATAAAAAGTATTGTAAGTGCCAACATCGATTTTTCTCTAGCCACAGCCACGCCAGAAGATGTTTTAGAAGGTAAAACATATTTTGGAAGTGATGGAGAGATTAAAACAGGCATTTTTCAAGAACTTGCTTACACATATTTTATTTACGACCCTGACAAAATGGACCCTGAAACAAAATATACTTTTAAATTTAAAGACGACACAGTGTTTGTTAAAAGTCATTTATTTTATCATTTTCCGTCTATAATTAACATAAATATGTCGCCGCACACTAAAATAATTGAAGATTTCGCCTTTTTTAACACAAACCAAAACATTACAATAGACAATTTTAACGACTTAACCGAACTTAAAGAAATTGGTAATAGTGGTTTATCATACGTTCACGGCATAGATATGTCTGCTTTGCCTAATTTAACAAAAATAGACCAATCTGGACTATATAACTCTTATTATGGGCAGCATTCATTACACATTCCATCTAGTTTACAGAACATACAACAAAGTTGCTTTGCAAACTCAAGCAAAGATAAGCCAATTATAACCGATTTGGTCTGGCCAATTTCGGAAGTAACTAAAACGCCAAACACAATGTTTGGTTTTGTTTGTTTTGACACCGAAATGGTTATTCCAAGCAACATAACAGTAATAAACTCACAATTTCTTTATGGCGCGTATGTAAAAAGAATAACTTTCCCTGCCGGATTAAAAACGCTTGGAGCGTCCAGCTTATTTTGTCCAGATTCTCCTCCTGTTAAAGAATATGCTGTATTTTTAGGCGAAACGCCGCCAACCGGAGCTTCGACCTTTACCGCGTCTCATCAGAAAAACTCCTTTCCAATCTACGTGCCAGACAACTCATTAGATGAATATAAAAGTTCGTTTGCAAATTACAATATTTTGCCAATGAGCCAAAAACCTTAATGCTAATTGCTAATAAATTGTTCGGCTAGGCTAAAATTGAGAGAACTTTGGTTCTCTCTTTTTTTTGTGCCATAAACTTTTATTGCGTTTTGAACGGAAAATTTATCAAAGCGAAGCAACTCTTTTTTAACAAGTTCGCCATTTAAATATTTTTCTCTATATGACTTAATTTCCATGCCTTTGCTGGCTCGCTTTAAATAGAAAAACTCATCTTCGTAGGTAACGCGGTCGGCATATTTGTTTTGGTTATCTAAAACAATTTCTTCGCTAGGCTCGGTTACACTAACAATTTCGTTGGTTAATTTGTATGTTTCGTTAAGCTGCTGCCCAAAAATGCGTATGCGAGCGTGCGTTTGCGAAAAATTTGTTATAATTGTAATTTTTTGATTGGTGTTATTTTTAAATTTTAAATCCGAACTGCCAAAATTGACCATTGCGTCAAAGCCATATTTTACATAATTAACCTGCTTACTGTGCTTGTTTGCTTCAACAATATCTAGCCCTGCCAACAACGCCGCATTGTAAAGCGTGCTAGAAACCTGACACACTCCGCCACCTAAACCGTCAACAAACTCGTTGTTTACAATAATTTTTGCTTCTCTATAGCCGTTTGCCGCCGTTCGCCTGCCAACAATTTTGTTAAACGAAAAAACTTCGTTAGGATAAATTTCCACTTTATTTAGGCTGTTAAGTGCATTTTTTATGTTGTGTTTTCTATCGGCAGACGAACTAGAAATATTGGTTGAAAAATCTGCACGCAAATTAGAAAACTTTTTTAATTCGCTAGAAAAAACGCTAGGTTGAAGTTCTATTGTGGGTAGAGTTATTGTTAAATCTTTATCATTTAAAAATTTATAAATAATTTGCTCATAAAGTGCGGCGGCGTTCAATTTGCAGCCGACAATTTCGCTTGAAATGTTAAATACTTTTTCGCTATTTGTGTTTAAAGTTAATTTTGCATCTTTTGGCTTAACAAAAATATTTTTTTCCATGCTTAAAACTAATTTGTTTAGGTTTGGAAAAAGATAATTTACAGCTATTTCTTTATCTATTCCTATGCTTATAAGGTGATTTAAAAGTTGTTTTCGCTGTAAAAATGAGCCAAAGCGATTATATTTGTTAAACTCGTAATTTAAATCAAATTGTGGGCTAGATTTTATGTTTTTTTCTAAATTATAACTAAAAGTTTTGCCATTATGTAAAAACTGAATGCGGTTGTAAGTTTCTGCTTTTGCCTCAATTTTTTGGGGGCAAGCCGCACAAAGCAAAATTGTTAAAAAAACAACACATAAAATTATCGCCCTTTTCACGCTAATATTATGTGCAATTTTTTTATTATTATTTTTAATTAATTTCTTAAAATTATGTTTTGGCTAGCAAACGCATCTATAAAGCGTTTAGAAAATTTTTCAATATCGTTAGAACTTAAAGTTTTATCTTTTGGCGTAATTGTTACATTAATTGTGTAACTAATTTTATCTTTAAGTGTTTGCTCGTTAATGTAAATATCTTTTAAACTATGCTCTAAAATATAATTACATTTAAAGTTGTTTATTATATTTTCTAGTGTTGAATATGGAGTTGATTTATCTGCAACAAAGTTAAAGTCTAGGCTAACAGGCTGATATTTGCTAGTTGGCAGATATTTAAAAGTCTGTTTTGGAGAAGAAATTAACTCATTAACATCTAACTCTAACACAGCAAACTGCTTGCGCGCATCTATCTTTTTGGCAATTGCTGGGTGCAAAATGCCCATTTCTCCCACCTGCTTGTTTGCAAAAATTTGGCATGAATTGGTTGGATGATAAATTTTGTTTTCTGCTGGCGTTTTAAACTCTAAATTTGCGCCAACAAGGTTGTTAGAAATATATTCAGCAATCTGCTTTAATTTAAAGTAAAGTTTTTCGTCTTTTTCGCTTTCACTTGCCAAAACTATGCCAAGTTTTTTGCGTTCAACAGCTAGGTTATTTTCATCTAGTGCATCAAAAACCCTGCCTATTTCAAAAATTGAAATGTCCTCAAATTTATTTTTGTTTTCATCTGCAATTTTTAACAAGGTTGGCACAAGGCTAACTCTAAGTCCGGTTTGTCCGCTTTTAGACGCTTCCATTAAATGCAACATGCTGTTTTGTTCTATGCCAATTTGCTTGTTGAAATCTAAATAATTCCACACATAACTATGCACTTCGTTAAGGTTAAAAATGCTTGCTAATGCGTGTTTTATTTCATATTCAATTTCGTGAGTGCTAAGTTTATCTACCGGTTTTAGCGGCATGCACATTGTTGAACTTTTAATGTTATCGTAGCCGTACATTCTAAACACTTCTTCAACTAAATCTTCCCTAATAGAAACATCTTTTGTGCCGCGCCAAGAAGGAACGGTTACAAGCAAATTTTTACCCTGTTTTTCCACTTTAAAGCCCAAGCGAGTTAAAATGTTTACAATTTCAGTTTCCTTTAAATTTACCCCACCGCGCCTGCAAATGAAATCAGCATCGGTTTTTATGGTGTGAATAGAATATTTAAAATTATACACATCGGTTAAACTTGAACTAACTTTAACGCCGCCGTCTATTTCTTTTAAAAGATAAAGCAAGCGAGCAATTGCGGTGATTGTCAATTCAGGGTCAAGCGATTTTTCATATCTTGTGCTGGCGTCTGTAATTAAGCCAATTTTGCGGCTAGTTTTACGAATTGCCATGCTATCAAAACAAGCGCTTTCAATTAGCAAACTGTTTGTGTTTGCCGATATGCCTGACTTTAAACCACCTTTTACACCTGCAATTGCAACCGGCTCACGATTATCATCGCAAATTACAATAGCTCCTGGCTCAATTGTGTGCTTTTCGTGTTCTAGCGTTTCCATAACAATAGGCTTGTCCGCCTCTATAACAGTTATGCCTTTAACAACTGCGTTATCAAATGCGTGCATTGGCTGGCCTAATTCTAGCATGATGTAGTTTGTTAAATCGGCAAGCAAATTTATATCTCGCATTCCGCAATAATTTAAACGCAATTTCATTATGGCAGAAGAAACTTTTTTATTAACATTTGCAACCGTTATGCTGCTATATCTAAAGCAATTTTTTGTTTCCACTTTAATGTTAAGTTTTTTAAGTTTGCTATACGCCGAAGGGTCATCTAAATTAAGCGGTTTTAGTGGCCTATTAAAAATTGCGGCAAACTCACGCGCAATGCCATAATGCCCCCACAAATCTGGGCGGTTAGTAAGCGATTTATTGTCAACTTCTATAAGCACATCTTTAATAGGCAAAATGTTAAAAATGCTTTCGCCAACTTTTAGGCTATCGTCTAGTTCAACAATGCCAGATGTGTCCGCCTCTATGCCTAACTCATTTCCACCACAACACATGCCGTTGCTTTCAACTCCTGCCAACTTGGCTGGCTTAATTTTTAACTGCTTAACCCTGCCGCCAACTTGCGCAAAAAAGGTTTTTAATCCAACCCTAACATTTGGTGCACCGCACACAACTTGAACCGGCTGCTCACTGCCGTCATCTACCTGCAAAATATGAAGATGATTGCTGTTTGGATGATTTTCCACCTTTAAAATTTTTGCAACCACAACTTTTTCAATGTCGTTGCCAACATAATTTACACTTTCCACTTCGGCAGTTGACAATCCAAACCTTTTAACAATTTCATCAATTTCAATGCCGTCTAGGTTTACAAATTCTTTAATCCAATTTAACGAAATAATCATAATTTCTCCTAATTTTTAATTCCAAATTGCTTTAACAATTTTAAATTTCCGCTATTTAGTTCCCTAATATCATTAATACCAAACGTCAACATCGTCATTCTATCTAACCCCAAACCGAACGCACAGCCGCTATATTCTTCTGGGTTGATGCCTGCATTTTTTAGAACTTGCGGATGTATCATTCCGCATGGGCACAACTCAATCCAACCACCATTTTTGCAGGTTGGACAACCTTTTCCATCACAGAATGGACATCTAACATCCATTTCAAAACTTGGCTCGGTAAATGGGAAAAACCCAGGGCGAAGCCTAATTTCTACTTCCTTTTTAAAAATTTTAGAAAGCATTTCTTTCATAAAATAAATTAAATTGCCTACCGAAACTTCTTTATCTACAATAATGCCCTCTAACTGAAAGAAAGTGTTTTCATGCCCAGCGTCAACATCTTCATTTCTAAAACATCTGCCAGGGAAAATTGCCCTAATTGGAAGCGGATATTTTTTTAAAATTCGGTTTTGCGAAGCCGATGTGTGCGTTTTTAAAACCTGACCATTATCTAGCCAAAAAGTGTCCTGCATATCACGTGCAGGGTGATTTTCTGGCACATTTACCGCAGTAAAATTGTTGTATTCGGTTTCCACCTCGTTGCCGTCCTCAACCACAAAGCCCATAGAGGTAAACACTTCTTCAATTTCTCGTTGAACAATTGTGCGAGGGTGCAAACTGCCTGTGCATTTTGGTGCTGGCAAGGTTATGTCTATTTTTTTAGCCGAAAAAATTTGTTGGTTTAACTCTTCATTTGCAACCGCCACTTCTTTTGCCGAAATTAAACTTTCCGCTTGCTGCTTTGCTCCATTTAGAAGTTGCCCAACTGCACTTTTTTGCTCGTTAGGAACATCTTTAATAAGGCGGAACAATTCAGTTATCTTGCCTGATTTGCCTAAAATTTCCACCCTAATTGCCTGACAATCGGCAGAAGATTTAGCGGCAGTTAATTTATTGTTTAAATAAGCCAAAATTTCATCAATTTTTTGTTGCATAAATTCTCCTTTCTTTGCATTTTTAATTTTTTTAATTTTAAAATTTTATTATTTTTTAATTGCAATTTATTTTCGCCCACCATTTTTGTTAGAATTGTTGCCATTTTCGCTTGCATTTGTCCTCTCTTTATCTTCATTTGCGTTTAATTTATCTTCATTTTCGCTTGGTTTAAAACTTATGCTATCTAGCGTAATTTGGTTAGAAAGGTCTATTTCATCGGCAAAATCGCCAACATTGTTTAATTGTTTTGCAATTTTTTTAGACGATTTCGTTGCTTGTTCTAGGTTGTTGCTGGCCTCATTAATTTTGCCCTGGCTTTTAACTAGTAGTTGAACATAATTTTCAAATTCCTTTTGCAGAGTGGCTAAAAATTGCCAAATTTCACTGCTTCGCTTTTGAATATACAAAGTTTTAAAGCCTAGTTGAAGGCTATTTAAAAGGGCGGTTAAAGTGGTTGGCCCACACACCACAACTTTAAATTGATTTTGCAGAGTTTCCATAAGTTCAACATCTCTAACAACTTCGGCATACAAGCCCTCTATTGGCAAAAACATAACGGCAAAATCGGTGGTGTCTGGCACTGAAATATATTTTTCTTTAATAGATTTTGCCTCTTCTTTAATGCGTTTTACAAGTTGTTTTTGGCATTTTTCAATTTGTTCTTTGTCCAAATTGTCGCTTGCCTCTACAAGTTTATGATAATCTTCCAACGGAAATTTGCTATCTATTGGCAGATATACTTCTTTGCCGTCCTTCCCTGGCATAGAAACAACAAAATCTACTCGTTCTTTGCAGTTTTCTTTAATTTGAACTTGTGCTTTATATTGGTTAGGCGCAAGCATTTGTTCAAGCAGGTTAGAAAGCATAACTTCGCCCCAGCCGCCCCTAATTTTTACATTGCTAAGCACTTTTTTAAGGTCGCCCACGCCGGTAGCCAGCGTTCGCATTTCGCCAAGCCCTAAATTAACACTTTCCAAACTTTGCTGAATTTTGCTAAAACTTTCGTTAAGCCGCTGCGAAAGTGAACTGTTTAGTTTTTCGTCAACCGTTTCTCGCATTTTTTCTAGCGATTTTTCATTTTCTTCTCGCATTTTTGTTAAGGTTTGATTAACTTGCAAGGTTAATTTTTCAATTCGGTCTTCGTTTCTAAAAGTTAAATCGTTAACGCGTTTAGAAATTGCTTCAAATTCTTGCTTTTGCGTTAATGCAAGGTTATTTATTGTGTTTTGCGTGCCAATTTCACTGTTTTTTAACGCCTGCATAAAAAGATTTTGCAAATTTTGATTATTGTCCTTTTCCGCCTGAATGAGATGTTTAATTTGTTCGCCATCTGCAGTTGAACTTGGTTTTTTCTTATACAAAACAAAAAAAACGCAGGTGGAAATAGCCCACACAACAAAGAATATTGCACCTAAAATTAAATAAACCATAGCCTACACCCTGCGTTTAATAATTTTTTAATCAACTCGTTTACCAAAAATTTGCTCTAAAGCTTCTTTTTCTTCAGCGTAAACATCGCTAATATTAAATTTTTGGTCCGCTTTTGCTTTTACTTCATATTTTTTAGGGTCAAGTTTTACTTCTTCTAGCATAGCATTAAACACGGTTAAATCTTGCCCTTTAACCCACTCATCTAAAGCGTCATATTCCACAAATAATTCAGGAGAATTGTCTTTTCTTAAAGCATTTCTTCTCATCCAATCGGCGTGAATTTTAACTCCAATTTCAGTTTTAAATTTGCCGCTACATAGTTGCTTTAAACTTACATTGCATTTGCACATTTCTTCATAAACAGCTACTGCACTTTCTGCCGCTTGCAAGTTTTCGGTTTGAGAATCTGCCGAAAGTTTTTCAAATGACCTTAAAATATTTTCTTGCTTTGTGGCAGCATTATAATTATCTCCCGCTGCAGCAATTTCTTTTTCCGTTAAATTACGGGAAACAAACCTTTTAACATCTATAACGCCCTTAGCAATTAATCCTTTAAAACCCTCGTATGTTGAAAGTTGAACCATTAACCATTCATCATTAAAAATGTTAGTGCGATTAATTGAAACAATGTTTCTAACCTTTCCATTTTTTATGCCAGCATTAGTTAATATTTCATCTATGTTGCCACCCTTTTGCATTTCATTTGCCAACCTGCCGTAAAAAGCCTTTAACTCTTCTTCGCACCAAGCCTCATGCACCCGTGCTGCCGCAGCCACAATAAGTTGTTGTTTGTTTTGTTTGTTCATATTTATCTCCTCCATACGAATTAATTATATCATAAAATTTAATAAGTGTCAAATAAAATAATTTTAATTAGCCTTTCTTTAACCCAATTATAATTGCTTTTTATTTTCATTTTTATTTAAATTAAATAAATTTTGCTTTTATAATTAATAAACATTTCTATGTTTAATTCTTTCTAAAAATAAAACATTTTTGCACTTAAAAAATTAAAACATAATTTTGTTTGCTTTTTCTTTATTTTTGGTTATAATAGTTTAAAAGGATTAAAAATGTTAAATTTAATTGTTTCGCCTTATGATGTGGCTGAAAATGGAGAAAGATATTGTAAACGCATAGTTTCCTACTTAAAAGAACAAAAAGTTGAATATGCCGTTTATTTTCACGAAAAAATAGAAAATATTGTTGACAGTGTAACCAACGCCATAAGTTTAGGCGAAAATGAATTTGTGGTTATTGGCCCAGATGCGGTTATAAACGCGTTTGTAAATTCGGTTAAAGATTTGTCTAAAATAAAATTTGGAATAATTCCAACCAGTCCGCAGGACGATTTTGCAAAATTTTTAGGCATAAGTTCAAATCCAATTCAAGCAATTAAAGATATTTTGCAAAAGAAGATAGACACCGTAGATTATTTGCTAGTTAATGACATAAAAGTTGTAAATAATGTGCTAATTGGCGCAAGTGCGGACATTTTTGAAAAATATAGCGAACACAAAGTAAAAAATTTTATAACACAGAATTTAGCAGTAATGCAATATGCGGGCAAATTTGAGGGGGTGGAACTTACCTTAAATTTTAAAGGAAATAAAGATAAAACCGAAAATATTTACGAGTTATCTATAGCAAACGGCGGATTAAGTGAAGGCAATGCAGTTAGCCCATTAAGCAATGTGAAAGACGGCTTATTTAACCTAAATTACGTTGTTTTGCCAGAAAAAAACGAGCGAAAAAAATACCTTTCTTTGTTTAAGAAAGGCGAACATATTTATAAAGAAAGCACCAATCAATTTTGGCTAGAAAATTTAAAAATTACCAATGCCGACAACAAAATAAAGGCACTAATAGACGGTAGAATTTTTAACCTAGACCAATTAAATGTAAGCATAATTGAAAACGGCTTAAAAATTTATAAAAATGTAGATTAATATTCGTTGCTAACATCAATTTCAAATTCAAATTTAATGTTGCTTAAATAATTATCTATGCCAACTTGGCTTAGATATTTTTTAAATTTTTTGTTTTGTAATTTGTAAAAATATTGATACACTTCCAGCACGTCAACTTTGTTTGTTTTGCAAAAATCTACGCAACTTTGCATCTCTTTTATTACTTGTTCTTTAACTTTTTCAACCACTTCTTCACTTAAAAATTCATTGTTACGCTTTAACATTTGTTTTTCTGGCTCGTTTTCTAACACTTGCTCTACATACACCACAAGGTTCATTTTGCTTTTGTAAACAGGCGTGTCATTTTCAAAACTGACGCTAATATCGTTTTTCTTTTTAACAATATCTAGCAAAATTGTAGAATTTGTGTAAAATTTATCGTTTACATTTTCAACCGTAATTGTGCCTTGCTGACTGTTGTTTACAAAATAATTTATTTTTTTAACCTCTTTTGATGAAATATCTATCTGTTTTTTGCCCTTTTTAAACACAACCACCGAGCCATCATTTACAAAATATTTGCTTTGGCTTTCGCCACCGCCTGAACTTCCGCTTGTTCCACTGCCGCTACCACTTCCTCCGCCTGAGCCACTAGACGAAGAAGAATCTCCGCCTTTAATTTCAATTGAATTGTCCTCTTGTTTATCTGTTATTTCCACTTTTGGCATAATGCCAAGCGAAATATCACTAAAATAGCCAATATAAAAACTTTCTATGTTGCTATCTTGCGACACAATATAACGCCTATCAAAATTTAAAATGTTTTCTAGTTTAAGCGATTTTTCTTTGCTTAAATCGGACATTGCCTGTGAAAAATCGTCAATCTTGCCACTAAAACTAATTAAATGTGCGTTTCTGCCTACTTTTTTTGTACGAGTCATGTAATCCAGCGTTTGCATAACGCCATAATTACATAAATTTTCGCCAACCGCCATAACTTCACATTGAGCAAAACCCAACTCTTTACCCATTGTTATTGATACATCATCAATTGCTCCGCCCAAAGTAGTGCCTTTGCCTGAAAAAACTTGATAATTAGGCACGTTGTCTTGCCCTGGGCTTAAAATAGTGGCAGCAATAACAATATCTTTTTCTTGCCTGTCAATGCAAAGCATGGTTACAATTGCGTCGGTTTGACTCATAGACGGAGTATCAATTTTAGGAACAGTTATAACTGCAACAATAATTGCAAACAAAAGTGCAAGTTTGCGAGGGCTAAAAAGGGTGTTCACTCTTTTAAAAAATTTGCCTTTGCCCTGTTTTTCATTTTGTAAATTGTTCCGACTTCCAACTTGCTGTCCACTTTGCAAAAAATTTTTATTTTTTGTTAATTTTTTATTATTTTTTACGCTTTTTTGCGTATTTTTTGCATTTTTTTGCGTATTTTTTGCTATTTTTTCAAAATTTTTTATATTTTTTTTAGAATTTTTATTTATTTTATTTTTATTAATTTCTTCATGTTTACCTGCTATTTTTAAATTATTTAATGTTTTTTTATTTTTGTTTACATTTGTTTTATTTTTATTAGTATTATTTTCATTTCCAGTTATATTTTTATTTAAATTATTTTTATTTTTTTCTATTTTTTTATTAATTTTTTTTGATTTTTTGCTATTTTTTATGTTTTTTTCGGCATTTTTTATATTTTTTTGCAAATTTTTATTATTTTTATTCAATGGCATTTACCACCTCCTGCCTGTGTTTATGTTTAAAAATTGCATTTTTAATATGATAAGCGGACAATAAAAACACAGGAAAAACATATTGTGAAACAATTGTTACAATGCTTGCATAAGGTGTTAAAAACACATTTTCTAGCCTAATTGTTTGTTCGCCTATAAAACTCCACATAAAAATGTAAAGCAAAACAATAAATATAGGCACAGCATTACTTTTAACATTAAACAAAAATTTTATTACTTGCACCAAGCAATATGAATAAAGTGCCAATTGCACCGCTTGAGCACTAACCCATAGCGAAACCACCAGCCAAGAAAGTTCATCAATTGACGAGCGTCCGCTTGAAAATTGGCTTATATCACTTATGCAATAATTGTGTGTAGGACTTGTTACATCAAAAAGCCCATAAAAAATTATAAAAATTAATTGCACTAATAAAATTGAAATTATAATATACTTTATCATTGTGGATTTTTTTTCGTTGTTAAAATCCACTTTGCCAAACAGCATAAACATAAACGTGCAACTGCCAAACCAACTTATATGTTTAAATCCGCTAACTGCTAGCGGTTTTATTCCTTCTTCTAAAAATGGCAAAAAATTAAGCGGCTCAACTCCCATAATTGACTTAACAGCTAAATAAAGGCAGCCAAGAATTATTGGCCAACAAATAATTTCGCTTACCCTTGCAATGTTGCGCGAACCTTTATATACCATAAAACCAGTTAAAATAATAAGAGGTAAAACAAAAACCACCCAATTTAGCCTTTCATAAAAGTTTTCAACCACAAAAAACTCTAAACCTTTTGATAAATTTGCCACAACTAGCGCATATTTTAACCCTAAAACTATTAAAATTATTTTAGCCGGCATCGTGCCTATGCACTGCTTTAAAAAATTATAAAAATTATTTTGTCCGCTTTTTTTCATTAAATCTAGCAAAATAAACACATAAATTGCATCTAACACCATTAGCACCAAAGCCACCAACCAACTCATATTTTTGCTTTCCACATAAAGTAATGACGGCAACGCTAAAAATTTAAGTGCTACAAAACTCATAAAAACCAAAATTGAAAGTTGCCTATAATTAATCTTCATTGTTGCTTCTCCTGTTAGCGTTCTTTCTGTTATTCGCTATGCTTTTAGGCCTTTTTTTCATCTCTTTTATGTTGGCACGCACAAACAAATCTTGTTGGTCGTTGTCTATATATGGCGCGGTTGGTGCAAGATATGCCGACTTATAACTATCAAAACTAGACAAATAACTTAAAATGAATACGCAAAAAATTAGCATTCCGTAAAGGCCTAAGCATGCTCCTATAACAATTGCAATCAACCTTAACACACTAAATTGTGCCGCCTGGCTAGGAATAATGTAAAAAGTTATGCCTGAAAGTGCAACAATCATAACGGCAGGCGGACTAACTAAACCTGCATTAACCGTTGTTTCGCCTAAAATTAACGCCCCCACAATGCTCATTGCCATGCCAAAATATTGCGGCATTCGCAAGTTTGCCTCATACAAAATTTCAAACAGCAAAATTAAAAACAGAATTTCTACAAACGGACTAAACGGAATGCCCTGCGTGGTGTTCATAATTGTAACCAAAAATTCGGTGGGTAAAATTTTGTAATGATAAATTTCTAGCGACACATACACCCCAGGTAACACCACCGCAAAAATTACTCCAATAAGGCGAAGAATTCTCACAAAAACTACCCTTACCGGTTGGCTGTAATAGTCATCGCTGTTTTGCAAATCTTCTAACAAAACAAAAGGCAAAGTTAGCACAATTGGGCTGCCGTCAACAATTATTCCTACCCTGCCTTCCATCATTTTACCAACCAAAATGTCTGGTTTTTCTACATCGCCCACTTGTTTAAAAAGTGAATGTTTGTTGCGTTGAAGGTACGATATTAAATAATGCGCATCTAACACGCCGTCAATTTTAATGTTTTTTATTGTGTTTTCAATTCGCTTAACCACATTTTTATCTGCCACCGAGTTGAAATACACAATGCCAATTTGAGTTTTTGTAAGCTCGCCTACTTCCATGGTTTTTATAACTAAATCGTCAGTTTTAACGCGCTTTCTTATTAAGGCAAAATTATATTTTATGCTTTCAGTAAACCCTTCTCGCGGACCTTTTATAACCACGCTTGTTGGCGGTTCCATAACCGGACGCGTGGTTATTTTTTCCATATCGCAACACAAAAATTTTTCCGCACCGCTTACGGCTATTAAACACATGCCTTTTAACATTCCGTCAATTGCGTCATCTAACTTTTCATATTCATTAATTTCGTGATTAGATAGCACTTTATCTTTAAGTTCCTTATATACATTGTTGCTAACCTCATTAGAAAAACTAACCATTGGGTAAACAAGCGAATTGTTCATAAGCAAGTTATCGGTTATATCGGCAATGTAAATTATTGCAACTTCGCAACCAAAAAACTGCACCAAGCGGCTTTTTATATCACTGCTTTGATGCAATTTTTGTTTTACCTGTTCTACAATTTTGTTAGCATTAATTTTCATAATGCTAGTTTTAGCAATTAAATAATTTTTATGTGCTTTTATTTTTACTTTTAGTTATTAATAAGAATTTTTCAAAATTAAAAATTTTTAAAATATTTTTAATATTTTTTTATTAAAAATTTTAAATATTTGCAGCATTTATTGAATTGGAAAGTTCACTGTTTTCAAAGCCATTTTCCTTTGCAATTGCCTGAACGCAAATTTCATATTCATTTTCTGCTAAAAGGTAGTTAGATAAATCTATTACATTAGAAGTAAACACTTCATTTAATTTTGTGCGTGTTAAATTATTTTCTGTTTTATTTAAAACATAAACATAATAACCAAGTGCATTTTCAACAGCATCAAAAGTTAAGCAAAAGGGTTTTAAATTTGACATTTTTAAATTTGACGGAGCATTTAATTTTATAGGCTGCAAAGTTAAACTTTCTGTTTTTGGAGCATGGTCATCGCTTATGGCAGTTACAGAAACAGATTTTACCTTGCCTAAATAATTTAAAATGTTAATTGAGTTTTGGTTTAATTTTAAAACATCGTTGCCAATTTCAACAATATAATAATTTGCAAAATCGGTTAGTTCGTTCAAGGTTAGCGTTTCCCCATTTTGAGCCAAATTTAAATTGTCCAATTGCAAACTATTCAAACTTTTAAACGCAGATAAATTTGAAGATTGCCAATCCCCTTTACCTAATTTTTTAACCGCCGCAGCAATAAAATTATTTTCTAACTTTATAGAATTAATTTCTGGCAACAAAGTGTAAGTTTTCATTTCACTAGATGTAGCAACATAAATTTCATAAGCAGTTATTTTTTCTTTGTCCTCATCTGTCCAACTAAGCACAACTTTGTCCGCTTCGCTGGTTATTTGCAAATTAGGAGCAAATAACTTATTTGTTTTTTCATATTCAACCGTGCTACTAACTGCGGAAGAGGTGTAAAAGTATCGGCTACCAAAAGAATTGTTATTAGCCGCCACATTAAACAAAATTAAATTTTGATTAGTTCCATTAGCCCTGCACAATTCAGTTAA
Source organism: uncultured Clostridia bacterium (assembly GCA_947627545.1). GTDB lineage: Bacteria > Bacillota > Clostridia > Christensenellales > UBA1242 > Onthoplasma. Next base: position 30,965 of record CANQWK010000002.1, on the reverse strand, counting down.
ATTAATTTCCCAAAAATTTTCAATGTCATCAACCTTATGCAGCCAGCCGTTTGAAGAAAGTGCCTGTTCAATTTTTAAATTGTTTAAATTGATAGTTATTGAATTTGCATTCACATCAACGGCAACTTTTACAAACGCTTGACCTTCGTTTTCATAAATTTGACTGACATTAGGCGTGCTTAATTGCTTAACTGAAAATTCAACAGCTTGGCTAAACTTACTATCTTCATAATTTGCTTTGTTTGGAACAGCACACACAGAAAAATTATATTCGCCTACACCAAACAAAACTTGATTAATATCAAACTGATTTTGACTTACTGAAAAAATTGTTTCAGTTGCATTATAATTCACTTTAACTTTATAAGAATTTGCAAACGGACATTGCTCCCAAGATAAAACATTGTTTTTAATTTCCACATTTTTAGGCGTTTCTAAAACAAGATTATGCACATAGGTAACAGTGCCACTAACATCACTTGATTTTTTATTTTTTGCATGCGCTTGAACGCTAAAATTGTAACTTCTGCCAACAGCAAACGATAATAAATTTGAGGCATCATATTCAAAATAATCCGCACCATCAAAATTATAAAGCACAACCGCAGGGTGATTTTTATTTACAACAAATTCATTATCATTAATAAAAATTGAATAAAATTCATCATCTTCCACACGCTTAAAAGTTACAATTCCACCTGCCGACACATTAAGTTCAGTAGGAGTGTTTAATTTTTTTATATTTTGTTTTTCGCAACCAAAAAAGAAAAAAGGAACAATTAAAAATATTAAAAACAACCCCCATTTTTTCATTTTAACCCCTTAATTCTTCTGCAATTTAACCTCTGCTAAGAAATTACCAACAAACTTGCCTCAAACACATAAACTATTTTTATTTTTCTTTTTTACAATATAATTATACCCTAAAATTTGTCATAAAGCAATTAAATTTTACAAAATATAATATATAAACAAATTTTTCTTCCGTTCTAATTAGAAAAATTTTAAATATACTAATTTAGAGATAAAAAGAGGTAAAAATTATGTATTATTGCAGTGAATTTTATGGTTTAAACGTTTTATCGCTATATGAAGGCGAACTTTTAGGCGTGGTGGACAAACTTTATTTTGACAAAAAATTAAAAAAGCTAGTGCAAATTGAGTTGGCAGCGGAAGAAGGCAACAAATTAATTTTGCCTTCTAAAAATATTTATCATATAGGCAAAAATGCAATAACCGTTAAGAACAATCAGGCGGTTAATTTAAAAGTGGAAGAATGCACATTAAACCCTTGCCCAATTAATTCAAAAGCCTACACAATTAAAGGCGAATATTTAGGCGTGGTTAAAGAAATAAGTTTAACCGAAAAATTTATGTGTGAAAAATTCAGCTTAGATAACGACAAAACATTTGACGTAAGCTATCTTGCAAGTTCAGGCAAAAACACCACAATTTTTTACACGCCACAAGACAATATAAATGTTAAAAAATTCACTCCGCAAAAAAGTCCTAAAATTTTTAAATCGGCACGAACAGTAACGGCAAACATAATGCCGATTTCAAACCAAATTGAACAAATAGTAAACGAGCAAACACCAATTACAAACAATTCTGCCGTAGATATAGATGCTCCAAAACCCAACATTCAAAATGCCGATTTTTTAATAGGAAGAGTTTGCACTAAAGACATTTTAAATTTTAACAACGAAGTTTTAATTAAAGCCCATAGCATAGTAACAAAAAAGAATTTAAAAGAAATTAATCGATTTGGAAAAATACGCGAACTTATGCTTTACAGCAAATAAAAATAAAAAATTATTGAAAATAATTGAAAAAAATTGAAAATATTGAAAAATTTAACTAAAATACGTAAAAATTAAGAAAATTAATTGTAAAAAATTAAAAAATACTATAAAAAATGACTAATATTAATAAAAAATAATAATAAGATAAATAAAAAAATAAATAAAAAAATAAATAAAAATTTTAAAAAAATATTAAAAAACGCAAAAAAATTAGCAAAAAAACACAAAAAGCCTTAATATTTTGTGTTTTTTATTTTTTTATTAAATTTTTTGTATTTTTTATTTAATTTTTACGTATTTTTTATTAATTTTTATTTTTCATTTATTTTTCAATTTTAACCTAATAAGACAAAAATTGAACAGTTGCCCTAACTTGCTTTAAGGCTTCTATATGTTTTTGTTCGTCTAAAATTATTCTGGCTATCAAATTTTTTAAACTTTCATTTCTAACCATTTTTATGGCTTGATTATAATCATTTATTCCGTCTTGTTCCGTTTTTATATCTTGTTCTAACATATCTTTTAGTTTTGTGTTGTAATTAACACAACTTGAATTAAACGCCATTCCATTGCTCGTTTCATATTTTGGCACTCCGCCAAACGCAGATATCGCGTGCATAAGTAAGCCTAAGTGCGTCATTTCCACAATTGCTATTTCTTCAAAAAGTTCACCCAATTCACTGTTGGATTTATCGGCAATTGTGCTTTGAAATATATAAGTTAAAATTGCCGCTAATTCGCCTTCTTTTGCAAACGCCAAATCTTTTAAAATTGCAACTGTTTGCATGTCATCTGTTGCATTTTCAATTTTTGGATATTCCCCTTTTGCTCTAACAATAATATCATCTAAATCCATAAACATCTCCCTTAATTTTTATGCCTCAAACTTTTATTTTGACATTATATAATTTAAATTTTTATTCCTCGCCTGTATAATATGTTTTTTGTTTTAAATTTGTTTGTTTAATTTTTGTTAATATGTTAAAATAAAATATATTTATTAAAAGGACTATATGAAAAAACAAATTTCAAATTCAACTAAGAAAAATTCTGCAAAAAATTTAAAACAAAAAAAACAAAAGCCTAGCGCAGAATTAAAACAAATTAAAATTGAAGATGTTGAAAAATCTAAATCCGCCACCGAAGTTGAAAAATCTAAGCCTTCAACCGAAACGGCAAAAACCAAGCCTATTAAAATTAAAGCGGAAAAGCCTGTAAAAAACAAAAGAAACAAACCCATTCCAGCTTCGGCAATTTCTCGCTATAACCCTAAGGCAGAAGAAGGTCTAACTAGCCAGCAGGTGGAAAAACGCACATTAGATGGACTAACCAATGTATCTAAAATAAAAACCAACAAAAGTTTAGGCGGCATTTTTGCAAAAAACATCTTTACTTTTTTCAACCTAACCTGTATAGCGGTTGCCATTGCCCTAATTGCTGTTGGAGCGTTTAGCGATTTATTGTTTTTGGTTATTGTTATTCTTAACACTGCAATTGGAATTTTTCAAGAAATTAAAGCCAAAAAAACAATGGACAAATTGTCGTTAACCAACAGTAATTTTACAAAAGTGGTGCGAGATGGCGAAGAAATTGAAGTTTACAAAACCGAAGTGGTGCTAGACGATGTTTTAGTTTTAAACCCTGGCATGCAAATAGCGTGCGATAGCATTGTTTTAGACGGCAATTTAGAGGTTAATGAAAGTTTGCTTACAGGCGAAAGCATGCCTGTAAAAAAGCAAAAAGGAGATAGTTTATACGGCGGCAGTTTTGTTTCTAGCGGAACAGGAAAAGCCAAAGTTAACAAAATTGGAGATGACAATTACATTTCACAACTTAGCCAAAAAGCCAAAACCTTTAAACAGGCAAAAAGCGAGTTATTAACATCGTTGCGGGCATTAATAAAAATAATTTCTATATTCATGGTGCCAATTGCAATAATAATGCTTTATAACAACTATAAATATTACAAACTTAACCCCGCACTAGATTATTCTCTATCTTATATGGTTATAACCAAAACGGCAGGCTGCATTGTGGCAATGATACCTGCCGGAATGTTCCTTTTAACTTCAGTTGCGTTGGCAGTTAGCGTTATAAGGCTTGCAAAAAAACGCACTTTGGTGCAAGACCTTTATTGCATTGAAATGCTTGCCCGAACTAATGTTTTGTGCTTAGACAAAACCGGCACACTTACAAACGGCTCGATGAGTGTAAACGATGTTGTTTTGCTAGGCGATGTTCCTTTTAAGGAAGTGGACAAAATAATTGCCAGCATGGTAAACGCTTTTCACGATGCCAACCACACCGCCATTGCGTTAAAATCTTATTTTGGCAAGCCGTGTTATATGGCAGATAAAAGCATTCCGTTTAGCAGTGAACGAAAATTTATGGGCTGCAAATTTAAAACCGGCACGTACAAATTAGGTGCGTATGAATATGTTATGAACAACGCAAGCGACTCGTTAAAAAAACAGGCGGAACAATATGCATTAAGCGGATATAGGGTGTTGTTATTAGCGGAAAGCGACAATAATTTTGGAGCAAACAACTGCAAACCTATAGCCTTAGTGTTGTTGCAAGATAATATTAGAAAGGACGCTCCAAAAACAATAGAATGGTTTAAACAAAACGGAGTAGATATAAAAATTATTTCAGGGGATAACCCTGTTACAGTAAGCGAAGTTGCCAGAAGAGTGGGCGTAGAACGTTACGATAAATATATAAGTTTGCAAGGCATGAGCAACGAGCAAGTTGCCGAAGCTGCAGAAAACTTTACAATATTTGGCAGGGTAAGCCCAGAACAAAAGGCAATTTTAGTGCGAGCATTAAAAGCACAAGGCAAAACGGTTGCCATGACGGGCGACGGCGTAAATGACATTTTAGCCCTTAAAGAAGCAGATTGTTCGGTTGCCATTGCCGCTGGCAGCGACGCAGCACGAAGCGTTAGCCAACTTGTGCTTTTAGATAGCAATTTTAGTTCTATGCCAAGCGTGGTTGCCGAGGGCAGACGAGTTGTAAACAATGTTCAAAAATCTTCTTCGCTGTTCTTAATGAAAACAGTTTTTGCAATTTGCATATCAATATTCGTGCTTTGTGCGGGCAAAACATATCCATTTAGCCCTATTCAATTCATTTTGCTTGAAATGTTTGTTATAGGTTTGCCTAGCTTCTTCTTGGCGTTGCAACCTAACATCAATCCAATTAAAGGTAAATTTTTATCTAATGTTGCAAAAAACACCTTGCCTGCTGGGCTAAGCCTTGTGTTAGTTACAATTGCCATGTATATGTATCAACACTTTTTGGCAGACATTTCAACCGAAGTGCTTGTAACCATGTGTTCGCTTGCAATTTTGGTGGTGGGCTTTATGGCACTTTATAGAATGTGCCGCCCGTTCAATCCATTTAAAGTTATAATGTATATCTCATGCTTAACACTTTCCGTTTTCCTTGTTATAACCATGCCAGAATTGTTTAAATATGTGCGAATTGAACGTATGGACTTCTTAGTTTGGTTGGTGGTTGTACAGTTCGCTTATCCTGTATATGTAATGCTAAATAAATTATTTAATTGGCACGAAAAAAGCACTAATTAAAAGCGTAGCTTAATGTAAAAATTTCGACAAACCTATCGAGGTCAATTTGGTCAACTTCGCCATATTTGGCAAATTTGAACTCCAAACTTGCTTTTAAAAAGTGAGCGAAAAAACAAACACCACAAAAACACTAAACCAATTTTATGTTGCTAATGCAATTATTTAAGGTTTCAAATTCACAGATGCCTGCAAGGGCATCTTTTTTTAACAAGGCACAACAATTTGGCTTTAAAAAATAAAATTTATCAAACTCGCAAAAAAAATCTTTAATTTTTTCCGGTTTAGCATGTTTTAAATTTTCCGCTAACAACATATTGCAATATTTATAATTCCCAGCAAGCAAACAATCTAAAAACACGCAGGGCAAAAATTCTTGCTTTAAATTTAACTCTTCATCATCTAAGTAAACCAAATAATTTTCTAATTTATTGTCCTTAAAATGACAAACCCTTCCATGATTTAAACTATCGCATAACTTTGTTAAAAAATATAACTCATTTTTGTTTATATTTGCTTGATGATAATAATCGGCAAATGCCAACTCTTGCCCTTTTAAAATTGCAACAAAATTGGTTTTACCCACAAAATGAATAAAACAAAAATCGCCTTTCTGCTCGTAATGTGAAAATTTTAATTGGCAATTTTTGGTGCTAAATTTAATGTTTCCATTAATAGAAATAGAAATTTCACTAGATAAACAGACCCCAACTAATGCCCCTTTAAAAGAAAATTGAGTGTAAAAACAATCGAAAATAGGACTAAATTTTAAAAATATGTAAAAATCTTGCTCATGTTTAACGCAAATTGCATTTTTTTGCTTTAAATTTTTATAGCAGAGTTTATAAAAATTTGTGGTTATTGGCAAACAAAACGGACTAACAAACAAAAAATCTTCATTTTCAACTTCTTCAAGCTTATATTTTGCATTTTTTAAAAATATTTTGTTTCCGCTACTTAAATTTTGCTCTGCATTATTGCAAATTAGTGAGCAATCTTCATCAAAAAACAAATAAATCATATTATTTATATGATTTTTTATTTGCTTTTGGTTTTTTTATTTAACTTTTAGTTCAGTTTAATTCGCTTTATCTTTTAAACTTTTACTAAGTTCTTTTAAATTTACCACTAAATTAAAACTTAAACATACGCCTTTATTCTAGAATTGCCGGCTCAGGCTTAACGGTTTGAAGTTGCGATTTTAAAAAGATTATTTCATTTTTTAACCTAACACATTCCGCCGTTTTGCTTTTTAATTCTTTTTGCAATCGCTCAATTGTTATGTTGCTGTTTATAAATTGGCTGCGTGCTTCTAGTTCGCTTTTCTTTTTCATTACACTTAAAACTCCATTAAACAAAGCAACAATATCTTCATCAGTTATGGTCGGCGGCATAACAAAAACATTGCAATCGTCTTTCTTTTTCATATAATCCTCTTAAATTATTTTTTACACAAATTTTTATATTATTTATTAAATCTATTGCGTAAATTGTGCAATTTTGTAATTTTTAATAGAATTTTTTATTTTTTTAATTGAGTTGTCCTATTAATTTGCTTATTTAATTTGTTTTTTGTTTAGCTAATGCTTTGGTTTGTTTTTAAGTAAAATTTTTTAGTTTCTTTTTAATAAAAACTTTATTATATATTGCGTTTAGCATAAAATTTTTATTGTTTTATTAAATTTTGCCTTGTTATTTTTAATTTTTTTGTTAAATTTAGCTTCTTTTTTTAAAATTTTAAAAATTTTTTTAAAAAATAATTTACATTTTAAACTAAAATTGTTAAGATAAAATAAATATGGAAGAAATGTTGTTTTATGATAGAGCCAAGGAAAATGTAACGCGATTTTTTAACACTGAATTTCCTTCCCTTCCGCCGCTTATTATATCGCACCTACTAAATAGGTTTAACGAACTTTTGCATTATAAGGAAGAAGGTACATTCATTCGCCCTAAATTGGTTTTTACAGACGGAATTGAGGCTATAAACAAAGTTATACCAAACTCGCATTACATAACCATTTTTGAAGATAAAGACGCAAGCCTGTTTAACATGCGGCTTAAAAGTTTGCTTGCAATTATGGAAAAAGATTGGTGCGTGTTTATAGATGTTAAAAAAGACAAAATTGGCTATGGTTTGCTAATGAGTTTTAACAGCATAAAAGATAAAAACCTAACTCAATTGATAGAAGAAAACACAAACTTAAAGGAACGCAAAATAAAAACAAGTTGCGTGTTGGTGCATCCGTTAAACTTTTACACAATGCAATTACATTCCACATCTGGCAGCCGATTGATAATAAACTTGGCACTAGACAAAACCAAATACAGCCAAATTTCCACTGAAATGAACGAACTTGTAGATGCAACTTTTTCTAAACTTCGCACTACGCCAAGAAAGTTGCAAGATATGAAAAACATGTATATTAACATTTTTTCACGCGTTATGAACGATGTTAATGGAGCAATTTGCGTGGTGGTAGATAAAGACTATGTTGACAACGGCCTATTTGAAGACGGAATATGGCTTAAACAACCAATAAGTTTTTCTAAATTATTTATGCAAAGCAAAAGTTATGACGAAATAAAACTAGAAAATTACGCCGATTTGTTTGTTAAAATGATAAATTATGACGGCATAACAATAATAGACAATATGGGGAGAATTTTAGCCTATAATGTTTTTGTAGAACCAAGTAAAAAAAAGGTAGGCAACATTGTTGGCGGAGCAAGGAAGCGTGCCGCTTATTACATTTTAAACACTAAGCGAAAAGGCATTGTTGGAGTATATTTTCAATCGCACGAAGGGGAAGTTTTCTTTAAAGAAATAGGCTCAAAAGAGAACACTAACAAGCCTAAAAGAGAGTTGCCTAAAATTATAGAAGATAAATATATTCAACTTGTTTTAGACGATTTAAAATAAAAAAAGCAAGTTTAATTTTAAGCAATAAAAAAACACCAAAACGGTGTTTTTATTTTTTAATTTTTAAAACTGACCTAAAAATTGTTCTTTCCTCTACCATTCCTTCAATGTAAATTAAATTTTTTTGCTGCTTTAAATATATGTCAATTTTATCTCCCTCGTGGCTTTCGTTTACAAAATATATTTCATATTCGCTTATTTTTAAACTATCTAATTGCTCAAAAGAAAGGGCGTCTAACGCCATTACGGTGTATTTTAAATTGTTGGTATGCCTGTTTACATCAATGTCAGACGCACGAATAATTTTCGTATAAACATAATTATTTTTATCTAATTGAAGTTTTAAATTGGTGTAATTTGCTTCTACTTTTTCGGTTTCGGCAAGTTCAAGGTTTGGATAATTTATTGAATTTAATTTGCGTATGCGGTGAGTTTCAACATCTAGGCAGCACCATTCAGTTGTAATTTTGGCTTTGGTTGTTCTGCCAGATTTTATTGAAATGTCCCTGTCCACACGAACCAAGCCCGGTTCGTGCGTCCAAGTTTTTACGGTAAGTTTTTCGTGCGGCAAAATGTTTTGTTTTAAAAACAATTTCATTTTAGAAACAATCCAAAATGCGTTGCTTTTTTGTTCCATTGTTTGATGGTCTAGCCCAATTAAGTTGGCATGATTAAACGCCGCCACCTCGGCAAGACGCAAAATTTCATAAATAGGCAAGCAAAACGAATGGTCTGCCTGAGTGTCATTGGTTATAACTTTTTGAACATACACATTTTTCATATTTTCCTCTATTTAATTTTTGTTTAATTGTTTTAATTTTTGTTTTTTTGTTCTATATTTTAATATTTTTTTACTTGTTTGTTAGTTTTAACGCGTTGTTTTTAATTTTCGCTTAGTGATAATTTAAGGCATAATTTTGTTTAATTGTTTTGTTTTAACAATTTGTAATTGTTTTTGTTAATTTGGTTTAATTTAAATGTAAACAGAATTTAAACCTTGTTATCTTATTTTCATTTTGTGGCGTAAGAAGATAATTACTCCAATAACGGTGCCTACAACTAACACAACAACCACAATTAAGAAAATACTCCAACCGTTAAGCGGTTCTTTTATAACAACTTTGCAACTGTAATGTACTGTGCCAGATGGTCCGCGCAAAACTATATAATAATCGCCTGCTCCGTTCTTTTTATAAGAAACGGTGTGAGTTTGAACGCTATTTGTTGAATTGGCGTTTATTTCGCAAACTATTTCATCGTTAATATAAATTGCACAATCTCCAATCTGCTCGTAAATTATGCCAGGGTTAAAGGTTATTGTGAAACTTTTTGTTGTGCTATCTCCACTTTTTACATTGCATTGAATGTTAGGTTGTTCATTGCTCATTGCAAATGAAAATTCTACAACGCGGTTAGGGTAAATTCCATCTGCAACCATATATTCAATTGTAAGTTGTTGTTTGCCAGAAACAATGCCTAAAATTTCCGCATTTTCAACCAATAAATTGTAAGTTAAAAGATATTTATTTCTGCCTGAGTTGGCATTTAAAATGTCAATTAGCGGCTTAGTTATATCTTGCCCACGGCTATTTTTTATGCTGTTTATGGTGTAATTAAACAAGTTGGTTAGGTCAAACGACTGTTTTGCCTCGTTTTCATTTACAATTGTAAATGCAAGCGTTTTTGTTAATAGTTGCTCGTTTACATAAGCAGAGGCGGTTAAGCGGTAAGTGCCAACCTCTTTAAAGATATATCTAAATTGGCGGTTTGTTGGCGTGTAACTGTTTCCATTTAAGGTTGCGTTTAAAGTTATGCCACGCATATCGTACATATTAGGGCTAAAAATTTGAATTTCCACTTCGCCATTATAATACGCGTTATCTATTGCGTTCATTCCGTTTGCCAAAAGCACAACCTCTTTTAGCACAATTATGTCTAGTTCGGTTATGGCATCTTCGCTATCTTGAATGGCTTTTTCAAAATTGAAGTTATGCACATTACCTGCCAAATCTTTAAACTCAAACACGAATTGTCCGCTGCCTTTAAGTTCGTAATTAAACGAAATTTTATTGTTTACATAACTGCAAGGGATTTCTATATCGTGAATTTTCTTTTCGTTATTGGCAGTTCTAAACCAAACCGAAAGCACCACGCTATTTTTTAAAGTTATGGAGTTTACATATTGGCTTTCGGCAATTTGTTCGCCGGTTAAAGTGAACACAGCGTTATTGCCTGTGAAAGAATATTCCAAACTTGTTGCTGGGCTAATGTTTTGAGTTGAACGCACATCGTTAATTAGCGTTTCTACTGCAAGATTATTAACAACTTGTTCGGTTGGAACAACATAAAGCAAGCCGATGTAAAGATTATAAGTGCTAGCGTTTGCCGAACTTATGCGGTAAATTGTAAATTTAGCGTTTGAATAGTTAAACACTTGCCAAGAATACAACTCAACTTCAAGTTCTTGAGCGGTTTGAACGGACATTTCTTTGTTATAAACATACAACGGAAGGTCTATTGAAATTTTAGTTAAATCTCCAATAGGCACGCCTAATTGATTTAAATACTCGTAAGTGTTAACATAGCCACTTTGAGATAAGCCGAACACATCAGGCACCATTTTAAACGTTGAATTTTGTTCTAGAACAAGGTTGTTGCTGGTAACCGTGTAAAGTTGATTTGTTTGCGATTGAACTGAGAAGGTGTAAACTTTTCTGCCTAAGAATTCGCCGTTTAGGTTAAATATATCAACAACAAAGCGATATTCCCCTTTGCTATCTCTGCCTGTATCTATCATTCTGGTGGATTGAGTGTCGAATTGTTCAATGCGTTGTTCGCCGTTTTGCAAAGTTTCAAACAAAGTGTAGGTGTAAATGAAATAATCTTTGCGGTTAACTGTCCAATTTAGCCACATTTGGCCAGATAAAGTTTCCGGATAACTTGTTTTGTAGATATCGTCAGTTTGTTTTAGCACGTCAACATTAAATTCGTTGCCACTAGACGAGCCGTTTTTATCGTTTAAACTAACTAAGCCGGTGTCGGTATCTAGCACAATATTAATAGGATTTTCTGGCGTGCCATCGCTAAACACAAGCACAATTTCCACATTAATTACTGCTCCGGTTTTAAAATCGTTTGCAAAATATGGCAAAACTTTTAGCATGCTAACGCCGTTATCAACAGTAAGTTCAATAATATTTTTGCCGTTATAGGTTATTGGCCCATTAACAAGTGAGTTGCCGTTTCCGGTTTGCAACCTGCCATTGCATAGAATTGAATAATTTAAATTTAAACTATAAGCCATGCTGTTATAACGCAAATTTGCCTGATTAAATGAATAATAAACATTATTTAAAAGCGTGTAAGCCGATGTGCCGTTTTCTCCAAACGAAATGGCGTTATCGGTTAAAGTTTCGTCTGTGTTAAAGTGATAATAGAACAAGTTTTCGGCAACATTGGCAATTATAACATACGCTCCGTTTAACTTTTTGCCGTTTAAAGTTGCCACAAGGTTATTTTCAACTCGCCTAATAAACTGATTGTCGTAATAATAATTTCTATCTGCCCTGTTCCAATAATAAGTTTCTTCAACAACCGAGCCGTCATCATTTTGGCCGCGCAAAGTTATGTATTTTGCAAAATAACCGCCGTCCTGCGTTTTGGCTTGAGATAAATCTAAATAACAATCTCCATTTTCTCTAACCACAAGGCTAGATAAGGTAATTTGTATATCGGTTTTTTCAAGATATTCCAAAACATAATTTACTTCGCCTAAATGCGATTTAATTTTAATTCCGTAATAGTCATAGCCGTTGCTTACAAGCGCATTTAAAATTTGGTTGGCAAGTTTGTTATCGCTGTTATCAAAATTAAAGGTTAAATTTGTAAATATGTTTTCAATTGTATAAATATCTTGCCCCTGACCTTTTGTAATTTCTATGTTGAAAAATCTATCTGCCGTTTGAGCTTGAATGCCTGCCGCTTGCTTTAATTGGAAAATTGTGTAATTTCCGTTTGATGCAAAATTTAGTGAAATTTCGCCTTCAATTGGGTTGCCGTTGTTCTCTTGTGCGTTGCGGTAGGTTGCTTCAAACATCATGTTTATTTGATTTGCTTGAAGGTTAGGGTCGTAGAACACTACATATTGACTAGTGTTGCCGGCATTGTCCTGCTCCACAATTTCGTAAAAGCCTTCGCCTGTTTCTTCTAACATCTGGCGGTAACTTGTTGGAACTGAAGTTAATGGAGTGTAGCCTATTCTTGGGCTTAACGGCAAAACAAGTTCAGCCGTGGTTGCGTCTAAATTTCTAAACTGCACGCTGTAAACATCGCTATTATCAAACTTGGTGCCGTTATTTACATAAAACGCGTAAATGTTTGCCCTGTTTTTAACATTGTCATAATAATTTTTTAGGCGGTTTACAAAATATATTCCGTCCGCCCTTTCTATATAAGTATTTTCAAACAAAGTCAATTTTTGTTCGTCAGTTAAAAGTTGGTCGTTTGCTAGCAAATTGCTTATGTTGTTTTGCGGAGCAACTCGGTCTATTATAACCTTATAACTGCTTTCGCAATACCAAACCATTTCGCCTTGCGGATTTTCGCTGTAATCGTAATAATAATAGCAGTCCTTATATTGCTCTAATTCTGCTTTATTGTAATTGCCAACAATATCGTATCTTACGGTTATTGTATATTCCAAAGTTTTGGTTAAATTCTCTTTAATAATGTTGCCGCTATCATCCCTTAACATAGTGTCTAACAAAATTTTTCTACCAACAATTTCATTGCCGTTTTGTTCAATTTGCAACACATTTTTGCCAATTGCATCAATGTCTATGCCACCCCTGTTGCCGTGATTATAGTTGATATATACGCTGTTTTGTCCGTCAAAGTTTTTATTAACTAACAAATAATTAACGTCTAATTTTGCATTTATATGCGAACTAATAACCTCTTGATTATTAAGTTCAACCACAACAAATTCTTCGCTGGTTGTTAAGGTTTTTGTTTCTTCATTAGCCACAAAAATGCTATCTTGCTTGCTTGAATTTTCGTTGGGAGTGTTGAACATTGAAAATACATCGGTGCTAGGTGCAGAATGTTTAATTCTAAACGCAATCAATTGCTGATGAGCGGTGTTTTCAATGTTATCTTTAATAACAATAATATAGTCGCCTTCTAGCCAAATATAATTGTTTAAAATATCTCGGTTATTTTCGTTTTCGTCTAATGGGAAAAATTTATTTCTAATTGTGGCGTCCATTTTGCTAAAGTTTAGTTCATAGAAGCCAGTTTGATTATTTGTAATGTCCTTATTTGAACTAAACAATTTATAATTATCTACCACGTTGCCAGATTGGTTTGATAATTGATTATATACATCTTTAAAATAAACGTCAAAATTTAAATTGCCGGCATAATATTCCGTTCCAAAATAAGCCGTTCCGTTTTGGAAACTTCCGTTATAAGTAAAGGTGTCGTTATAATAGAAATATTTGCCAACCGGAATGTTTAAAATTGCAGGCAAGCGATTTGTTTCTAGGCAAATGTTGTAGTTTACCAAATTGCCGTCTAAATAAATGCCGTTAGGTTGGCTGCCTGAATCGGAAACATAAAAGTTGTTATATTGGCTTTCGTTATCTTTTAGTCCAATTGAGATGTAGCCGCCGTTAATGTCCTCTTCGCCTAATTCTATAATTCTGTTTCTATCAACAATAAAGTAATAATATTGAATTTTGCTGTCGCGTTCTTCACTTGCATCTGCATCAAAACCGCTGCCATAAGTTCGCGTTATTATATACAAGCCGGCTTTTGTTTGATTGCGTTCTAGGTTGATTGTTGCAACTGCACGGTTGGTTTGTTCTTCAAGTGTAAGGTTGTTATTTAAACTGTTTTTGCTATAAATGGTTGTGCTGCCTGAGGCTAATGCACTGTAATAGAAAATGTTATCTAAAAGCGAGCCGTCCTCGTTAAACCATTTTGATTTATCGTTTAGCGGCAAAACAAATCGGCTGTCGTCCTCACTTTTAATAAGGTTTAAATCATAATATTTATAAGATATATTTTCTACTTCATATTTAGTGTTATAGCCCATATACCAACTGAACACAAGATAATTATCTGCGGTGGCATGTGCGGCATAAATTGCTGTTTTTTGACCGTCATCGCCATAAACTAGCCTGCTTGCTCCGTTCTGGCCAAACGGAGTTAGGTTTGCAAAGTTGTTTAAAATTTCCAAATTGTTGCCAAAATATGCCATGCCTTGCGAATGGTCGCTATTCACTTCAATTGTTAAATATGAATTAGAACTAGAAGGCAAAACGGTTTCATTTAAAATGTCTAGCTGGTTAATTCCAACCAAGCAAAGCGTTCTTATAACAGACGAGCCTGCCGCTAAAATTGTATAACTTGTGGCTTGATTATTAATTTGCCTTTCGTCAATTTGAGTTTGTTGGTCATTATAAACAGTTAAGCGATTGTTTGCAACGGTTAAATATAGTTCGTTGCTGCCCTTTGCCTTGCCAAAAATTTGGTTAAGCAAATATCGGTTGCTGTCCCCTTCTTTATAATAATTTAAATTGTTAAAATCCTTTTCATTATGATTAACTGCTGCATTAATATAATTAAACAATTCTTCATTTTTATTGTTTGTTTGCGCGTTTCTTTCCAACTTAATAACTTTATGACTGCCAACTTCAACTTCTACGCTATCGGTGTAAAGTTTGCTAGTTCTGGTTAAATATTCATAATTTTGAACGCCGTCCTCACTATATTTTACTTTAAAATAACTTTCACTTCTATCAATAACAAACATATATTTACAACTATTGCCCGCTTCGTCAATAATTGTAAACAAATAAATGCCCGAACTGAACAATATGCTTGACGTTTCAAGGTCGGCAGAAATTGAACTTGCGCGCATCAAATCAAAATTGCCAATGGTTGAGCCTAGCGAATAATTTGTTTGATGCCATGCGGTGTTTCCTTCAACCTCGCCTACGCTAATTAAGTTGTTTTTTACAAACGGAGTAAAGGTGTAATATGCTTTAACTTCCGCGCCGCTAGATTTATCATTCCACCACAAAGTTGCGTTTGTGTTAGTTATTGAATTTGCAAGTTTAACATTGTTTCCATTGTTGTCTTTTAAAAAGCGATAGAACACATTTCCTTGACGGTTCAAACTGCTTTCAACCGCATAGGCTGTAACCCCTTTAATGCTTTCACGGTCAACAATAAAGGTTCGATATGTAGCCGATTTTCCTTCGCTTTTTGTTTCAATTAAATAACTTGCACCGCTGTTTAAAGGCACATCGTCTAGGCTACCTAAAACCGAGCCTGAATTATTAGTTAAAACGGTAGGTTTTAAATTAATTAAATCTTGCCTTTTTAAATAATTTCCATTAGGACTTTTGTAGCAATTAACCACAATTTTTCGCTCAAAAACGTCTGGCAACTGCCAACTTACAACCACTTCTTTGTTTGTGTATCCGCCTGAGCCAATTTCCTTGCCAAGTTGCTCAGAGCCAATTTCTCTTTCATTTATTTTCACATCTGGCGTTTCGGCAGAATATTGAAAAGCAAAGGCCGAATAATAATTTTTGCTGGTGTTGCCGCTAGTTGTGCCATAAGGTTGAATTTCAACAAACACCATATAATAACCGGTTTTGTTAAAGGTGGTTACGTTGGTTAGCGGAATGTCATCTCCGGCAGTTCCTTCTGCATAAGTTTGAGTTAGCAAACTGTTTAAATTTGCTGAATAATAGTAAAACGAGCCTGTTTCGTTAGACCTATCTATGCTATCAAACCACAAGCCGCCTTGATTTGTTTTTACAAATGATAACCTGCCACTATTTACTTCATCTACAAAACTGCTTGGCTGTTTAACCTTTTCGCCAAAATCAAAGTTTGCGTTTTTGCGTTCTATAATGCTGCCAACCGCTGGCACTTTTTCTTCTCCGCTAAACACATTTTCAAATTCATAAACCACGCCTAAATTAAATTCGTCAACGGTTTCTTGCCTTTCATAGCCGTTTGGCACAATTAAGCCTACGCTTAGGTTTTCATTATTCACTTGCGGAGTGGCAAACTTTAAATATCGCATGCTGGCGCCGTTATGCCCTGCCAAAGCATATTTTAAATCAAAGCCATGAATTACAAACTGCTTGTTTGCAATTGTTAAATTCATTTTAGGTGCATTTCCACTGTTAAAGCCGGTGTAAATATATTCAAAACTTACATCATATTCGCCCAAATCTGTCAACACCACAACCGCAATGTTCGAGCCAAAAGTTTTAATTTCGCCCATTTCAACCGATTTATAAAGTGACCCATTTTTGTTGCAATTAAAATTAACCTTTTTATCGTCTGACGAATAGGAATAATCATAATTATTGGTAACGCCGTTGGCTGTGTGCGTGTAAGACATTTTAAATTTAGTGTAATCATAAGTAATGGTAGGATAATTGCCTTGTAAATCATCTTTGCCAAGGTTGAACGTGCCGTCTTCCAACACATTGGTTAA
Source organism: uncultured Clostridia bacterium (assembly GCA_947627545.1). Taxonomy (GTDB): domain Bacteria; phylum Bacillota; class Clostridia; order Christensenellales; family UBA1242; genus Onthoplasma. Next base: position 14,123 of record CANQWK010000002.1, on the reverse strand, counting down.
AGTTGGAAAAGAAGAATAAGTGTTAGAAAATTCGTCAACTGCGTTTTGGTTGTAGTTCGATGCAAACAACAAATAAAACGAAAAATTTTCTTGGCTAATTTGCCCATTTACTTTATAGGTTATGTAAATATCATAATAACCTTCGTTGCCTTCTTGTTGCGGAATAATCCAAACAAAATCTTCAAACACATTATTGTTAAATTCTCTCACGCCAGGAATATCCTTATCGCCAAGCAACTTTCCATTTTTATACGCTTCAATGCCTATGTATTGAATGTTTGCCGATAAATTATCTTCATTTTGACCAGACAATTCTACATGTTCACCTTCGCCGCTGCCAACATAAAAATATTGCCCAACTGAAATCATAACGGCTTCTGCCAATTCAACTGAAGAGATGTCTTCGCCTGAAACAACTTTTGCTCGTTCCAATTCCGGATTGTAATAATAATTTTGTTCATCGCCCAAGCGTAAGCGATTGTTTAACATAACGAACTCTTGGTTATTATACGCGTTAACAACATATTTATAAGGGTTTTTTGTGCCGTTAGGAATATCTTTATAATAAATTGCGCTTTCAGTTTCGGCATCATTTCTAACCAACATTTTTTTGGTAGGAATGTTATCTTCAGCCGAAATGTAATTATCATAAAGTGGAGTGGTAAAGTTTTTATTAATATCTTTGCCTGTGTTTAAAATAGATTTTGCCTGAACAGCAACCTTTTCAATAGAAACAATAACATTAGAATTTTTATCTACAAAAGTAAACTCATTAGTTGCCGTGCCAACTGCTTTTGCTATTTCATTTCGCCTGCTAAAAATAGAAACGAAACAACAACTGCACGCTGCAAGCACAGCCAAACATATTATTGATAAATAAACAAATTTAAATTTCCCCTTCAAAATGCCACCCCTTTTTATTTTTCCAAATTAAAGCAAATTTATTAAATTTTCGCTGTTTATATATAAATATAAACAAATTATAACATAATAAAAAGTTAAACACAAATAAATTAAAAAATATTTAAAAATTATTGCCCAGCAAAAAAATTGCAAAAAAAATTAATAAAAAATAAAAAATTACCCAAAAATTTTTAAAAAATAATAAAAAATATGCTAAAAATTCAAAAAAATTATAAAAAAACATGCAAAAATTATTTTTTTGCATATTTTTAACAGGCATTCGCCTGCTTTTTTATTTTTTATTTTTTTACTTTCTTATTTTTAAAATTTAATTTTATTTTCCCTTTAAATTAATTTATCTTTATTAAATCAACATCTTCAATTTAAATTTTTAATAAAATCTATTTGTTTAGCAATGCCATTTAATTAAAATTTATTAAATTAATTTATCCACCCCTTTAATTGATACAAGTTTCATAACTTTAGCAATTTCATTGGTGTTGGCGTCTATATAATAAAAGTATGTTCCGTCTATGCGTTCCACAAAAAATTCATAAGCCGATATTTCTTTTCCACTATCTAAGCGAATAACTGCCTTGCTAGTTTTTATAATTTCATAATCAAATCCTAACATGTTTTCCGCTTCATTTTCGCCCACATTAAATTCAGGCTCACGTTCTACATGGTTAAACGCATAATTTAGCGCTTCAAAACCTATAACATCTTGTGCTGTTAAATCCACTTTAACTTTTACAAGGTCTGGGTAATATATTACATTGTCAACCACAGGCGCAAGATTTATATATGCAACATTTTCATGAATTTCACGCCATACTTCTTGCATGTTTTCAAAGCCTATGTTGTTCGCAAATGTTTTTGCCATTTCGCCGGCTTTATTGCCGTCAATTATAGGGTCGCCTGTTTCTGCGTAACTAGATAAAGTTATTAATTTGCAGCCAAGTACACTAACTTGTGCATCAACTTTTTTATCTTCCAATTCCACTATAAAATCGTAGGTTTTAACATCTCCGTCAGTTTCTTTTTTAAACTTAATTTCACATTTTCGGTTAGCAAAGACATCATTTTTTAAATAATTTTGTGCTTGCTCTTTATTTACTTCAACTTTGCCTAAACCTTTCACAATTTTAGTTTCTAATGCAGTGGAAAACGGCCCATCAAAAATCATTGCAGGGTAATCTATATTAACCATATCTCCCATGCTAGACGAAAGCTCATTCATGCCAGATTTATCAAAAATACTTGCATCTATAAAGTTGAAATTTGTATCGTACATACCATAATTTTGTTCGTTTAAATTGGCTTTAATTTTGCCTAAAACAAGGGCAATTTTATCAAAAATAACTTCTTCTTGCTGTGTTAAACTTTTACCCTGCGAAAGTTTGGTAGCATACGCTTCACACAAGCCTTTAATTTGATTAAAAAATTTGGTGCTAGCCACCACATTTTCTTGATTTATTGGCAAGGTGCCCAACCCTGCCAAAATATAACTGCAATCAGTGTTCATATCGGTTAGGCTGGCAAGCTTTGCTTGATTTGAAGAAAGTGTCGAATATTTTGCCACATCAACTGCCAAATTATTTACGTTGTCCACCATTGAATAATAACTTGACGTGTAAACCCCTTCTAGAATGTTAGCATTTTGTTTGCCAGACTTATAAACTTGATAATAAGCAATTAACACACAGGTTAAAATAACAAGCAGCGAAACAATAACCACAATTAGCACCGGAATAGCTTTTTGTGCATTGCTTTTCTTTTTTGTTTGCTTGTCCTGATTGACATTAGATTGAGAATTTGTTTTTTCCTGTTCAAAATCTTCACTTTTAATTTTATTTTTTGCCATAATTTTCTCCTTTAATTTAATTTGAAAATAATTAAAAATTTTATTTTTTATTAATTTTCAATGATTTTTAGCATTTTTTGCTATTTTTTTGTTATTTTTTAATAATTTTTATAAATTTTTTATTTTTTGTAATTTTTATATTTTTTTTATTTTTTATATTTTTTTATATAAATTATTTTAATTTACACTGCAAAAACATGATTGCCAATTGTGGTTACATATTTAGTAGAATAAATCCATTTGCTAGTTGCCGTTTTAGGATTATAGTAATAAACCGAACCATAAGTTGGGTCCCACCCATTTAGTGCATCGTCAGCCGCCTGATACGCTGTTTGGTTTGGCTCTAAATTTATTTGCCCATCATTAACCGCAGTAAACGCCCATGGCTGATAAATTACACCAGAAACAGTATTAGGAAAACGGCTATCTTTTACTCTATTAAGCACCACCGCACCAATAGCCACCTGTCCGGTATAACTTTCGCCTCTCGCTTCGGCATAAATAACTTTCGCAAGCATATATCTATCGTTGCTATTATAAGTTGAAGAACTAGTGGATTTGCTTAAAGAAATGCCCATTTTAGCAGCAGTTAGTGGCCCCACAATTCCATCTTGAGTTAAACCGTATCGCTTTTGAAATTTTTTTACCGCCGCTTTTGTTTTAGGACCATTAATTCCATCAACCGCGCCGGTATAGTACCCCCATTTTTTCAACCGCGTTTGAACTTCTTTTGTATCGGCAGTTGCTGCATTTACACTTTCAATTTCCGCATTACCAAAGTTGGCAGCCGAAACTTTTTTAAAATTTAAAAAACTTATTGAACCAAAAATTCCAAACACCGCCAAAACTATCAATATAGATGTAATTATAACTTTTTTCATTTTTACCTCTCAAATTAATTGCTATTAATTTTTACTAAAATTTAATTTTTATGTTAAAAATTTTTATTTTTTATTATTTTTGGCTAATTTTTTATATTTTTTAATGAATTTTTATTATATTTTTTAATTTTTTAATAATTTTTTATATTTTTTAATGAATTTTTATTATATTTTTTAATTTTTTAATAATTTTTTATTATTTTTTATAAATTTTAAATACGTCTTTTTAATATATTTTTATTTTTAATTTTTATTTTTTATATATCTTTTATTTTTATATTTTTAATTCTTTAAATTTTTTTAATTAAAAATAAATTTAAAAAATTCAACAATTTTACTTTTAAAATTGATTTCTGTTTTAACTTCTCTGTCGTTTGAAAAGCATATAGGTGGGTACATAACACACCACCAATTATCGCCAATTGCATCGCCAAGTTCAACAATTACAGCATCATAAAAACCACTTTCTAATGTTGTGTTGGAATAGGTGCGAGTAGGAAAATACTCATTAGAGATTTTTACATTAACAGCATAATTAATTCCATTTTCTGCCAAAATTTTTTTGCAAGCCGAAACGATGTTTAAATTTTGTTCTTCTACAATTTTTATTGCGTCATTTTTGCTGTTAGCCTGGTTTAAATATGGCGTTAAAATGCTAATTAATTTATCTTTTATTTCATATTTAACCCCTTGGTCCAATGCCGAATTACTATTAGCCCTTATATGTATTCGCAAATAATCGTATTCTTGCTTTTTGCTTGGCAAAAGCACTGCCAATCCTACAACAACCGCCAAAGCCAAGGCTAAACAAATAAATTTTTTCATTTTCTCTCCTTAAACTAACTTTTTTAAATATTTTATTTTTAATGTCTATTAAAATGATTTTTAGTAAATCCAACATTCAAAAATGTATAACCGCTAAAATTTAAAAATCTTCAACAGCTAAAAATTCAAATTGTTTAACGGCAAAATTAACCGCTAAACAAATGTTTAACAATAAAAAACAAAAAAACACGCTTAAAACGTGCATTTTTTGTTGATTTTTATAATTTTAAATGTTATTTTTCTATTTTTATTTTTTACTTTGCTTTTTTATTTAACATTTTATTTTTTATTAGCACTTGTATTTTTCTTTTTTATTTCTTTTATTTATCTTTTTAATTAAAATTATAACAAGCCTAAGCGGTTTTGTTTTTTTTAATTTTGTGGGCGGCCAGACGAATTTAATAGTGCTTGCCAAGTGTTATTGCCCACAATTCCGTCAACTGTTAGGCCGTTTTCTTGTTGAAACGCTCTTACTGCACGTTCGGTTTCCTGACCAAAAATGCTATCTAGGTTAGTTATTGGGTAAAGGTAGGAAAGTAAAAGTTGTTGCAAATATAGTACAGCCGAACTTCGGCTACCAACTCTCAAAGTTTGAGCAGTTGGATTAAGGTTTAAAAGAGCGCTCCATGTGTTTTTGCCCACTATTCCGTCCTGAGTGAGATTGTTATTTTTTTGGAACTGCACAACTGCGTTGTAGGTGTTTGTTCCAAAAACGCCGTCAGTTGAAAGGTTTGCGCCATACATATTTAACAGATATTGCAAAATTGTAACAAAATTAGATTTATCGCCCTGCCTGATTGTAGGGTAATTTGAAATATTCCGCTGAACATACGGCACATTTAAATAACTGCAAACTCCTTCGCACGCACCTTCGCCATTTTGCAAAATAAAGTTAGGATTAAGCATCAGTTTCGCTTCGGCAAAATTGGTCATAAATCCTGCTTCTATAAGCGTTGACGGACAATTTACATTTGAAAGCACTCCCACCGAAAGCCTGCCAACAAATCTGCCGTTGCGGTTTGTGTTTTGCAAAATTTCTCTATAAACCGCTTCGCTTAGCAGCCTACTTTCATTCGGAAAAGGGTTGTAAGGACTATAATACACTTCAAGCCCATTTGCCGAACTAAACGAATTGCCATTGCCTGCCGCGTTGTAAGCAAACGTTACAAGTAGGTTTATGCCTGCACGCCTTGCACGTGTAATTCTGGTTGAAACGCTAGCATCTTGTTGTTCAGGTTTTAAGTCGAACACTCTAAACCCACATCGCAAGCACGCCAAAATAAATGCCAATTTGGCTTTTGAATTAAATTCATTTTCATAAAAACTTCGGTTAATGTAAGGAAGCACAGGCGTTCGTTTGCCAGCAGTTGGCGGATTAAGCCCATGCTCATCATTAGCTCCAATTAAAAAATCATTAGCTGTTGCCATTTTCACCTCTTTTAATTTCTATGAAAATTTTTAGCAAACTGCTAATGATATTTTTTCGTCCTATTTTTTGATTTTGTTGTTTTTTATGCGCTATCGATTTTTGTTATTTTTTAGTTCTATCGGTTTTTGTTATCTTTTAACATGGTATCAATTTTTATTGTTTTTTAACACGCTATCGGTTTTTGTTGTTTTTTAATATTATTATTACTTTTCGTCTATGTAGCTAGCATGAAAATCCGCTGAATGCAACAAAAGTGCGGTAGGATACATTGTAAAAGCCTCGCTTAAATCGGTGCTGCCCTGTGCACGAGCATCAAATGAACCCATGTGCCAATTTATGCCCATAGCCTCTTCTCTAGTTAAACGCATAAAACCGCTAATTATATACACACTTTTTTCGCCATGACCATAAGGCAACAAATTGTTGTGAGCATAAAAAGGAACTTGCTGCCACTCGCCGTTAATTTTTTGGTTGCGATATTCCACCACATAAGTGTTAACTTTGCATAAATCGTGAAGTAAACCCATAATTGCAATGCTTTCGTTGGAAATTTTTTCGGTGTAATTTTCGCCATACTCCAATTTTATAAGATTTTTAAATCTTTTATACACATTAACCGAATGAGTAACTAAGCCGCCCTCGTAACTGCAATGCCTTCTGCCAGAAGCAGGAGCAGTGAAAAAATCGCTTTGATTTAACAAATAATCTAGCAATTTTTCTGCCCCTTCGCGAGTTATGTTTTCTTTATAAATTTTTAAAAATTCTTGTTTTGCATCCATAATTGTCCTTTTAATAAATTTTAACATTTGTAATTTTGTAACTTTATCAAACTAATTTATTAAGTTTAACATTCGTAACTTTGTAACTATATCAAACTCAAAATTATTTTTATTGCAATTTTTTTATTTCTTTGCCTGCCAAATAATCTGCCACGCTTATAGAATAGTCCGCCACCGAACCAATTTTATCGTAAAAATTTTTTAAATTCTTTGGTTTTAAAAACAGCGAAACTGAATATTGTTTTTTCAATTCTTCCTTAACCTTATAAACGGTTAAAATGTCGTCAGTTTGTTCATAAATTAGTGCCAATTGATTTGTTAACAAACTTTGCATATTTTGTTCAACCAGCAAACAAACCGGCTCAAAGCCTAGGCCAAAGCCAACTGCTGGGCAAGAAATTCCTGCAAATTTTTCAAGCATTTTGTCGTATCTTCCGCCGCCGCCAATTGCCCCAGAAAAGCCAACCGCATAAACTTCAAACACCGCGCCGGTATAATAGCCTTGCCCACGCACTATAGAAATGTCGAAATTTATATTGTGCCTGCCATTAAACAATTTGTTAAGCGAGCCAATTAAAAAGTTTAAGTTTTCAACAACCAAGTTAAGTTCGCCATATTTTTTAACCGCATTCAAGCCGTTTGAAGAAAGGTCAGTTATAACATCTACAAGTTTGTTAATTTTGTCTGGGTCAAAACCTTTTTCAAGCAACTCAAGCACCACGCCCGAAACCGAAATTTTATCTAATTTATCTAGTGTTACGCAAATTGTTGAAATGTCTTGCTCGGCAAAACCGGAAAACAAAACTACGCTATTTAAAATTTGCCTATGATTAATTTTTACCGTTAAATTTTTAAATCCAACCGCTTCGTAAGTTTGAATTGCCGTATAAAGAAGGTCAAGTTCGGCATTTATAGTTGGGTCGCCAAAAATATCTATGTCGCACTGAACAAACTGCCTAGACCTGCCCTTTTGCGGACGCTCGGCACGAAAAGAATAGTCTATTTGAATAGACTTAAACGGAGTTGGCAATTTTTCTTTATTGTTGGCGTAAAAACGAGCAAGCGGAACGGTTAAATCGTACCTTAAACCTTCTTCAACAATGTCCTGCTCGGCAAGGTTTGGCTTAGATAAATCTAATTTATCGCCGCGCTTAACAGTTTTAAAAATTAAACGAAGATTATCTCCGCCTTCGCTAGAAGATAGCAGTTCTAAATTTTCCAAAATAGGTGTAGAAATTAAATTGTAGCCGTTTTTTTGATAACTTGTTAAAATTGTTCGCTTAACGTTTTCCCTAACAAACGCTTGCCTGGGCATAAAATCGTCACAACCGCGAATAGGATTAAAATTTTTCATAATTTTCCTTTTAATTGTTTAAACTGCAAAATTTGTAAAGTAAAAAAACAATTTTTAGTTCAACTTATTAAAACTATTATAAAAAATAAAAATCTGCTTGTCAAGTTATTAAAAAATAAAAAAATTAATGTAAAAACATTAATTCTTTAAATAATTAAATTATCGTTACAAATTTTAACTTCGCCGCACAAAATATCGTTATAAGAATATGTCGAAATAATATCAAATTCTTCCGCTTTAACAGTAAAAACGCTTGCATAAACATCTTCAATTCTTGCTCTAAAACTTGCAACTTTTCTTCTGCCGCGGTTAATATATAAATCAACTTCTTTGCCCTTTAATTCTAAAATTCTTTGCTTAATGCTATCTAGCGTGTTAGGCATTTTTTTCATTTAACTCCCATCCCCCTTAAAAGAATTTCCCTTACACCTAATTTTTGCATTAAAAATTAAAATTAATCATATTCGACAAAAATACAACAAATTTAACAAAATTTTTTTTAATTTTTTAATTGTTCTTTAAATTACTTTTCTTGCAAGAAAAGTAACAAAAGAAAAAGTTAAAATATATTAAATAATAAAAAACAAACAAAAAATAAAAAAGCACTTTTGGTGCTTTTTATCTCCTTCTTCTTTTTGGCTTGCTGCCCTCATCGTCATCATCGTCTTCGTCATCACTTTCTTCTTCATCATCGTCATCATCATCTTCGTCATCGTCTATCATGTCTAGGTCTTCATCTTCATCATCGTCTATCATGTCTAAGTCGTCATCATCATCGCCAATGCCGGCAGGAAGTTCATCGCCAAAATCAAAATCGTCTATGCCAGAAGTTACGCCAACATCGTCTTTATCGTAAACGTCGTCTGTAAGGTCATCATCATCTTCCTCTTCGTCATCGTCATCGGCAATATATTTGTGCCAATCGGCAATTTCTTGATTTTCTTCGTCTTCACTTGGTTCAATGCCAAGTTCCTGCCTACAACTATCACAAATTTCTTGGTCACTCTGCACAAAATTTATTTTACAAATTGGGCAAAGTTCCAAATCTCCTATATCATCTTCACTTGGCTTTATTAGTTTCATTTCCTTTTTGCAAACATCACAAAATTTATCTGCCTTTTTAATGTAATTAAGTTCACATCTAGGGCATAAAATCCAAACTGGTTTTGCTTTTCTTGGCATAGATATTCTCCTTTTTTATATATGCTTAATTTTTTACAATTATATTGTTTAATACATTATATTAAATAATTTTTTAAAGTCAATTAATTTTTACAAGTTTTTTAAAATTTTTTTAAAATTTTCAACTTAAAATGCTTTTATTAAATTTACTTTTCAAATTCAGTTTATGTTTACATTTAAAAAATTAATTAAATTTTGCGTTAAAAAAATTGTTGCAAAAAACAACAAAAAATTTTATTTTTAAACAAAAAATTGCAAAAAGTGCCATAATGGGTCAAGAAAAAAATAAGAATTTAATTCTTAACCCTAAAAACCACCCTTTAAAGCAAATTTTTACGCACCCTCAATTAGCATTTTGTCCGCAACAAGAGCAATAAATTCTCCGTTTGTTGGCTTTTCGTTGCTTGAATAAACTTTAATGCCAAACAAGTTGTTTATGTTTTCAATTTTGCCCCTGTTCCACGCCACTTCAATTGCATGCCGAATTGCTCGCTCTACCTTAGATGCACTTGTATCATATTTTTCCGCAATGGTTGGATATAATTTTTTTGTTATTGAATTTATAATTTCCGGATTATCTATAGCCAATTTAATTGCTTCCCTTAAAAATTGATAACCCTTTATGTGTGCAGGAATGCCCACCGTGATAAATATGTTTGTAATTTTTTCTTCAATTTGACTTTTAGATTTTGAATTAAAGAACATTTTGCTTGTGTTAGATGTGTTTGTTAATAATTCGTCAATGCGTTCTTTTAGCGTTTCTATATCGAAAGGTTTAATGCAATAATAATTAGCGCCTAGCGAAATTGCTTTATTAATAAATCCATCAATAGAAAGCGAAGATTGAACAATTTTTTTGCAACTTTCATCTTTAATGCTTTCAAGAACTTTAAAGCCGTCGCAGTTTTGCAAAACGATGTCCATAACAAGCACATCTGGTTGCAACGATTTTACAAGTTTAATTAAATCTTCGCCGTCCTGAGTGAATGCTAAAATTGAATACTTATCATTAGAGAAACTTTTAATCATATTGTCTAAAATATTTTTGTCTTCATCGGCTAGTATAACAGTTGTTCTTTTCATATAACCCCCTTAATTGAACAAGTTTATACTAGCAAAAAAGATTAAAATTTTTAACGAGAATAATTGTTAATTTTCAATATATTTAGCAATTTATAACAATAAACAAAGTTTTATGTCGAATGTAAAAAATAATTAAAAAATAAGCCAAAATTATAGAGATAAATGTGTGCATAAATCGCATTTTGTCATAAGATTTCTTTTCATGAAAATTTTTTTAATTATTCTTTTAAGTTAGTTTTTTAGTTAATCTTAGTTATTCTTTTGAGTTACTTTTCTTGCAAGAAAAGTAACAAAAGAAAAACTTAAAATAAATAAAAATATATTAACATTTAGCAAAAGTGAGGCTTGCGTGGCACGACGTCATCTTTTTATAATAACTTTTTCCCCACCTTCCATAACAGGCGGAAGATTGCTGTTAAATTTTAAAATGTCATCTGGCGAAATTTTTATGCGTTTGCAAAGTTCCCACATTGTTTCGTTTGGTTTGGCAAGAAAAATTTGATAATCGTACATTCCAAAATTAATCGGTTTTCCAAGTTTTAAATTGTCAATAATTTGGCAAGTTTGCTTTACATATAAATTAATTGAAATATTTAATGAATAATCCAATTCAATTATTGTGCCACGCTTTGCTTTAATTTTACAATCGCAAACATAAATTTGGCTATGCAAACAATCTATACTTTCCGCTTCAATTTTTGTGTTAATAACAAATGGCAATTCAGTTTGTTTGTTGCAGCAGGCCTTGTTCTCGTCTATATAAACAATTTGCGAAGATATTACACCTTCCACCCAAACATTGCCGTCTTTAACATAACTGTTTGTTATTTCTGGCTGAATATCTAAATTACAAATTATGTTATCTATTGCCGGCTCGCTATCGGCAAGAGTAATCTCGCCAAACACGTTGTCCGCAATCGTTTGGCAAACAAGGTTAGAAAAAATTTCTCGCTCGGTTTTTGCCGTTTCAATTTCATTGTCCACACTATAAACATCGTCAACAAGGTCAAGCGAAACAGGTTTTAGCATAACGCCTGCCACCTTAATTGCGTGAGTAACGGTAATTACGCTGTTGTTATCTTCAATTTCGGTTGAAAGATTATTTTTTGCTTGGTCTATTGCAAATGAAATATCAAGCCCACACTCTTTATCTAGCCCATCAATTTTAACTTCGCTTTTTAAATTGAATGTGTCGGTCAACTGCTTAATTTCAGTTTCTTCGCCTGACGAAGTTTCGTAAACTAGGCTTGAAAAAAGTTTGCCTTCCACCACTGCATAGCCGTCAAACGCTTGCACATTTGTTGGGTTAAAATGACAATTATAGCAAAGAATTTTTGAAATGTTATCCTTAGTTTCAAAATTAGTGGTATATTCTAGTCCGCTAGCCACCACGCCGCTAATTAAATTGGTAGAAATTTCTTTCTTTTTAACAATCATATTTTCAAAATTACTGTTAGTTTGCATTGCTAAATTTAAATATATTGTAGGGCTAAACGATAAATTACAATTAATTTTTAAATTCCCCTCAAACGAAAGCACATTGCTAACCACACTAAAATCGGCACAATTGCAAAAACAAGTTTGAGTTACGGCGGTATCTAGCACGGTTTGGCTAAACGACATACTATCTGCAACCGTGTTTGTAATGTTGTCCACATCAATATAAAGCACCTTAACGCCCAATTTGCCATTAACCACAACTTTGCCATTAGAACAATCGGCTTGTTGGTCGAACACATAAGCGGAAACATCTAAAATAGTTTTAATGTTTACATTGTTATCGATAGGCAACGACATTGTTAAATTAAAATTTTGTTTAGGCAAATTTTTAGCATAGCCCACCTTAACACCCTCAAAATTATCCATAAAAAAACCTCCTTAAACTAATGTATAAAGGAAGTTTTTGTTTTATTCCAATTTTTTGTTTTTAAATTATTAATTATATTTTAATTTTTATTTTTAAAATTTCTTTTCAGTTACTTTTCTTGCAAGAAAAGTAACAAAAGAAAAAGTTAAATAAAATAAATAATATAAATAAAATTTTAATAAAATAAATTAAAATTAATCATTTTTGTCGTTTTCAGGTTTCATAATAGGGAACAAAATTGTATCTCTAATGTTTTCGCAATCCAACAAATGATAAATAAACACATCAATTCCAAAGCCTATGCCAGAAATTGGTGGAAAGCCATGTTCCATTGCCAAAATATATTCTTTATCGTAATCCATTGCTTCGGCATCTCCGCGCTGTTTTGCTTTTGCTTGCTCTTCAAAATTGCGTTTTTGCTGAATAGGATTAACTAATTCGCTATACCCTTTAACCATTTCTTGCCCATCAATAACAAGTTGGAACATTTCAATAATTCTATCGTCATCATCGCTGTATCTTGCAAGCGGCACAACATTAGGATAATTATATAAAATTGTAGGTTCAATAATATTTGGTCGCATTTTGCGTTTATAAAGCAAGTCTATAATTCCGCCCACAGTAAATTGGTCTTTTAGTTCAAACTCTTCTAACAAATTTTTCTTTAACACCAATTTTTTAAATTCGTCAACATCGGTAATGTCCAAAACATTAAAGCCTAAAATTTCATTAAGTTTAGCAACATAGTCTATGCGCGGAAATTTTTCTGGCAAAGATATTGTTCTGCCTTGCGATGTAAATTCATATTTGCCAAACACATATTTACACACTTCTCTAAACATTTCTGTGTAAAATTTTATGCTATCTTCAAAATCCCAATACGCAGCATAACTTTCAAGCATGGTGAATTCTTGCAATTTATCTACACACAAACCTTCATTTCTAAAATCTTTTGCAAATTCAAAAATTTTATCAAACCCACAAGCAATAACGCGTTTATGGAAGGTCTCGGGCGAAATACGAAGGTTCATATCTAAATCCAACGCATTATGATGAGTGCGGAATGGTTTAGCTAAAGCCCCACCAACCGCGTTTTGCAAAATAGGAGTTTCCACTTCTAAAAAGCCTTTTTTAATGTAGAAATCTCTAATAAATTGCATAACTTTAAAGCGTATCATAACAAATTTTCTGCTATCTTCGTTAGAAATAATGTCCAAATATCGCTGACGATAACGGCTGTCGGTATCAACTAAACCGTGAAATTTTTCAGGCAATCCGCGTAATGCTTTAGTTAACAATTCAAACTTTTCTACTTGCACTGTCAATTCGCCGGTTTGAGTTTTAATTAATTCGCCCTCTACACCAATATGGTCGGCAACATCACAAAAATCTTTAAAGAATTTTAATTTTTCTTCTCCCACAATGTTAAAGTTAAGGCTAATTTGCACACTTGTGCGAATAGGCTTAGAAAGGTCAAAATCGAAATTGTCGCCAATAGAATAAAGCCTAGCAAAAATAAGCTTGCCAAAAGTGCGTTTAAAAATCATACGCCCGGCAATGCTGACCCTAGTGCCTAACTCTAATTTGTCAAGGTCATGAATTTCATGAGTTTTGTTAAATTTTGCTTTGTACGCTTTTTCGCCACTGGCCTCTAATTTTTTAACTTTGTCCACCTTAATGTCAAATTCACTTAACACATCGTTGTTTTCCATAAAATCTCCTTAAAAGTTTAAATAAGTTTAAAATTATATTTTGCAATTAATAGCAACCTTATTTAAACTAAAATATAATAAACATAATTTAATTACATTAATGCTAAATAATTATAACAATAAATAACCCACTTGTCAATAAAATTGATAAAATAAAAAAGTGCCGATTGTTATTTTACAATAAGTGTGTTAATTCAATAAAAAAGCATTATTGCTTAACACTCTTTTCATTTTATTATCGTGC
>CANQWK010000001.1 GCA_947627545.1 uncultured Clostridia bacterium | reverse complement strand
GATTTGGCAAAGAAAACCAAAGGCGAAATGATGAAAGTGCGTAACATGGGTGCAAAATCTATGGAAGAAGTTATTAATAAACTTGAAGCCTTGGGTATTATTCTTGAAGGCAATGAATATTAAAATTTTTATAAATAACAATATAAATTTATAAAAAGGTTAAAAAACAAAATTTTTAAGGAGAAAAACAATGCGAATAATGAAATTAGGTCGCCCAACAGAAGAAAGAATGGCTATTATGCGTAACCAAGCAACAGATTTGCTATGGCACGGCAAAATAGAAACCACTTTGGCACGAGCAAAATCTTTAAAAAGCTATGTTGAAAGAACATTAACTCTTGCAATAAATAGCTATGAAGATGTTGTTAAAGTTAACAAAAATTCTGTAAACAAAAAGGGTGAAAAAACAACCCGTGAAGTTATGAACGATGGTCCTAAAAAACTTGCTGCAAGAAGAAAAATAAAAGCAAGGCTTTATACCGTTAAAGAAGAACGCAAAAAAGGCGAAAAGAAAGCGGATTATCTTGCTCGTATAGATAACATTAAAGACCCATTGCTAGAAAAAATCTTTAACGTATATGCACCAAAATATGCAGCACGCGCAAAAGAAGTAGGCACAGCAGGTGGATACACTCGCATAATTAAAACCGGAATAAGAAAAGGCGATAACGCAGAAACAGCAATTATCGAATTAATTTAATTAAACACACATTAATTTAATTTTAAATTAATTAAAAAGAGAGCAAAATTGCTCTCTTTTTTTATACAAAAAAGAAAACTTGTTTTTCTGTTTCTCTTTTATCAAAAAGAGAAAAATTAATCTTCAATATTTTCTAATTTTAAATAAGGTTTATTAAAAAATTCTGTTAGTTCAAGGTTTAATCCTATGCAAAGTTGGTAAATTGTACTAATTAAAATTGAATTAACTTTATTATTTAAAATCATGCTAATTGTTGATTGCGGAACACCTGTTCTTTTAAATAATTCATATTGAGTTATGTTTTGTTCTTTTAAACTTTCTTTAATTCTTTTAGAAATTGCATTTGTTAATTTCATAATTCCCCCTTACTTCAAAGTGTTGAATTATGCTTATCTTATTAATTTCAAAAAGTTAAATACTTCAATACATTGAATTTTTTAAAATTTATGTTATAATAGTTTTATGAAATCGGTTTGTTTTATAGGGCATAAAGAAATTGAAAGAAAAGAAGAATTAAAAAATAAATTAATTCATGTTATAAAAAAATTAATAAATGATTATGATATAACTAATTTTTTGTTTGGAGATAAAAGTGATTTTAACAATTTATGCGTTGATATTGTTTCTAATTTAAAAAATGAATATAAAAGTATAAAATTGATTTATTATCCAAGCAATGATTGGTATAGAGATAATGAAGAAGAAAATAATAAATTTTTTGAAAATATTTTTAATATTCACAAAATAAGATATGATAAATATATTTATTTAAATTATTATGGCAAAAGTGGTTATGTTAGACGAAACAAAAAAATGATTGACGATAGTGATATATGTGTGTTTTATTATAATATAAATTATGTTCCCAAAAAAACCAAATGGCTTAAATTAAATGTTTCTAGAAAGAGCGGAACAATGATTGCATATAATTATGCAAAACTTAAACATAAAGCAATAATAAATTTATTTGAGTGAAATAATTATCAAAAAGAGAAAACTGGTAAAAAAATTTTAAAAAATTGCAAAAATTGAGTAAAAATGCGGTTATTTTTTAAAAAATGTTAAAAATTTTTTATTATTTTAAAAATTTTGTGTGCTAAATTTTTTGTTATGAAAACAAAAAAAATTAATGTTAAATTTATTTTAAAATATCTTTCGCTATTTTTTGTGTGCGTTGTGCTTGCTAATGCAAATGTAAATGGTTTAAGTCCTTTTCTTTTTGCATTTTTTTTCGCCTGCATTTTTGTTGGGCTAGATGAAAAATTAGTTGCTGTTTTTACCTTGTGTTCGGCAGTGCTAGTTAATTTAACTTTAAATTCGCTTTACGTTGCAGTTTCAAGTGTGGCAGTGGGCTTGGTGGTTTTTTATGCACACAAAATTTTAAAAAAACGCTTAGGGTTTATTACAATTTTTCTTTCATACATAATTTCGCTTGTAACTTATTTTTATTATAATAGAAACGATGTTATAAGTTTGGTTTATTATGTGGTGTTGGGTGCAATAAGTTTGTATGTTTTTATAACCGTTATGCAAGTGTTGTTGTTAAGAAAAAATTGCTTTAAATTAACCATTGATGAAAGCATAAGTTTTTTGTTTTTTATTGCACTGCTAGGGCTAGGCATTTCACCTATAAATATATATAATTTTGCGGCTTATAGGCTGGTTTTAATGTTTGTTATTTTTTTGCTGATAAGTGTAAACAGCGTTAGCTTAACTTATTCAGTTGTGCTTTCTTTTGCGTTGGGCGTGGCAATTGGTCAGGTTAGCCTTGTGCCTATTGCTGAATTTGCAATTTTAATGTTAGTTTCAGGCGTGTTTTCTGCACCTAACAAAATTAAAATTTTTATTTTAACCCTTTTAACAGACGCAGTTATTCAATGTTTTTTTCTATCTAACGGAATGGAAATTTTATATTCAATTTTGCCTTTGTTTGTGGCAGGAATTTTATTTTTGCTTGTGCCTAATAAATTCATTGGCAGTTTGTCCGATTTAGTGTATGTAAAATCTAACGAAATAAGTTCAAGAAATCTTATAAATTCTACGCGAAAAAACATTAGAAAGCGAATGAGTGAATTAAGTAATGTGTTTTTAGATATGAAACAAATTCATTTAAACATGATAAAAAAAGAACTAGGCAAAGAAGAACTTGTTGCAATGCTAACCAGAGAAATTACCTCCACCTGTTGTAAGGATTGTTTAGATAAAAATAAATGCACTCGCTCGCTTGGGCTAGACAACCGCTCAAACTTAGAAGCTTTAATTGAAACCGCACTAACAAAAGGCAAAGTTTCGCTGTTAGATATTCCTAGTGGACTATCTAGCCGCTGCGTAAAAATTAACAATTTGGTTAATTTAATTAACCGCTTGTGCGATGAGTATAGGCAATATAAAAATATGATGTCAGATGTAAATAATGTAAAAATTTTACTTGCCGACCAAATGGGTGCGGTTTCACGATTGTTGCTAGATGTTGGCGAAGAAATTGACACAAATGTAACTTTTGATATGGCAAGGGAAAACAAAATAATTTCGACCCTTCTATCTAATAACATAGAGTGTCGAGAAGTGCTGCTTTACACCGAAAAAAATAATGACATTTCTGCCGTGCTTGTAATTAAGGCAAATAATTATCCAACCCCTGTTATAGAAAAGGTGGTTAGCAAGGTAACGCGAACACCAATGCAAATAACATCAATTGTTCCGCTAGAAGAGGGCAATTACAATTCAATAACTCTTAACAAACTTAACAAATATGATTGCATTTTTGGTTTGGCAAGTTGCAACAAAAGTGGCAATGAAGAGTGTGGCGATTGCCATAGCATAATTCGTTTGGGCGGAACAAAATTTTTGCTTGCCTTATGCGATGGCATGGGCAGTGGAAGTTCAGCACATCAAATGAGTGCGATGACGCTTGGATTAATTGAAAATTTTTATAAAGTTGGCTTTGACAACGACATTATTTTAGAAAGCGTAAATAAATTGCTAGCAATTAATAATCAAGAAAATTATTCAACGCTTGACGTCTGCTTAATTGACCTTGATAAAAGCCTTGCGGATTTTATAAAAGTTGGCTCGCCGTACGGCCTAATAAAGCGAGATAGTAACATAGAATTAGTTGAAGGTGGCGCGCTGCCTATTGGAGCAATAGATAATATCACTCCTGCCACATATAAAACAACAATCTCAACAAAAGATATTGTAATTTTGGTAACAGACGGAATTACTGATGCTTTCGATACAAAGGAAAATTTAATTGAATTTGTTTCTCGGCTGGCAACCAACAATCCGCAAACGATAGCGGAAAGCATTTTAAACGAAGCACTAACATTAAACTGCATGACAGCTAAAGACGATATGACCGTGCTAGTTGCTCGCACTTATTTAAAAAATAAATAAAACAAAAAACCTAAAATAAATTTGTAAAAAACTAAATATAAAAATGTAAATTAAATATAAAATAAAATGAAAAGTTTAATATAGATTAAAATGAAAAAAATTTAAAGAGCAAAACAACAAAGTAATACAAAAATTAAAAATAAAATAGAAATGTAAAAATTAAAAAATTTAAAAAAATTTTTAAAAACTCAAAAAAATGCGGTAAAAATTTCAAAAAAATCGTTAAATTTTGCTGTTTTTTACTTAATTCTATTAAAATTTTAAAAAGCTATTGCAAAATTTTTAGTTATGTGCTAAAATAAAAACATAAAAACAAAACCTAATTGGCAGTTTAGTTTGTTCATTGGTTTATAGGAGATTTTTATGGAAAATGTTTTAGACTACATTAAAAAGAATAACATGATTAAGCCAGGCGAAATTATTGGCGTGGCATGTTCTGGCGGAAGAGATAGCATTGCATTATTGCATTATTTAAACTCTATAAAAAATGTTTTAGATTGTGAAGTGGTGGCGGTTACAGTGGACCATGGAATTAGAAAAAATAGTGCCTTAGATGTGGATTTTGTTATGCAGTTTTGCAAAGACCAAAAAATTAGAGCATACAAGTTTAAAGGCGAAAGTTTAAAGGTTGCAAAAGAAGAAAAATTAACAATTGAACAGGCCGCAAGAAAAGTTCGTTATGGCGTGTTTGAAACCTTAGTTAAAAAAGGTTTAGTTGATAAAATTGCACTTGCGCATCATTTATATGACCAAGCCGAAACAGTTTTGCTTAACATTTTGCGTGGCTCAGGCTTATCTGGAGCAAGGGGAATGGAACCTGTTAGAGACGGCATTTATATTCGTCCGCTTCTTAACACTCCTAGGGAAGAAATTATGTCTTATATAGACGAAAACAGCCTAGAATATGTTGAGGACGAAACTAACAGCGATAACACTTACGCTCGCAACTATATTAGAAATGTGGTTATGCCAACTTTGCGCAGGCAATTTAGGCAAGCAGATAGAAATATTGTTAAATTTTCTTCCTTCTGTGCAAAAGATGATGATTTTATAAACAAACAAATCAACTTAGGCACAATTATTGATGCCAAAGATTATGTTAAAGTTCCGCTAGCGTATTTTTATCAAGATGAAGTTATTGTAAACCGCATTTTAATGAAAGTGTTTAAACGCTTTGCAATTCAAGATATTGAAAGCAAACACATAAACATGGTTCGAGAATTCGCCCTAGAGGCCAATAACGGAAGCATTATTAACTTGCCATTTAAATTAAAAGTAAGCAAGGAATATGATTACATTACAATTGGCAACATCAAGAAAATGCAAAGTTTTGGAGAATATTCGTTTAGGCACGGAAAATTAAAAATTGAAAACTATGGAACAATTCGCACCACAGCAAGCAAAGTTAAAACTGAAGCAAAACCTCATCAACATATTGTAGATGCAAACAAAATTCCAGAAAACGCAATTTGGAGGTTTAGGCAAGAGGGCGATACATTTGCTCCACTAGGCTTGAATGGTAGCAAAAAACTTAAAGATTATTTTATAGATAAAAAAATTCCACAACGCATGCGCGATACAATTCCGGTTTTAGCAGTTGGAAACACAATATTGATAGTTGCTGATGTTGAAATTGCCGATGAAATAAAAATAACAGACAATTCAACAACATTCTATAAAATAAATTATGAAAAAGATTTAATTTAAAGTTTTATATTGTATTTATTTTAAATTTAGATGTGTGAAAAGATTTAAAAAATCCTTAAATTTTAGCACACATCTTTTTTTGTAAAAATTGCTTAAAAACTATTGACAATCAACTTTAAATTTAATATAATAAGTTCGTTATAGAACAAAGTGCTGTTTGTTTTAAACTGTTGTATAAACTCATTTGTCTTGCATAAAGTGTTGGTTGCAAGCAATGAGCGGCAAAGCTTTTAAAGTTTGCATTAAAATGCAGCAAATTAGCAAAAGTGAGCTTAAGAAATCACGAAAACAAAGTTTGAGTGATGGGGTCCCCGCAAACACTAGTTGCGAAGTGGGGAAGAGGAGCAAACTGCTCGCCTTTGCAAGTTAGAGATTTCACAGTGCAAAAGTTTTTGCTCTGTTCAATAATCACTTGCAGGCTGTGCTCCCCACAAAAATTAATTTTGAGGGGTCCCTATTTACACATTTGCGGAATGAAATGCAGCAAATTAGCAAAAGTGAGCTTTGCGACGACAAAGTGGTTGCAAAATTTTTAAGGAGGAAAAATGCCTACTATTAATCAATTAGTTAAAAAGGGTAGAGAAAAACAAACTCAAAAAAGTCAATCTATTTTACTTGATAAATGCCCTCAAAAGCGTGGAGTTTGTTTAACCGTTACCACTACAACACCTAAAAAACCTAACTCAGCATTAAGAAAAATTGCGCGTGTTCGTTTAAGCAATAAAAAAGAAACTACCTGCTATATTCCAGGTGAAGGTCACAATTTGCAAGAACACAATGTTGTTTTGGTTAGAGGTGGTCGTGTTCCTGACCTTCCAGGTGTTAGATATCATATCATTCGTGGTGCGTTAGATACCGCTGCTGTGCAAAAACGCAAACAAGGCAGAAGTAAATACGGCGCTAAACGCCCTAAGTAGTCCACTTGCTTTTTTTAATTGTTTTGCAATTGCAAAACTTCATTTATAGGCAGCGCCTACTTTTTATGAAGGGCAACAGTTTCCCTTCATTGCTTCCCTTTCCCTTAATCTCGAGTGCGAGTTGAGTGGAAGTTTTAATTTGATTTGAATTGATTTATAATGTTTAAAAAATGTTTAAAAATTTGAACAATAAATCGGCAACTTCAAATATAAAAAATTTAAATAAAATAAGGAGAAATTATGTCAAGAAGAAATCAGGCTGTTAAAAGAGTGGTTTTGCCTGACCCAATGTACAATTCCGTTTTGGTTACAAAATTAATTAACCAAGTTATGTTAGACGGCAAAAAGGGTTTAGCTCAAACCATAGTTTACAGCGCAATGAAAATTGCTGGCGAAAAATTAAAAGACGAACCACTTAATGTTTTAACAACAGCAATAGAAAATATTAAGCCTAAACTTGAAACTAAGGCTAGGCGTGTTGGTGGTGCTAACTATCAAGTTCCGCTAGAAGTTAGTGCAGAACGTCAACAAACTCTTGCAATTCGTTGGTTGGTTATGTTTGCTAGAAAACGCAACGAGCGTGGCATGGAAAACAAACTTTCAGCAGAAATTGTAGATGCATTTAACCAAGCTGGTGGTGCAATTAAACGCCGTGATGATATGCACAGGCAAGCAGAAGCAAACAAAGCATTTGCACACTTCCGTTGGTAATTTAAGGGGGTTTAATTTATGGCAAGACAAGTTCCATTACAAAAAGTTAGAAATATTGGTATTATGGCGCACATCGATACGGGTAAAACAACCACCACCGAGCGTATTTTGTTTTACACCGGCATCAACCATAAAATTGGTGAGGTTCATGACGGCGAAGCTACCATGGACTGGATGGCTCAAGAGCAAGAACGTGGTATAACAATCACTTCTGCCTGCACCACTTGTAAATGGCAAGACTGCACAATTAACATCATCGACACTCCAGGACACGTGGACTTCACTGTTGAAGTTGAACGTTCACTAAAAGTTTTGGATGGTGCCGTTGCATTGTTCAGTGCAAGAGCAGGCGTTCAAGCACAAAGTGAAAATGTTTGGCGTCAAGCAAGTAAATTTAACGTTCCTCGTTTGTGCTTTATTAACAAAATGGACATTAACGATGCTAACTTTTTAAAGGCCGTTAACAGCATTAAAGAAGTGTTAGGTGCAAACGCCGTTCCACTTCAATTGCCTATTGGCGAAGCGGACACTTTTAAAGGTATTGTTGACTTAATTAAAATGAAAGCCTACGTTTTCTATGACGATTTAGGCAAAGATTATAGAGAAGAAGAAATCCCTGCCGATATGCTAGATATGTGCAAAGAATATAGGCAAAAAATGATTGAATCGGTTGCAGAAACTGACGAAACCTTGCTTGAAAAATTCTTTGCAGGCGAAGAACTTACAATAGACGAAATTAAAAAAGGCATTCGTAAAGCCACTTGTTCACTTCAAATGTTCCCAGTTTTGTGCGGAACAGCTGCTAGAAACAAGGGTATTCAAGAATTGCTAGATGCAATTGTTGATTATATGCCAAGCCCAATTGACGTTCCACCAATTAAAGGCACATTGCCAGACGGCAGCAAGGTTGAACGCAACAATGGTGATAACGAGCCATTTGCAGCTCTTGCATTTAAAATTGCAACCGACCCTTATGTTGGACGTATTACCTTTATTCGTGTTTATAGCGGTAAGTTGGAAGCAGGCAGTTATGTGCTAAATTCAACAAAAGATAAAAAAGAGCGTGTTGGACGTTTACTTCACATGCATGCAAACAACCGAACTGATATTCCAGAGGTTTTGGCAGGCGACATTTGTGCCGTTGTTGGTTTAAAAAACACAGGCACAGGTGACACTCTTTGCGATGAAAACCATCCAATTATTTTGGAAGAAATGGAATTCATGAAACCGGTTATTGAAGAAGCAATTGAGCCTAAGGACAAACAAGCACAAGAAAAACTAGGCATTGCAATTGCAAAACTTATGGAAGAAGACCCTACATTTAAGTCTTACACCAATGAGCAAACCGGTCAAACCATTATTGCTGGTATGGGCGAACTTCACCTAGACATTTTGGTTGACCGTATGAAGCGTGAATTTGGCGTAGAAGTTAATGTTGGTAAACCACAAGTTGCTTATAAGGAAACAATCCGCAAAGCAGTTGAAGCAGAAGGCAAATATATTAAACAATCGGGCGGACGTGGTCAATATGGTCACTGTAAAATTAAAATGGAACCGCTTGAAAGAGATAAAGGCTATGTGTTTGAAAGCCAAGTTGTTGGTGGCGCTATTCCAAAAGAATTTATTCCACCAATTGACGCCGGCATTAGAGAAGCTAAAAAATCAGGCGTTGTGGCTGGCTATGAAACAATAGACTTTAAAGTTACCGTATTTGACGGTTCTTATCACGATGTGGACTCAAGCGAAATGGCATTTAAAATTGCAGGCTCGCTAGCATTTAAAGAGGCTATGAAAAAAGCAGACCCTGTTTTGCTTGAACCTATAATGAAAATTGAAGTTAACGTGCCAGATGAATACCTTGGCGCAGTTCTAGGTGGCTTAACTTCAAGGCGTGGTGTTCCAACCGGAACAGAAACTAAATATGGCAGCACAATCATTCATGCCGAAGTTCCATTAAGCGAAATGTTTGGTTATTCAACCGACCTTCGTGGCTCAACCCAAGGCCGTGGAACATTCCAAATGTTGTTTGACCATTATGCAGAATGCCCAAGAAATGTTGCCGATAAAATTATTGGCGACCGCAAAAAATTAACCGAAAACTAGAATAAAATCTAAATTTAGGTTAATATTATAAATTGTTTAAAACAAAATAGGTTGAAATATTTATTAAATAAAAACATGTCAATTTAAAATTTAAAAAAACTATATAAAATTGCTTGACTTATGTTTAACAAATATTCTAAAATAAAAATATATCATTAAAGGAGATAATTAAAAATGGCAAAAGCTAAATTTGATAGAACAAAACCGCATGTTAACATCGGTACAATCGGCCACGTTGACCATGGCAAAACTACCTTAACCGCTGCCATCACAATGGTTTTGGCTGCCGAAGGTAAAGCTCAAAAAATGAGATACGACGAAATTGATAAAGCCCCAGAAGAAAAGGCTCGTGGTATCACAATTAACACTGCACACGTAGAGTATGAAACTGAAACTCGTCACTATGCACACGTAGACTGCCCAGGACACGCAGACTATGTTAAAAATATGATTACAGGTGCCGCTCAAATGGATGGTGCTATCCTTGTTGTTGCTGCAACTGATGGTCCAATGCCTCAAACAAAAGAACACATCTTGCTAGCTCGTCAAGTTGGCGTTCCTTACATCGTTGTGTTCATGAACAAAACTGACCAAGTTGATGACCCTGAAATTCTAGAATTAGTTGAAATGGAAATCCGTGATTTATTAAGTTCTTACGGCTTCCCAGGAGATAAAACTCCTATCATTAAAGGTAGTGCATTAAAAGCACTAGAAGCTGCTTCTGCTGGCAACGCTAGCGACCCTGCTTGCCAATGCATTAAAGACTTAATGAAAGCAGTTGACGAATATATTCCAACTCCACAACGTGATACTGATAAACCTTTCTTAATGCCAGTTGAAGACGTATTCACAATCACAGGCCGTGGTACAGTTGCTACAGGTAGAGTAGAACGTGGTGTTGTTAAACTAAACGAAGAAGTTGAATTAGTTGGTATTAAGCCTACCCGTAAAGTAGTTATTACTGGTATTGAAATGTTTAGAAAATCACTTGACGAAGCTCGTTCAGGCGATAATGCTGGTTTGTTGCTTCGTGGTGTTCAAAGAACTGAAATTGAAAAAGGTCAAGTTCTTGCTAAACCAGGTTCAATCACTCCTCACACTAAATTTAAAGCAGAAGTTTATGTTTTAAAGAAAGAGGAAGGTGGCCGTCATACCGCATTCTTCAACGGATATCGTCCACAATTCTATGTTAGAACAACTGATATTACTGGTTCTATTAAACTACCAGCTGGTGTTGAAATGGTTATGCCAGGCGATAATGTTTCAATGGAAGTTGAATTAATCCACCCAATCGCTATTGAAAAGGGTATGAAATTCGCTATTCGTGAAGGCGGCAGAACAGTTGGTTCAGGCGTTGTATCTGAAATCGTTGAATAATAAAAAGTGGCTAAATGCACTATAAATAAGATGACTGCGAATGTGGTCATCTTTTTTTGTGGTCAAAATTTTGGCTATTTCTGTCCATTTTGACCACATTTGACCACAAGAATATAATAACAATTTTAAATCAAATTGTACTTTTATTCAAATTTTACTTGACTCATAGTTGACTAATAGTTAATAAAAAAATAAGGCTGACATCAATTAAGATGTTCAGCCTTTTATTTTTAAGTGTTTTTAGTAAACACTCTGTAACCTTCAGAAATAGTTTCGGTATAATTAGTTTGAATATATTCTGTTGCTGTTGTTTCTATTAAGATAGGAACTTTAATAATAGTTGCGTTTTCAATTAAAGACCCACAAGAAGTTATATCATTTAGACTTTTAAAAACATTTTCGCTTTTAATTATAACTGTTGTTGCTGCAGTTGACGAAAAAGCACTAGACGAAATAGAATTTGAGTTTCTTCCTATAGTAATTATACTAACCCTCAAACAAGAGAGAAAAGCACTCGTGCCGACTTCAATCACTGAATCAGGTACAATTATTTTTGAAATTCTAGTACATCCTGAAAATGCTCTATCTTTTATCGTTTTTAAATTTATTGGTAAATTTATTTCGACTAGATTAGAACAACCTCCGAAAGCATCTTCTCTAATAATTTCTATAGAGTCAGGAATTATAGCTTTATAGATTTTTAGTAGATAAAAAGCTCGGTTTCCAATCTCTTTAACAGGTAAATTATTATATTTTTCTGGGATTTTAACATAGTCACTGTTTCCATCATAGGAATTCACAATATAACCAGTATTATCCTCTGTTTTACTAAATGTAAAATTTTCTATATTACTATCATATTTTTCTTTTGAACTTTTATTATTGCATCCTACCAAAATAAATGGCAAGCAAATAACTATAAATAAAAGCATAATTATATATTTGCATTTAAACTTCATTTTTACCTCCATTATATAATTATAACAAATTAATTGTTATATCAAAGCATTTTATTAATAAAAATAGATATGTTTTAATTTAACCTTTTCAATTTTCAAAAACACATTAAATTATTTTTTTATTTATATAATTTGTTATAATAAATTTATAAATAAAAACAACAAAAAACAAGATGAAACCTTCATGATTTTGGAGTGGAAGTCGGGAGATTATATTTATGGAGGATTTGTTGCTGGCTGTTATGTGTTTAAAAAAGTTAAGTAAAATTAAAAAATAATAAAAATTAATAACATTTTTTAAAAAATTTTTAAAAAACTTTACTTAAATTTTTAAAATATTATGTTTGAAATATGGTTTTAATATTTTCTTGTTTTAAATTTTATTTTGTGCTATAATTTTTGCATGAAAAAAGTTTTATATAGTGCAACAAAGCCAACCGGCATTTTAACTTTAGGTAATTACTTGGGGGCTATTAAAAATTGGCTACCGCTTCAAGATGAATATTCTTGCTATTTTTGTGTGGCAAATTTGCACGCTCACACGGTTGAACTTTCTGCAAGTTATGTCTATGACCGAACTCTTCAACAACTTGCCTTGTTTTTGGCGTGCGGGTTAGACCCTAAAAAATCGGTTATTTATGTGCAATCTCAGGTTAAAGAGCATAGCGAACTTATGTGGCTTTTAAACTGCAACACAATGATGGGCGAGGCAAATCGCATGACGCAATATAAAGACAAAGTTGCAAAGGGTGTAAAAAGTTTATCTACTGCACTTTACACTTATCCTGTGCTTATGGCAGCAGACATTTTGCTTTACAATAGCAATGTTGTGCCTGTGGGTGAGGACCAAGTTCAACATGTGGAATTGGCGCGAGACATTGCCAATCGCTTTAATCATAGATTTGGCGAAACTTTTGTTGTTCCAAAAGCAATGGTTGGCAAAGTGGGGGCAAGAATTAAAGGCCTATTAGACCCAACCACTAAAATGGGCAAGAGCGATGACGACCCTAACAATGTAATTTTCTTAACCGATAGCGATGAAGAAATTACAAAAAAAATTAAGCGAGCAGTAACCGATAGTTTAAACAATATTGCTTATGATGAACAAAATCAGCCAGGCGTTAGCAATTTGCTTTCAATTATTTCCGCTTGTGAAAATGTGCCTATTGAAGAAGTTGTAAAATCGTTAAATGGGCAGGGTTATGGTGCATTAAAAAAGCGTGCAACCGAAGCCGTTATTAGCGTTGTTAAACCTATACGAGAAAAATTTGAATATTATATGAATAATAAAGACGAACTTTTAAATATTGCTTTACTTGGCGCAAAAAAAGCACAAAAGGTGGCAATTGAAACCATAAATAAGGCAAAATCTGCAATGGGTCTAATTTAAAACTAAATTATTAAAATATTTATATAAGAATTGAAAAAATATTTATATAGGAATTAAAATATAAAAATATTAATGCAAGATTAAAATATAAAAATATTAATGCAAAATTAAAATATAAAAATGTTAATATTATAATTAAAAAATTATTAATTAAAAAAAGTGGAAGTTCACCTTCCATTTTTTATTAAAACATTTTGACTATGCTAAAATTTTTGCTAAAATAAATATATGGTAGAATGTGTTTATAATTATTCGCTTCAAGATAATTTAGAGGCAAGCAAATTTTTATTTAAAACAAAAAACAAAAGAAAAACCAACATTGTTACAATTTTGTTAGTATTTTTAACTTTTATTGGCGTTTTAGTTTCAATAGGTGCGGTTATTCTTCACAATAAGTTATGGTATGTTGGAGTGTGCGGCATTTTGTTGTTGGCTTGTTATTTTTTAATTGACAAAATTGCACTTAACAATTTTTTAAAAAATCAGCAAGAATACTTTTTTAATTCAAATTTATGCAAGGTTACAAAAGTAAAAGTTTGTGTAGAAAACGACATTTTAACCGAAACATTTTTAGTTAAAGAAAATTCAATAGGAACAAACAGTTATAACAAAGTAGATTTAACTGCGGTTAAGTATAATAAAAACATTTTTCTTTTTGTGTTTAAAGACCAATTTGTAGTTATGGTTAAAAGAGCCTGCATAAATAAAAAGGTAGAACAGAACTTTTTTAATTTTGCAAGTAACATTTTAAATAGGCAAAAAACAAAAAAGCAAAAATAATTGCAAAATAAACGTGAAAATCAAAAATATAAGCAAAAAAACAAAAATTTTTAAAAATATTATTAAAAAAAATAAATTATTCAAAACTAAATATAAAAATTATTCAAAAAAAATTAACAAAAAACAAAAAATAATAAAAAAAATAGTAAAAATATTTGACTATTAATTTCAATTGTTACATAATTTTTATATCTAACGGTTTTCTTAGTTGGATTAAAGGGGGTAAAATGACAAAAGAAATCGTAAACGAGCAACCTGTTCAAACTGTTGCTCAAAGCAACAAAAGAAACATTGCTATTGAATTTTGGCGTTTCTTTTTTGCTATTGCCATTGTTGGTTATCATATTGGCACTATTTTAGCACCTCGTGATATGCTTGGCAGAATTAGTGCTTCTAATTGGATGGCTGGCGCTGGCGAAATTTTATTTATTTTCACCTTAACTGCTGGATATTTCTTGGTTAAACATTTTAAGCGTTTACAA
The DNA here is from genome assembly GCA_947627545.1 of uncultured Clostridia bacterium. Taxonomy (GTDB): domain Bacteria; phylum Bacillota; class Clostridia; order Christensenellales; family UBA1242; genus Onthoplasma. The sequence continues at coordinate 131,324 of CANQWK010000001.1, read as the reverse complement.
GCTAACCCAGAATATTCTAAAAGAAAGGCAAGCGGTAGAGCGTGGGAATATCTTTGGGATAGAATTAAGGCATTGTTACCTGTTCTAGCTCTTGGCATTATTCTTGGCATTATTTCGGTTGCAATCTTTAAAGGTGTAAGCTTTGCTCATGCTATATATTCTACATTTAACGGTTTGTGGGAATTCACTGGGCTTTATTCTGCCGGCTTTGGTGCCGCTTATGGTCAAGCAAACGGTGCAATGTGGTTTATTTCTGGCTTGTTAATTTGCTCATATTTCATTTATTGGTTTATGTGCAAAAGCGAAGATGTGTTCGCTGGTTTCGTAGCTCCATTCACCTTTGTGTTCTTAGGTGGTTGGTGGGCTTGGAACAACACTAGAGCTAGCCAAGTTGCTTGGTCAACTTTTGGTGTTCAAAACGCATCAAACCCTGCCGTAATTGGCAACCCTGAAACAAATGCTGTTATTGGCTTTAACAATGGCTTGCTATTTGTTTTGGTTGGTATGTGCGGCGGCGTTCTAATTTACTACGCTGTTGAAAAATTAAGAAAATTAAAATTTAACACCGCTACTAAACTTATTCTTTCAATTGTTTATTTAGTGGTTGCTTCTATTTTAGTTATTTATACTATCAATCCAACAATTATAGATGGTGCTTATTCTATAACTAACAACGAGGTTGGCGGTGGTTTATCTAGGTGGCTTGTTCACTTGCTATGTATTGTTTTGGTTGGCTTGACTTTGTTGGAAAGAGATTTCGTTACCGAACTTTTGAACAATGATGTTACTGCAAAAGTTATAGGTTATTTGGGCGGAACAGCACTTTACATTTATATGTTGCACATGCCTTTCATCTATTTCTATGTTGAAATTAGAGGTAAATCTCCAAAAACTCCTTACTCTTGGGCTGAAGTTTTCTGGGTTGTAACATTAGTTTCTATTGTGCTTGGAATATTGGTTAAATTCTTAATGGATAAATTTGTGCTTAGAAAGAAAAAAGTTGTGGTAGAAGGGGAAACTATGTCTGTTCCTGACACTACAATGCAAACTGTTGATGCTAAAACTGAAACAAAAGCACAAAAACCTGCAAGAGTAAATGCAGCCCTTACAACCAAACCTGCAACAAGAACAACAAAAGCTAAAACAGGGACTCAAAAAGAGGCTACAAAACAAACAAATTCAAAAACAACAACAAAACCTCAAACTAAGAAAACTAATAAAAAATAATAAATAAAAACTGCTTATTAAAGCAGTTTTTTTGTTTGCTTAAAGCATAAAAAAACAAGTAAAAAAACAAGTAAAAAAACAAGTAAAAAAACAAGTAAAATTAAATTAATAAGTTAATAAAAAAATAAAAAAAACAAGTAAAATATAATTAAAATATTAAAAATATATGTAAAAATTGATTTATTCTATAAAAAATGATAAAATAAATTCATATGGAGGGGTTATGAAGATTATTAATGCAATGCAAGCAGCCGAACTAATAAAGTCAAATGAAACTGTTGGAATAAGTGGCTCAGGCGGCAGTGGTAGTCCGGAAGCCGTGCTTTTAGCATTAAAAAATAGGTTTGAAAAAACAAAATTGCCAAAAAATCTTACTGTAACTTCTGGTATTTCGCCAGGCAATTTAACTTATGATGATGTTGGCATGAATTGTTTTGCTAATGATGGTATGGTAAGTAAAGCGATTTGTGCACATTTAGGCATGGGCAAAAAATTTGGTGTGGCGGTGGGTGAAAATAAATTTCCTGCATTTGCAATTCCGCTTGGAGTTTATACTCAGTTATTGCGTGCAACTGCGTCAAAAAAACCAGGAGTTATAACCTCAATTGGATTAAACACTTTTATAGACCCTAGGCTAGAAGGTGCAGCGGCCAACGAAAAAGCTAAGGCAGATAAACAAATTTTAGAGTTAATGACAATAGATAATAAAGAATATCTTTTTTATAAATCTTATAAAATTGATGTTGCAATAATAAAAGCCACCTATGCCGATACAAAAGGCAATATTTCGCTTGAATGGGAACCTATAATTGGCGAACAATTTTTGCTTGCTGCTGCGGCACACAATTCAGGTGGAATTGTTATTGTTCAGGTAGAAAAAATTGTTGAATATGGCAAATTTAAAGCAAAAGATGTGCTTATTCCATCTGTATTGGTGGACTATGTTGTGGTTGCAAAACCGGACAAAACAAAAAAGGAATACAACATTCCTGAGCATACACCAAGTTTAGTGGGAAAATCCAAAATTGAGTTAGAAAACATTGCTCCAATAGAGTTAAACGAAAGAAAAATTTGTGCAAGGCGTGCGGCTATGGAAATAGATAAGGGCAGTTTAATTAATTTTGGCATCGGCTTACCTGAAGCTGTGGCTAGCGTGCTAAACGAAGAAGGCTGCATAAAAGAAATAACTTCTTCAATAGAAACAGGAATTACAGGTGGAGTGGCGCAAAGCGGAGTTACATTTGGCGTGGCATATAACGCCGATTCAATTATAGAAGACGCGGCAATGTTCGATTTATATGACGGCGGAGCGCTAGATATGGCAGTGCTTGGCATGGCAGAATTAGATAAATTTGGAAATGTTAATGTTTCCAAATTTGGCAAACGAGTTACCGGTCCTGGAGGCTTTATTAATATAACTCAAACCACAAAAAAACTTTTGTTTTTAGGCACATTTACTTCTTCAGGCTTGCAAATAAAAACATCAAATAAGGGTTTAGAAATTGAAAATGAAGGCAAAATAAAAAAATTGGTTAAAAATGTTCAACAAATAACATTTTCGGCAAAAAATGCAATAAAAAATAAACAAGATGTAACATATATCACCGAACGAGCAGTGTTTAAACTTTCGCCAAAAGGAATTGTTTTAACCGAAATTGCACCTAACATGGATTTACAAAAAGATATTTTATCTCAAATGGAATTTAAGCCAATTATAGATAAAAATTTAAAAATAATGAATAAAAACATATTTAAAAAAGAAAAATTAAAATTAAAATTGAAATAATTATTAAACTAAAAAAATATTTTGTTAAACTAAAAACTTAAAGTTAAATAAAAATATAGTTAAATTCAATTTAAATTAAATAAAAAACTAGATAAAACTAAAAAATAAAAAATACAAAAATAAACAAAGCCAACAAAAAATAAAAAAGTGCATTCTGCACTTTTTTTTAAATAAAACTTCGTTGCTGGCCATAAACATAGCAGTTATCTCGGCCTGGATTATTTTGTCCATAGGCTCCAAGTGCTAGCAACAAAAGCAAAAGGAATGAGGTGTTGTTTGCTAAATCGGTGTTAGTTGCCTGAGCTATTACTGAAATAAGAATTGCAAACAAAATGTAAAGTGCGGTTGAGTTCATTTTCTTGCTCCTTATATAAATTTTTTTCTTTATCTTATTTATTCGTCAAAATTAGATAATGTGATTAATTTTTTATAAAATATTGAAATGCTAATATTTTTATATGAATTTAAATTTTAAAGAAGAATATGCAATAAAAAACCTAATGCCCAGCAAAGCCAATATGAAAAATTTAACAACATTTTTTTATGCGTTTAGCGACGATACTAGGCTGCGCATAATAATTTTGTTAATAATAAAGCCGCTTTGCGTAGGAGAAATTGCAACGCTTTTAAATAGCAATCAAACAACAATAAGCCATCAATTAAAAATTTTAAAATCGTTAAATTTGGTTTCGTGCGACCGCAATGGAAAAAACATTACGTATTATATTAAAAATCCAAGCATAGAAAGCGTTTTAAACGCAGGGGTGGATTGCATTTAATTATTTGTAAAAATTGCTTATATAAGATTATAATTATTTTTATATTGTTTTTTATTTGTATTAAATAAATTGTTTTTTTATATAATTAATAATAATTTTTCTCATGTTAAATTAAAAATAGTTTTTGTATTAAATAATAATTTTTTTTATATCAAATTAAAAATGTTTTTTTCTATATTTAATTAATTTTGAATTAATTTGTTTTTACGGCTGAATAAAAACAACAAAACATAATTTTCTTCATACTATGCTTTATGAGAATTGTTTGCGTGGCAGGCGGAAGTTATAAATCCTTTTATCTTAATTGCTTTTTAAAATTAAAAAAATGCAATATCTTAGTTTTTAATTATGGAATAATTTACAATATTTGCACAAATGAAAGTTTTATTGCCGTTGCAAAAGAACTTTCGGCTCTTTCAAACGCCCTTCACTGCGTGGTGGTGGCTGGCGTGTTTGAAAAAAAATTTAATTCAACAATTAAAAGAGTTATGCTATGTCGTGGCAACAAAGTTGAACTTAAAAATGTTAAAATTGGTGCAAAGTTTGTGTTTAAAAACAAGTCTTTTATTGTAGGCGATGAGTTTACCGATTATAAAAATAAAAACAAAATCATATTATGTAATAAACAGATTAAACCTATTTTGAAACACTGTTCGAAACGAAAAATTTATGTATTTTGCGACAATTACGGAGTAAATTTGGTTCAAAACCGAAAATTGTCAAGAAAATTTTGCAAATATTCAAAATTCATTTTGAAATAAATTTGAGATGTGATAAAATGAGATTATTACATTAGGCGGATTCTTTTTATTTGGAGAATATATGAAAAAAACAATAAGAGATATTGATGTTGCAGGCAAACGAGTTTTTGTTAGGGTAGATTACAATGTGCCTATTAATTCTGATTTAAAAATTGTAGATGATAGCCGTATTGTTGCAACAATTCCAACCATTAATTATTTAGTTGAACACGGAGCAAAAATTATTTTATGTTCGCACCTTGGCAGGCCAAATGGTCAGGTTGAACCAAAACTTTCACTTCGTCCGGTGCTTGCTAGGTTAAGCCAATTGTTAAACAAGCCCATAAGTTTTGCTGAGGATATTTTAGATAAATCAACTTTGGCGATGTCTAAAAACCTAAAAGATGGCGAAATAATGATGCTTGAAAACATTAGGTTTTATAAGCAGGAAGAAAAGAATGACGAAGCATTTGCAAAAAAACTTGCCGCTTTGGCAGATATTTTTGTGTTAGAAGCGTATGCAACAGCACATAGAAAACATGCTTCAACCTATGGCATTGCAAAAATTTTGCCAGCGGTTTGCGGCTTTTTGGTTGAACAAGAACTTTTAATTTTTGATAAAATTTTAAACAAACCAGAACATCCATTTGTTGCAATTTTAGGCGGAGCAAAGGTTTCGGACAAGTTGCCGGTTATTGAAAATTTGTTAGATAAAGTGGACACAATTTTAATAGGTGGCGGTATGGCATATACTTTTGTTAAGGCTATTGGTGGCAATGTTGGAATGTCGGTTGTAGATAACACCAAACTAGAATTAGCCGCAAAAATAATGGATAAGGCAAAAGAAAAGAACGTTAAAATTTTGTTGCCAATAGATAATATAGGTGCAAAAGAATTTAGTGAAAATAGCGAAGTTAAAGTGTTTAGTAGTGGTTTTTTTGCAGATGATTATCAGGGAATGGACATTGGCAAAAAAACCATTAAAATGTTTAAAAAAGTTATAAAAAAGGCAAAAACAATTATTTGGAATGGCCCTGTTGGCGTTTATGAATATGAACGTTTTAGGCACGGCACAAACAAAATAGCCAAATATGTAGCAAAAAATAAAGGCACAACCGTTGTTGGCGGAGGTGATAGCGTTGCGGCACTTCAATCACTTGGCGTTAGCAAAAAAATAACACACATTTCAACCGGCGGCGGAGCAAGTTTAATGGTGTTGCAAGGCAAAACCCTTCCTTGTGTTGAACTTATTGAAGATTTTGAATAAAAACAAAAGGCACAAATTAAAGTGCCTTTTTTAATCATCAAAAATAAGTTGTTTTTTAATTAAATTGTTTTTATAATTAAATTAGCAAAAACATAATTAATTTTAATTGTAATTTTAAATTAAAATAAGTGCAAAATATTAAAAAGGAGCAAACATGCAAAAAGGAATTTTAATAATTTTAGACGGCTACGGCGAAGGAAAGCCTAACGAATATAATGCGGTGGCAAATGCCAACACTCCATTTCTTCACAGTTTAAAAACTAAATCGCACTCACTTTTAAAAACCGATGGCGAGGCCGTTGGCCTATTTAAAGGCGACATGGGTGGCAGCGAAGTGGGGCATATGACAATGGGTTCAGGTCAAATTGTGCTTTCCACCTTAAAAAAAATCACTAACGATTTTAAATCTGGCGCATTTAAAAATAACAAAAAACTTATGCGTGCATTTTCAACATTGCAAAAAAACGGCGGAAATTTGCATTTAATTGGCATGATGAGTGATAAAAATGTTCATAGCAACATTAATCATGCTTTTGAAATAATTAAACTAGCACAAGACAAAGCAAAAAACATTTTTCTTCACCTTATAACTGACGGCAGGGACACTCCGCCAGCCGATAGTGCAAAATATTTAAAACAAGTTAAATCGTTTATAAAAAATTATAAAAATTGCCAAATTGCAAGCATTTCTGGCAGAGGCTTTTCAATGGATAGAGAACAAAATTGGGATAGGACGGATAAAGCAATAGACGCAATGTTTAATTGTAAAAACGAAATAACTGCCGCCGAAATTGAAAAATATTTAACCGAACAACACAATGAAGGCGTAGATGACCAATTTATTAAACCAAAACATGTAAAAACCAATCCTATTGCAATGCCAACAAAAAACGATTTAATGTTTATCTTTAATTTTAGAGAAGATAGGTTAAGGCAAATTGCAAAAAGATTAGAACAATTTAATTGTCCAATAATAACAATGGCTAGAGTAGATAACGCCAACACCATTGAATTATATCCTTCTCCGCACGCTGACAACACTTTGTGCCAGCATCTTTCAAAATTAGGTTTAAAACAAATAAAAATTAGCGAATCTACAAAATATGCACACGTAACTTACTATTTTAACGGCGGAGAAGAGCAACCATTTCCTAATGAAGACCGCGTTCATGTTCCAAGTTTAAAAGTGGAAAATTTTGCTACAACTCCAAAAATGCGAGCAGAAGAAATAACTGCCGAAACCTTAAAAGCAATAGACAAAAACTACGATGCAATTTATATAAATTATTCCAACCCCGACATGATAGGTCATACAGGCAATTATGAGGCAACAGTTAAGGCTCTTGAATTTTTAGATAAATGTGTAAAAAAAGTGTGTGATTACGCATTAAAAAATAATTACTTTTTAATTATAACCGCCGACCACGGCAACAGCGAAGAAATGCGAACAAAAAATGGCGAGCCTAACATGGCGCACACCTTTAACCGAGTTTTTTGCATAGCCTTAGGCAACAAAGAATATAAAATGAAAAGATATGGCGGACTTAAAGATGTTGCACCAACCTTTGTAAATTTAATGGGTGTTAAACCTAACAAATCTTTTGAAGGCACAAGTTTAATAATTGAATAATAAAAATAAAAAAATATAAAAACAAATAAAATAATAAATAATAAAAAATTATTAAAAAATTAAAAAAATATAATAAAAATCATAAAAAATTATAAAAAAATAAAAAATTAAAAAGAATATTAAAAAAAATTGCCAAAAATTAAGGAAAAAATAAATAAAAATGGTAAAAAATAAAAAAATAAGAAATTTTTAAAAAAATTAAAAAAATTACCAAAAAATTGCAATATCTTGACAAACTTATAATTATTTGCTAAAATGAGTTTAATTGGTGAGGGTTATGATAAAATCTTATTATTATCGTTTGCTAAATTTTATTCAGGGTTGGCCAGGATATGTTTTTGCAATAGTTTGGCTTGTACTTTTGGCAATAATATTTAGTTTGGTTATGAAATTTTTTAAAATATATAACGGAACGCAAAAAAGAATTGAAAAGGGCAGTTTAATATTTTTGGCGGTTTTGTTGTTAGCAGTGCTAATATTTTTAACTTATGTTAGAAAATAACATAAGTTTTTTTTAATATTGTAACAAAAAGGCTTGACTAATTTTTTTCGTATTATTAAAATGTATTCAAGTAATAAAATTTAATTTAGTTGGGGGGGGGGTATGAGTTCTAGACTAAAAACAACATTAATAATGACTATTATGTTTGCTGTTACGGTTATATCAATTGTTGCAATTATTGCTATTTTTGCAGCAAAAGTTCAAACATTTAACAGTAACATTTCGGTTACATTTATTTGTAAAGATGTAAACGGTTCAGCAAGTGCAAAATATTATGTAGGTAGTAAAGATGTTGGCACTGCAATGCGTGTAGATGGAAAACCAGACGGTGCAACTACTGTACTTTTTAGGCCGGAAGATGAAACTATAAACGCTACATTAAAGCCGGTTGCAACAAGCATAGATTTAACTAAAGAAAATGAATATGCTGTGTTTGAATATTGCTTTACAAATGGGCCTTCTAGTGTAGATTATAGCGCCGAAATGTATTTTACGGGTACAACAAAAAATGTAAATGTTTATAGCACTACGCAGGACGCTCCTATTACTGATTTTTCTCAAATAAGCAGTAATATGCATTTACAAGATGGAGAAAGTCAAACTTTTTCGTATGGTGTAGTTATTCCGCATAAGGAAGATGGCGATGAAATTAACAAAAAATATTTTTACATAAAAGCAGAAATTAAAGATAAGGGCAAAGATGCAGAATTTTCTGGCAGTTTTGTATTTAATATAAATTTAGCCGAACCTTATCATGATGTTCAAACAAGCAATTTGGATTTAGGTGTGGTTCAAGCCTATAAAAGCAATGAAAACATTGAAATTTACGCAACTCCAAGAGGAGATGCCTCAGTTGTAGGTGTAAAAGATAAAGCAACAGGAGAATGGGTAAGCATTAATATTTCTAAATCTAAAACTAAATTTGTTTTAAATTCCACATCTGGGCAGTATGAAGTAGTGTTTAGCAACACCGAAAGGTCAACTAGCAGTGGGCAGGTAAATTACAAAATATTTAGTGATGCAGATATTGCAGTTGTTAATTCAATAAATCAAATTAGTTTAACTGCTGTTGTTGAACCAAATGAAAGCACAAAAACAGTTAGTGTTGAAAGTTCAGTTGGTGGTGGCTATTCAGTTAAAGCCATAGTAGCAGATGCAATTACACAAGGTGGCTACATTTTAAGTTTACCAAACAGCATTGTTTATGTAGATGAAAACGCATTTAATTTAAAAAATGATGATTTAATTGCTATTAGTGCAAACCAAACAGTGTTAGACAAAATAAATGCACCGTTTAAAGTTAGTTTAAAAAATAAACTTCATTTAACCCATAATGCAGTTAACACAAGCAGGCCAGGGCATGGGGTACAAGCAACAATATATTACGATTATAATGTTGTGTTATCAACATCTTCAAATGTCAATTGCTTTACCTTGTATTATAAAGGCGAATTAACTGGTGAAGAAGATAAAGATGTAAGTGTAAATAAAGAAGATAGCATGATGCTATTTGGTAAAAATGCAAATGCAAATTATAATTTAAAAGTTGCAAATAATAAAGATGATACAAGCCTACAAAGAATGGTAGAAAGTGAAAGCATAAAAGTTGGTGGCGTAAGTTTATATACAACCGAGGGCGGAACTAAAAGCCATTTAACCGACATGACTACAAAAGTTGAAAGAATTTTCAATAATGCCGTTCAAAATGGAAAAGATATAGATATTTCATTTGTTTACAATTATTCAACCGACTCCGACCCATGCTTTATTGAAGGTAGTTTAATTACTTTAGCAAACGGACAAGCAAAACCTATTGAAGATATTACTTATGATGATTTATTGTTGGTATGGGATTTCGATGCAGGTAGATATGCGGCATCTTATCCGGTTTGGATAACAAAAACTTTGCAAACAGAAGAATATTATAAAATAACCTTTGACGATGGCTCGGTGTTCTACAATGTTGTTGCACATAGGTTGTATTCAACCGATACAAATTACTTTGAAAAGAGTGTAGATGCAACTAACAGTCAAATAGGGCATAACTTCTTTGCCGTTAACACTTATTTGAATGGTGAAGAAAAAGGAAATGCAATTAAAGATGCAAGCGGAAATATAACCTTTAAAAATAAACGAATTGTAAACATAGAACTTAAAACTGAGCATAAAACATACTACAATTTAATTACAGGCTATAGCATGAATGTGTTTGTAAATAGCATTTTGGCATCAACAGGTATGAGCAATATGTATGGCTCTACCCCTGATATGAAATATGACCCAGAAAAAGTTGCGGAAAGGCAGCAAGATAGTTATACTTTTGAAGAATTAGATGTTCCTGCTCACTATTATTATGGACTAAGGTTGGGCGAACAAAAAACAGTACGTGAAATTCCAGATATTAATAAATATGTGGCAATAGACATGAAAGTGGAACGCCCAATACCTCAGGTTGTAGAAAACGGCGTAAGTTACAATAATTGGATTGTTTCAACAAGCGATGACGATGTTTTCTCATCAACATTTGTGCCTAAAAAAGTAAGAGAAGGCGGAACATATACGCTTGCACAACCTAAAAACACGCAAAACTTTGTAGGTTGGTATTGCAGTGCAGACGGAAAGATTTACCACGCAGGCGATAGCGTAACCATAAGAATGGGAACATACTTTACGGCAATTTATTCAAATTAAACATTTTAAGAGGGGTTTAGGCCTCTCTTTTTGTTTTTAATTAAAAAATTAAACAAATTTTTTTTAAAAGGCTTGTAATTATTTTTGCAATATGCTATAATCGTTTTTGAAATTTGTTTTTTTAGCAAACTAAAAAGTTTGCATTAGCAAAATTTTATTAATTATAACCTTTTGGTTAATTCTTAATGTGGAGGAAATATGAATTCTATTTTAGCAACAGTTCCAAATTGGATTAGCACAAGTTTTCCAATTTTTGAGCGTATATGTTTGGTTATTTTAGCTGTGCTTTGTTTAATTTTAGTTGTGCTTGTATTTATGCAAATTACAGGCGGAAGTGAAACTAGCAACGTTATAACCGGCAATAAAGATAGTTATTATTCTCAAAACAAATCAGGTTCTAGGGAAGGCAGAATTACTCGTATGGTTTACATTGTTTTGGGTTTAATTGCTTTATTTTGCGTAATATATTTTGTTTTGTTAAAAATTCCTAATATGTTTTAGAGTGGCAATTGCCACTTTTTTTTATGAATTTTTTGCGTTAATTAGAGAATATTTTATGAGTTTTAAATTTTAATGAAAATAAAAAAACATTTTACATAATTTGATTTATGTGGTAAAATAATTTTATGGATATTATAAATTTAATTAGGCAGAACAAACTCATGTATTTAACGCAAGATAATTTGGTTAAAGAAATAAAAAAATTAACTAATTTTTCTTGCCCTGAAATTAAAAATGAAATTAACAAACTTGTTTTGAGTGGCGAATTGTTTTTAGATAACGCTAATAAAATTTCCATTTCGGCAGATAGAGGTTACATTAAAGCTAAAATTACAATCAACAAAAAGGGTTATGGCTTTGCAGCGGTAGAAGGCAAACCTGACTTTTTTATTCCTGCTTTTGCAATAAATGGTGCATTTGATGGCGATGATTGTTTGGTTGAAATTACAAACCTTAAAACAGATGAAGAAATTGAAGCTCGCGTTGTTAAAGTTTTAAAGCGAAACATCACGCACATTGTTGGCACATACATCGAGGGCAAAAGCAAAAATTTGGTTTATCCAGACGATGTAAAACTTCCGCAAATCCGCATTTTTAAATTAGACGCAGGCAAGGCGAAGAACAATGACAAAGTGTGGGTGGAGTTAGATGAAAACAGCCTAGATGAAAAAAATCTGCACGGAAAAATTGTTGAGGTTTTGGGTCAGGCTGGCAATGTTAAAGCAGAGCAACTTTCAATTATTCGTTCATATAATTTAATTGAAAAATTTAGCCCAGCAACGCTAAACGAGGCTAGCAAAATTAGCCTTACTGTAAATTATGAAAAATGCAAAAAGAATAGGGCAGATTTTACTAACCATAATGTTATAACAATAGATGGCGAAGATGCTCGCGATTTTGACGATGCTCTTTCAATTGAAACTAGGGGCGAAGGATTTAATTTGTATGTTCATATTGCCGATGTTAGTCATTATGTGAAAGAAGATAGTGCCTTAGATAAAGAAGCCTTTAAGCGCGGCACAAGTGTATATTTTCCTAATCAAGTTATACCAATGTTACCAAAACAGTTATCTAATGAAATTTGCTCGCTAAAAGAGGGCGAATATAGATTAACACTTTCGGTAAAACTTGCCTTAGACAAAAACTTTAAAGTTATTTCGGCAAACTTGCTAGAAAGCATAATTAAAAGTAGGCACCGCATGACCTACACCGAAATTGCAAAAATTTTGCAGGGCGACAAATTTTTAATTGAAAAATATGATGATGTGTATAATGACATTTTGCTATATCGTCAAATTGCACAAGCGTTTAAAGACGAGCGTGCCAAATTAGGCGAAATAAGGTTTAATTTGCCTGAACCTTTTATTCTAGAAAACAAGGCAGGCGAAATTGTTTCAATTGAAAATCGAGTGCAGGACGAAGCTCACGAGATTATAGAAAGCCTTATGGTTAAAGCAAACGAATGCGTTGCAAAAATAGGTCAAAATTTACCCTTTGTTTATAGAGTTCATGAAAAACCAGATGCGGAAAAAGTTGCCAAATTAAGCGATATGCTTGCCAGCATGGGCGTTTCAAATCAGCTTAAAATAAATGGAGATGTGCCAGTGGCTTATCAACAAATTGTTAAAAAAATTGAAGGCAGTTCAAAAGAGAAAATATTAACATATTTAATTTTACGCTCGATGATGAAAGCTCGCTACGCACCAACATGTTTGGGGCATTTCGGTTTGGCATTACCTTATTATTGTCATTTTACAAGTCCAATAAGGCGTTATCCAGATTTATTAATTCATAGAATTTTAAAAGCACAGTTAAGCGGAGTGCCTAAACAAGAAATTAAAATTCATTTTACGCCTATTGTAGAGCGAGCGTCAATTCAAAGCAGCGAAACGGAAAAAACTGCAGATGAAGCCGAGCGTGCAGTTGACGATTATAAAAAAGCACTTTACATGCAAAAGTTTTTAGGAGAAGAATTTGAAGGCATAATTTCCAGTGTACAAGAATTTGGCATTTTTGTTGAACTTGAAAACGGCATAGAGGGTATGATTAGACCAAACGATTTGCCAATGGACGAATATGTTTACGATGATTTATCTATGAGCATGAAAGGTAAACACCATGTTTTTACAATTGGAGATAGTTTGCGAGTGATTGTTGCCAATGTAAATATTCAACTTCGCCAAATAGATTTTGAACTTGCAGGGGTAGAAAAATCAAATTTAAATGTTATTATAAATAAAAATAAAAATTTAAAAAATTCAAAAAATAAGGGTAAAAATTCAAAAGAATTTGAAAATTCAGGCTCAAAAACGAAAAATTCTAAAAATTTTTCAACAAAAAGTAAAAAATTAAGTTCAAAAAATAAAAACAGTGCAAAACAATTTTACAAATTAAAACAAAACAAAAAATCAAAACGCAAAAAAAGATAAGGGGAGGGAAAATATGATAACTAGAAAATTTATTGAAACCATAAGAGCTTATTTTGACGAGTTGGGCATTGACGCCAAAAATGGAATAACAGAAGATGAATTTGAACAAACGTTTACCAAAACCTTAAATCGATGCGAAGATATTGCGGACGCCAAAATTGCAATTTCAATTTTTAGATATTGCACAAAAAAGTGGAAAAAAATTGAAAAGATGTTTTCAAAACATTTGCAAAGGTGGCAGGAATATAATTTTGAAGGGTCAAATTTAAACCTTGTTGAAGATGACGATGCGTTGGGTGGCTATTTTATCACAAACGCTTTGACCAACGATTACAAAGATGTGCTTTTAACCAGTGCATCTTTTGATGATGAAGTCTATCAATTTAACTATGAGCATAGCAAGTTTATGTTAAACGAAGATTATTATATTAAATATTCAAAAACCGACCCTGACATTATGAAATTGTTTGATAAAAACGATAACAAATTGTGCGACATTGTGCTAAGCAAAAATTTTGAGATTTTTCTTGACAAAAATTTAACAAATTATCATTTGGTGATTAATGAAGAAGTCGAAAGTCCATTTATAGGCATTTTTGAAAAGTCATACATAGATGGCTTAAAAGAAACTGATTATATCGATTTTAAAAATATGATTGCCGACATTGAATGGGATTTGTTAAACAAAAAAAGCAACTTGGGCATTGCGAGACTTAATTTATATAAAGATGTTAATGATGATATTTTTTTCTATTTTGCAGCGGCAACATTTTTGCTTTTTGCGTCTTATAAAAAATATAAAAATTCATTAAATGCGATTAATTTTATGAATATCAATAGAATGATTAATAGAAAATATTAAGCCCTTTGGGCTTTTTTATTTAATAAAAACCTCATTGAATATTTATTTAATTTTATTGGACTTTTTAGCATCGGCATTAGGTTGTTATTTTTTATAAAACCTTAAATATGTTAAGTCTGTGTTGAAATAAAAATTTTTTGTGCTATAATGTTTTTAGGAAAATAATAAGGAAATAAAACAACAAGAATAAAATAAGAAAAATAAATAAAAATAAAAAACAAAAAAAGGAAAATAAAGGAAACATATGGAAAAACAAAAATTGGTGGCGGAAAATAGGCGGGCAAAATTTGAATATGAAATTTTACAAACTTATGAGGCGGGCATTGTGCTAACAGGTGACGAAATTAAATCGGTGCGTGCTGGTCATTTTTCAATTGTGGATTGCTACGCTTTTATAAAAAAAGGCGAATGTTTTTTAAGGAACAGTTATATAAAAGAATATGAAAATTCATTTAACGCAGGCAGAATGGCGGACAACACTAGGCGAGAACGTAAATTGCTTTTGCACGCAGACGAAATTGAAAAATTAAGAAAAAAAATAGAAACTGAACATTTAACACTTGTTCCAACCAAAGCATATTTTAGCGGCAGCAATGTTAAAGTTGAAATTGCACTTGCACGAGGCAAAAAACTTTACGATAAACGCGAGACTATAAAACGAAGAGAATTAGACCGAGCCGTAAAAAAGTAATTAACTGAAACCAAACTTAAACGCCAACTTCGCGTCAAACGTGAAACTATAAAACGCAGGGAACTTGATAGAAAAATAAAATAAATAAAAACCACCTTTTTGGTGGATTTGTGGTATTTTTATTTGGTAGAGAAAAGGTTCTCTAAGTCGAAACAAAATTAAAGTATGCCATGAGCATACTTTTATTATAACATATATAGAAAAATTAAGCAAGTATAGGCAAGCGTATAATAATTTCGTTGCTTTTTATATGGATAAGTGATAAAATAAGCATGAGTATGTGTAAAGATGTTGCAAAGCCATTTTTAAAATGGGCAGGTGGCAAAGGCCAGCTTATTAACACTTTTGATAATATGTTTCCGCAAGAACTGAAAAATGGTGGAATTGATATATATATTGAACCATTTGTCGGCGGTGGAGCGGTGCTTTTTCACATCTTACAAAATTACAATATCAAAAAAGCATTTATCAACGACATAAACAAAGAACTTATTAATTGTTATAGATGTATTAAAGTAAATGTTAAAAATGTTATAAAACAACTTGAAAGTTTAGAAAAAGAATACTTGGCGACAGCCAATAGGGCGGATTATTACTATAAAGTTAGGAATAGATATAATCAAATTAAACTTAATGGTCATGAAGATTATGAAAAATGTGCCGACTTTATATTTTTAAATAAAACTTGCTTTAATGGGCTTTATAGGGTTAATAAAGATGGCAAATTCAATGTACCTCATGGGAAATATAAGAATCCGTTAATTTGCGATGCTCATAATCTTGAATTATGTAGTAAATTATTGCAAAAAGTTGAAATCTCCTATGGCTCTTATGAAGAAGTTTTGCCAAATGCAAACGATAAAACCTTTGTTTACTTTGACCCACCATATAGACCGCTTGTTGAAAATAATTCATTTGTAAATTATGACAAGAGTGGTTTTAACGATGATGATCAAGTGGCATTGGCGAATAAATTTAAAGAATTAAACAGAAGAAATTGCTTATTGATGCTATCTAATTCAGATCCTAAAAATGCCAATAAAAATGATAATTTCTTTGATGATTTATATTCTATTTTTGAAGTTGATAGAGTTTACGCAAAAAGAATGATAAACTGCCAAGCAAGCAAACGAGGAGATATAACTGAAATAGTAGTGCGAAATTACAAAAGGGGAAAATAATATGGATGAATTAACTTCATTTATAAATAACATTAAAAAATATTCTACAACATCAAATTTTTCAACGGAAAATGCAAGACAAATAATTATAGAGATAAATAATTTTTTATTTGCATATAAAGATAAACAATTTATCAACAACAAAAGTGATGAGATTTATTTTTCTGAATTTCATAAATATTGGCTTAAAAATCATGAAAATATATTAGGGAAAGAAATATTAAACGAGGAAAAATGTGAAGAAGTTGCTGAAGCTTTGCATAAAGTTTATATAATCACCAAAGGAGAAGCTTTCAAACAAGTTTGGAATACTTATGGTTTATCGGTAGAAGATGTTTGTAATATTAGGTTTTTAACTGCAAATCAAGATTTTAATGGTTCTAGGAATTTTAAAGATTTTGTCGATATCTTTAATAAAGATAAAAGTGTTTTTGAAATTGGAAACATACAAAAAGATCCAGCAGCATATGTAAAGAATATCAATTTAGGAAAATTATCTCAAACTGACAAACGAATTAAATATGCAAAAAATGTGTGTGATTTTTTAATAGAACATAACACCACTCCTTATAATATGATTAAAGATGTTTTTAACAATGATGTTTATGAATTTCGTCAAACACTAACAAGTTATCTAGGCGCTGGATATGGCAATAAAAAAACAGATATGTTTATTAGAGATATGGTTGTTTTAGGAATATGGAAAGATGTTAAAAATTTTGACAAAATTGATGTTGCAAGTGATATTAACACTATTAAGGTTGCATTGCGAACAGGAATCTTAGAACCTAAAATTCCACTTTTGTCTAGTTTTATGGACATATTTGATTATCAATATTCTTATATAGAAAAAAAGAATGCTGAGGCATGGAGAATGGTTTGGGAAAAATGGAAAGAAAAGTATCCTAACGATGTTTTGCCTAGTCCATGCTTAATAGATTATTTTATTTATAATGTTGTTGGTAAACAAATTTGTAAGGAAAATTTATGCATTTTTAAATGTGAACATTGCAATCAGGAATTTATATGTAATCGTTTAAATAAGAAATGTGGTAAATGTAACGGTAATCTTGTGTTGGTAAAACGAGTGTTACCATGTTCTAATAAAGAAGGATGTGAAGCTTTAAATGGTATAGAATTTTGTAATACTTATCATATAAAATCGTGTCCTTTTGAAAAAATTTGTTGCGAAAAAAATAAAAATTTGCAACCTCCTAAAGCGATTAGTATAAAGGGCATGACAGGTTGGGAAAGTGGATATTCAAAAATAGGGACAGGTGGAGGAGGATTAAGGTCTTAAATTTATAATAAATTTGGATAGTATAACGGCTAAGAAATAATTGTTCTTGGCTGTTTTTATTATTTTTCAATAATTTCGTAGATAAAAATTGTCCATTTCACAGTAAAAATTCTACTCATATTCTACTCACAAAAAAAATTGACCTAATCAACATATACAATATAATGTGATTAAGTCATTTTAAAAGCATAATATATTGTGTTATTTGGTGGAGCAAAAATACTCTAAGTTGCTTCTATTTTGACATGTTTTGGCTAAAAAGTTAAGTAGAATTGTTATAATAAAGACGGAGAGTTCCTTGTAAAAATGATAAAAGTTGAAGAATATTCTTCAACTTTTTCATAATGTGCAATTGGGGCTATAAAAGGAGAAAGTATGAAAATTGAAAATTTATGGAATAATTACAAATTCCCATCTTGTGAATATTGCAAAAAAGATTGTGCCGGACATTTGGATTACGATAACTTATGTTCCAATTTAAATTATTTAAAAGAATACGCAGAAAAGAACTATGAGAAGAATAAAGAAAGTTTTGCCGAATTGAAAAAGCATATTGGCACTAAGATACCAACTATCTTTTCTTTCGGCTGTGGGCTTGGTTTGGATTACATTGGTGCAAGTGAAGTTTTTGGGAATGTCAAATATTGGGGTATTGATGATTGCGATTGGGCTATAAAAAAAACTGATGCTTATAAAAATTTTGAACCCAAATTACCCAAAACCATAAAATATGATGTTGGAACATATATGTTACAAGGCAAACACCAAAACTTAGTCGTTTGTTTCTTCAACTCTTTATTTACAATTTCTAACAATTCTAATTTGGAGAAAGAATTGGTTGATGCTTTACGACATCAGGATAGTTTTTATTTAATTTGCGATTATACGATTAACAGCAATTATCACATGCCAAAAGAAGAACAAGATTTTATAGATAAATTAATAAACAAATTAAAGCCGGCTTTTAAGTTTAAAAAGTTTGACATTTTGGACGGAAGAGGTATAATAGTTTATGGAGTAAGATGATGATTTTAAGCGTTTCTAGGCGAACAGATATACCAGCGTTTTATAGCGATTGGTTTTTTGATAGGTTGACAGACGGATTTGTGCTTGTGCCTAATCCAATCAACCCAAGCAAAATTGCAAAAATTGAACTAAAACCACTAAAAATTAAAAGCGTGGAATACAATTTGTTGGGCGATAAAAAAATTGAAACAGAAGGCAATGTTGAGGGCATTGTGTTTTGGTCAAAAAATCCAAAACCGATGTTAAATAAACTCAGCAAACTTAAAGATTATAAATATTATTTTTTGTTCACCTTAAACGCTTATCCGCAAAATATTGAAGGCGGATTGCCAACACTAAATGAGCGAATCGAAACTTTTAAAGAATTAACAAAATTTTGCCCTGTAATTTGGCGTTATGACCCAATTCTGTTGACGGATGGAATTGATGTAAATTGGCACATCAAACAATTTACATATTTATGCGAGCAACTAAAAAATTATACAAAACATTGCAAAATAAGTTTTGTAATTGAAAGTTATAAAGGCTGTTCAAAAACCGTTTTTGCACCAAATTTAACACAAAAACATGAAATTTTAGCAAAATTTTCGCAAATTGCAAGCAAAAATGGCATACAAATTGAAGCATGCGCGGAAAGTGGAGATTGGAGTAAATACAATATTTTGCCAAGCAAGTGCATAGATGGCGAGATTTTTGAACAACTTTTAACTGAAAAATTTAAAAATGACGGTATAATTGTAAAACGCAAAAACAACAAAATTGATGGCCAGCGTAAATATTGCGGTTGCATGCCAGCAATTGATATTGGTAGATACGATACCTGCCGCCACAACTGTAACTATTGCTATGCGCGCAAATCCACGCCAAAGTCTATGCTAGATATTCCACAAGGCGAAATCTACCTCCGCAAAACCGACTTAGAATTTGAATATAAATAAAGCAGCCGTACGACTGCTTTTTTTGTTTGGTGGAGATGAGGGGAGTTGCACCATAACTCAACACTCAAAAACCACCTATAAAATAGATATATTGCAAAAAATTCTACTCAAATTCTACTCAAAATTTAACAAAAATTCAAGGAACATTTTTTGATTTTTTAAACTAGCAAAATGCTAGTTTTTTTATTTACTAATTCTTTCTTTCCATTCACTTACTTGTTTTTCAATTTCATTTTCAGCTAATCCCTTTGCTTTTAAATCATTGCGTATTGATTCTTCTGCATCTTTAAGTGAATTGTAAATAAAAACCATATCAGGCTCATTTAGTTGTTTTTGATGTTCTTCATAACTTTTAACAACTTCTGGAATACTTTTGCCTAAAACTGTTAAAAAATATTTATAAGTTCCTGTTTCTTCATTTTTAATACGATAAAACCAATCTTTATTTTCCATAAAATAGGGCATATCTAATAACATAATTAACTCCTTTTTTTATTATATCAAATATTTTTTATTTGTCAATGTTTAATTACTTCTTGCTGCAACTTTCATTTTTTTACTTAAAAATAAATCCATTGACTTTGATAGTGTGTCTTTATCCTTAGTGCAATTTGCTTTTGCAAATAGTTCCGCAAATGCTTCTGAATTACTTTCTGTACTATAACCACTTAATTCATCGTGTGTAGTTATATGATTAAATTCTTTTCGTTCAATTCTTTGAATTGCTTTAAAATATTCTGTTGCATAATCTTCAAAAAACTTATTTCCTAAGTTTTTGATTTGACTTTTTGTTTTGGCTTTTTTTACATCTTCTAAATAGTTATTATATCTTTCTCGACCGCTAGAAGTTGTTTTGTCTAATTCCATTAGTACTCGTTGAATATGATGACCAAATTCGTGTGTTATTGCTTGGTTAACCAATTCTTTTTTATCAGTTTTAACCCAATAACCTCTATCTATAATTTTTTGAACATTGGTTTCGAGTGAAGATTTTTTTGTGTGTTTAATTTTGTCATTTAAAATAATTTGTAAATTATTTAAATTGTGATTGTTTGAAATATAACAAGCTGTTGTTAAATTATTTAATTTTATTGACCTTATAGACATTTGTTTGTTTTGGTTTTTTAAAATTTGCGTAGAATCTAAATATTTTCTAGTTAAATGGTCAATTTTGTTTATGTTTGGTTTAAAAATATTTTCTGGAATTAAATCGGTTGATTCTTTGATAAAAATTTTTTTATTGCGCAATTTTTCAGTTTTTCCGTTATATTCTTTTAAAGTATCTTTATCTTGGTCTTGCGTAGATATAATATTTGCTATGTCTAAATTAGGCATACTATTATGGTTTGGGTTATAGAAATTTAAATATAAACTACCTCTTCCGCCCATTAAACGTTTTCCTCCTCAAAGTTAAATTTTATTTGTGTAAAGGTTTCTATATGCACTATTCTATTGTCATCTTTTAGGCTCTCAGGCACAATTCCATAGAAAAATATTTTTGTGGGGTGTAGCCTTTTATCCATTTCTTTAAAACCTTTACAAAAGTTCAAAATGGATTCGCTGTTATTCATACAGCCTAAGGAACTTACAGCAATAGCCGAATTTGTTGGCAAACCATCAAAGCACCAATTAAAACTTTCCTCATCTGACCATGTTGCATTTGGTATAACTGAAATTCCTAATGATTGCCAAAAATATGCTAGAACTCTTGAACGATAACAATTCCATATTTGCAAAATTTTTGGAAGCCCAATGTATAAACTGAAATCAGGGGCAACAACTCCTTTGAAATAAGGTAAAATTTTTGCGTAATAGTTAGGGTAGTTCCAAATTCTTTCAAATTGATAGTCATCTAAATAAAAATGCAAATAAACTAAATTAGGGTGGTTAGTTGAAAAAATATAATTAAAAGGAAGCATTTTAACTTCTTCATCAATTTGTATACCTTTTAAAAGAGGCATTCCATAAGGACCAATTAGTTCAGCATCTTTAATTAAATCTAATTTGAAAATATCTCGTTTTATTGACTCGTTATTAGTTTTCAAATTTTCTCCTAAATTGTAAAAATTTTTTAAAAAGTTAATTTTTTTATATGAAATTTCACATTTTTTTAATTTTTTTGTTATTTTTTACAAAATTTATAAAATTTTTAAATAAAAGCAAAAATAATTGCACCTATATTTGCAATAACCAATATAATGCCTAAAATCCACCAAATTTTAGTTTTATTGAATATGCCTGACACTATTAATGAAAGTGAGAAAAAAACACCGCTTAAATAAAAGCAAATGCCCAATGGAACAATTATAAAGCCAACAAACAATGTTAATAAATCTTTACCTGCCAAAATATCAATAGTTAAAGGCAATAGGGCATAACTAATAATTGAAAATATTACTGCACAGATGCAAATCATTGTTAATTTAATGTTATTTGCTATTTTCATTACACCTCAACCTCATCTAAGTTTGTCATTATCCCTGCAATTTGTTCTGAACTATATTGATTATGTAGAAATTCATTTTTAGTTGTTTCTTTTTTTGCAATGGTTTTGGTCCTATATTTTGATAGAAAAGATAAATCTTTGCAATTTCTCAAAAAATCATCTTTTGTTAAAATATTGCTTTTGTGTAGCTCTTCCAATATATCATTGAATGTTTTAATCTCGGTTATTCTATTGATAAAACAAAAATCTGCAACACTTACCATAAAGTCTAAATCAAATTTTTCATCTAGCCATTGAGTTACATAAGTTTCTATGTCATTTTGACATAAAATGCCTAAATGAAGGCATACATAATGTTTTATTGTTTCGTTTTGCATAATTCCTCCAAATATAGTTTTTTGCATTGCTCAGTAAATTCCAATATATCAAAATTCTCATCTTCTATCGATTCTTGCAATGTTTTCCAACCAATTTTACACTTTCCTGTTTTTAATGTTTTCCCAACAATTTCGCAACCTTCTATATAATCATCATCAAAATAAAGGCATAGAATTTGATTTTTTTTAATTTTATCACTTGCATTTTCTGATATTGGTTTTTCATTTATAAAAAACCCTAAATCATCATCTAAATATAATGTCCATTTGGCTTTTAATTTAGCAAGCCACTTGCGTTTATTTGTCAATGGTTTACCCAAAATCAAACTTTCTTTGTTCATTTGTGTTCCTCCAAATATTTTTGTGCTTCGGCTTTGGTTGGAAAAATCATATTTTCGTGGTTGACATGAAAACCCCACTCTTCGAACCAATCATAACCATAGCAAACTCCACCGCCAATTTCTGATAGTGTACATTTTTCTTTTATGATTGACTCGTCTAGGTTTACCGTAGCATTGCAAGTTTCTCCATTTGAATAATATGTGGCTGATTCAATCGTTATAGGGATAATACAGTATTCACATTCTTTCACTTTACCGTTATTACAATTAGAACATTTCATCATGCCAACAAAATTCCCTTGTTCTATTTCTTTTTCATATAGTCCTTTGCATACGGGGCATTCTTTTGTTGCAGATAGTTTGCAAACAGCATAATACATATTTCCTTCTCTTAATTTAGGCACAATAGCATTTTTCAACTGTTCGTGTAACCTGGAAATTTCGCCATTTTGCCAATTATTTATTTCAGTCAATGTGTTATTTTCAACCCAAACATCGTGTGGGTTCTCCAACTTTTTTTTCATTTTTGAATTTTCTTCTTCAAGTTCCGCTATGCGTTGGTTTTTTTCTTTGATTTTTTGTTCATAGAATATGCAATTTTTGCAATCTACCTTAATTTTCTCTTTCATTTTTCACTCCTTTATTAAATAAATAATTTTATTAGCCCAACAATTGAAACAAGTGTTGTAAATGCCGTTGGAAGTGCATATAGATAAAAATTTTTGTCTTTTTCAATAATTCCTTTGCAAATAAACACTACTGTTGCTAAATTGCTTGTAACTATCAATAGTGATAGCAAAATTATATCTAACATTGCTCTCCTTGTAGTTGGAGTTTTTTTAACAGTTCGTAAAGTTCAGCAATCTTTTTTTCAAGTTCAGTAATTTTATTATTTTTAATTGTTATAAGTTGTTTATGGTTAGCCAAAAATTCTTCATATTCACGGCTTAATTTTATGTAAGATTGAATTATCATGGACTTATCCATTTGTTTCATTAAATGAATTGTTTGTTCTTCGTTCATTGTTTCTCCTTTCTTATTGTGTGTAGGTTAAATACCTAAATCAGCCAATAGCCGCAACAAGTTGCGGCTAATATAAGGTCAATTTTCATTACCTTATTAAATCAAAATGCTTCATCGTTTCTATAAATTTGCCTAGTCTATTTGTATTACAAATTAGACAAAGGCAAATTTTTATATTCATTCGTAAGCATTTTGATTTAAATTATGTTGGTAAACCACCATTACCACTTTCAATTTGCCCTGTAATTGCAGGACCTGTAATTTCAGGTTTTATTTTTTGATTGTTGGATTGATTATTATTTTTATTTTTTAATTCTTTAAATTTTTCTTTTAATTTTTCTTTATCTTTTATTCCTAAAAATTTAAGATTAGAAAACATTTGATTACGCAAATATTTGAACATAAATTTTTTTATTCTTTTTTGTTCTCGCTTATCTTCAATTTTGGATAGAACAACTTTTAATTTGCCATATTCGTTATTAAAATATTCTGTGCATTCATCAATGCTTTCAAAATTCATATCAATAATGGTAATGTTTTCGTCATCTTGTTTAAATATCATTTTTCTCCAACAGCCCATGTTTTTGGCTCTAAATAATTATCTATTTCTTCTTTTGAAGAATAAGAAAAATCGTTAGGGTGGTTTTCAAATGCTTTTTTAAAGTTATACGGGTCATAATGGCTTTTTATATCTCCATTAAATGTATAAGTGCATTTTTTACCAATTTTAGATTTTTCTTTTGTTGTAGTTTGTAAAAACTGTTCTAAATCTCCCTCATCTTCAAATTCATAATAAGTCCAAACAGTTTTTATTAATTTACCGTCTTCACGATATTTGCGTTGTTTTATGGTTTTGCCATTAACAATATATGTGTGCATACTTTCAACAACATAGATAAATTTGTCAATTAATGCTCGCAAATCTTTGTTTATACCAATATATCTGTGAGATATAAGCAGAAACAATAGAAAATATTGACCACTTAATTCATACATTCGTAAAACCCAGGGTGGCAGTTCTTTGTATTTGTAGTATTTAGCACATTCGTCTAACAAATAAACACCGTGGGGGATTAGCCTTTCAGTTTGAACATTTTTAAATTTGTCTTCTTTCGCTAAATCTTCGGGCAAGGGTAGTCCAAGTTTAAAGCCGCTTACTTTGTAGGCCTTAACATTAGGATATTTATCTTCTATGTTAATATTTGCACTAACAATGTGATGTTGAGGTGGGAGAGATACATTGTATCCTTGCTTTTGTAAGTTTTTTATATAATTGCAACTATTAATATATCTCTCATCATCAACACCTGTTAAATAGTCCATAACCATAGCAACTGCTAATGAGGTTTTGCCTCTTCGTGTTTTGCCTGATATATGAATTATCATTTTGTTACCTCAATAAAACAAATTAAATTGAAACAAATTTGTAATATAAATCATTTTCTTCATCTGTTGTTTTTGTAAATTTGCCTGCATTGTTTAAAAATTCGTTTACGTTACTTTCATTATCTACAATTGTTTTTAACACTTTTACTATTCGACCTTCGTATAAATTAGGACAAAATATTCCGCCTAAATTATCAGCACCTGTTCCTGCCAAATTAATATAAGCATGCTCAGAGTCTATTGTTAAAATAAGTTTAGAACAAAATGTAAATGCACCAGCTTGTACTTGTGTTACCGTGCTTGGAATATAAAAATTCTCAAGTTTTGAACAAGAATGAAAAGCATTCGTTCC
Organism: uncultured Clostridia bacterium; assembly: GCA_947627545.1. Taxonomy (GTDB): domain Bacteria; phylum Bacillota; class Clostridia; order Christensenellales; family UBA1242; genus Onthoplasma. The sequence goes on along the minus strand of CANQWK010000001.1, from coordinate 105,849 downwards.
TATAGTTGTTATATTATTTGAACAATTGAACGTGGTTAATTGAGAACAACTTTGCACTATACCAAAAGGAATTTCTAACATAGTATCAGGTAATGTAAAAGACTTTAAATTTACACAAGAACTAAAACAACTATTTCCTATATTAGTTATTGAATTTGGCAAAACCACGTTTTCTAGAGTTCTACAATTATTAAATGCTTCTTCTCCTAAACTTTGTAGGTTATTAGGAAATTGAAAATCTTTAAGTGAACTGCATGTTCTAAAAGTTTCTTTACCTATTGAAATTAAAGAATTAGGCAATTTAAGTTCCTGTAAATTACTACATTGATAAAAAGCATAATCTCCAATCTTGGTAACTCCCTCTGGAATTTCTAACGAAATTAAATTTTTATTACTATACATGAAATAACTCGATATTTCTGTTAAACCTTCCAAATCTTCCGCTGTAATTTCAGTTGCAACTCGATTTAAAACATCATACAAACGTGAAATTTTACTTATTTTTGTAGATATTTCGCTATTTAAATTATTAATTTGATTTTGCAATTCTATTATTTTATTAGTATCTTCTTCTCTTCCATTTTGTTTTAAATTATCTAATTCTTTTTGTATGGAATTGCGTAACGAAATTAATTCGTTATATTCCGTTTCTTGCTTTTTTAATTTTAACTCTAATTCGCTATTTTCAACCTCAACATCCGTAGGAGTATTTTGTACCCAAGAACGTATATCTTTAAAGTTATCTCCTATGTAAAAGCCTAAAATAGCAAGAATAGTTAAAATTATAACTATTAAAGAAGATATTAAAGCAATTTTTATTTTCTTCATTTTCTCTCCTTTTGTTTAAAAATTTGTATTTTTTATTTAAAATTTTTAAAATTTTTTTAAATTTTTGCTTATTTTTTTAATTTTTTAAAAATTTTTGTTAATTTTGTTAAACATGCTCAAAATTAAATGTGTATGTACCTTCAATATCTGAAATTTCACGCGATATGTTATAGTATTGTTCAAGTTCCCATTCACCAATAACATCATTAAAATTCATTATAAGTTGAGCGGTAAAAGGCGTTTCTTTTCCATTTAATGTGTAAAATGCTACGATTGACAAGTTATCATTGTAAGTAAACTGTACAATATCAGAATAATTATTATCGGTAAAAGAATATTGAAGTAGTGGATATTCAGCCGGTATAGCTACAAATTTTACATTGCCAATTTTTCCATTAGAAATATTAAATGTTATTGTACAGCTGAAATGTAAACCACTTGCATAAGTATGAGGGAGTGTAACTGTGTAATTGCCGTCAATTGCATATTCATATACCGCATACAACGAAATATCATTGTTAAAGTTAAAATCATTTAAAACGTTTTGTTTGTCAACCGACCAACCTTTAAACTTTTTTAAATGTATTGTTGGAGTATTAGGAAAATAAGTTAAAGTTCCAGCTAAACATTTTTTTGTTTCAAGTAAATTATCATTTGCATAATAATTAACTGTTATTTTCTTTGTAATGTTGGCTGTTACAATAGTATTTTTTGTGAATGTGTAGGAACTTAACTCTATTTTTGAGCCGTCAACTTCCCAATAATTAAATTGGTATTCGTCATTTTCAGGCGGATTATCTACACTTGTTGTTGAATTTTGAGTTATAGAAACAATTTTATAAACCTTTTCGTTAAGCATAAAAGTAATTGTTATTTTTTCATCTTCAAATGAATAATTTTCAATTAAAGTTATTAAATCATTTAATCTTGTTTCCAATTCGTTATTTTTAGTTGTTAAAGAAGAAACTTTTGTTTTTTGTTCTTCAAATTTTGTTTTTAAAAGATTATCAGCTTCCAACAAATTTGAATTTGTAGTTTCAAACTCTAAAATTGAAGATGTTAAAGTAGCAAGTTGAGATTTATATTCATTGTTTTTAACCTGGTCCGCTTGAATTGTTGTTTTTGCTTGGTTTAATTCGTTTGTTTTATCTTCGTTAGATTGTAATAAGTTTGAAACATTTTTTTCATGCGAACTTACTTGTTCTTCTAAATTATCAACTTTTGTAGAAATTTCGGTTACAAGTTTTGAAATTTCTTCTACATCTTTAAATTTTTCGTCAATTTCGCCATCTTTATTTTGCATAGTGAATGGATTTAGAGCCAAAGTTACAATAAAATTATCTGTTTTAAAATAGTTATATAAATAACTTATTTCATCAAAAGGCAACGTTATTTGTAATTTGCTAGATAATGAATAAAAAGCAAAATCTATTTTAATGTTTGAACTGCAAAGAATTGTAGAATCAACATTTAAATAATTTAATTTATAAGTACCAGATATTGCACCTGCTTGTTGCTTAATATCACTTACTAAATGCTCATTGACGTACATTATATAATTGTTTTTTAAACCATTAAATTGCAATGGTTCAAAATTACAAATATATGTAGCCGTTCCGTCTTGATTTGCAAAAGACATGGCGTTTATATTTTGACTAAATAAAACATCTCCTTCACTAAAATAATCGGCAATTGATAGTTCGGTGTAATCATGAGTTGTAATATTGCCAATCGTGTAGCTTTCAGGTGCTATATATTCTTTGTAATAGTAAGAAAACAAAACTGATGCAATAATAACCAAGCTTGTACAAAGAATTATTTGTAAATAATGTTTTTTTGTCATATTATGCTGCACCTCCTAAATGTAATGTTGGAGCAATATTTGTGTTGCCTGAATTATATAAAACAAATGTTTCAGCGGTGTTTTTGGTTGAAGTAATTTCAAATTGTTTCATATCAAATGTGAAAAATTTTAAATCAATTCCGTAAATGTCATAATTTAAATTGTCTAGATTAATATCTACAATAATTTCCGCCATATTGGCATTTTCTAAATATTTAGCAAATTTTTCATCTATGGTTACATAGTACGAATTGCGTTCTTTGTTATAAATTGAATTAATTTGTTTTTCGGTAATTTTAATTTCGCCGTAAGCATTCCAATATTTTTTTAGGTTATCATTATTGAAAAATGACCATGTTGTAGAATAACCAATTTGTTTGAACATTGAATCAGTAGCGGAAGTTATGCCGTCTTTGTGATAATTTACCTTAACTTGTAAATAATTTTTTAAATCTGTTGTATCAGGCATTTCATGGTATTGACCTTTTTCGTCTTTATATAAAATTTCATAAAATGCGGAACATTCTAAAAAATTTATATAATATGTTGAATTTTCATGCCTTGCACTGTCCTGCAATGCAGAGTGAAAAACAAAATCTGTCAATTCAAAAAATGTTTGAGATGCTGAATGTTCCTCTCGTTTGTTCCAAAACAACCAAACTGTTTTATCTACGTTATAAGTGTAGTTTGTAAGCCTAATTTGATAAAACTTATCTTCAATGCTTATGTAAAGATTGTTGCCTATTTTATCAAATGGCAACATATATGAAGATTCGCCTAAATCGTCAGTGTTGTAAAAATACCAATCTCCATAGGCTAGCGTACCTTCTTTACTAAAACCATTTTTAAACTCAGTTGCTTTTCCTAATTTTTCCCAATAATCTTCATCACGGTCGCCATAAATATCTGCAGCATTTATTACTACATAATCACCAACAACTTGCATTCCAAAGCCTTTAATTCCTTGACCGTCAGCATCGGTATATGAGTTCCAAAGTATTTCATACATTTGTTGCCCATTGTTGTTTTCATTACTCCAAATGTTAACTGTACAAATTGGCTCTTTCCCTGAAGAACTGTTTAAGGTTGAAGCATACGTTACACCCAATGTTTGCGGTTTTGCAAAATTTACTAAATTGTAAATGACGAACGAACCAACAAGTAGGCTTAAACCGCCTAAAATGTACATAAGAATCATTAAAATTTTTTGTGGTTTGTTTAAATCACTCATATTCTCCTCCTAAACAATTCCTTTATTCCAACCGAAGAAGTCAAAGATTTTTGCCATAAATTTAAAACCTTTTGCAAATAAATCAAATATCCAAGCACCGCCGTTAAATATCCATGTGCCTGTAAAGATTGCAATTAGAACTATGCCTATAATAATTAATAATACTTTCATAATCGTCCTCTATTTTTTAAAAATTTTTTTAAAGAAATTAGCAATTCCGTTGCCAAAATTTGTGAAGAATTTAGCACACACTTTGCCGAATTTTGCCATGTCCGAGCCGAAACTCTTCCATTCTTGCAACATTGAAACATTGTGAATGTTGGCTATAAGTGAATTGATTAGTATTACAGAAATTGCAGCAACCAACACAACACACAATAGCCATAAAAAGAATTTTTTAGCCTTATAATTCATTACTACCTCCTTTTAGAACCCACAAGATTTGTTATAAAATACGCCAACAGCATATTTTAATTTGTTTGCTATGTTTGATTTGCCGTCTATAACCTCAAAAGTTTTGTAAAACATATCTTGCACAACTTTTGGCTCGCCTCTAAATAAATCAACAAATTTTTCTAGAATTTTGTAATTTGGCAATGTAGATTTGTCAATATTCCAATTTGGTTCATTTGCAACCTTTAAAAACATCTGCCTAATGCGTTCAGTAATTGAATTATCAAGATATTGTTCAGCATTCAGGTTATGTAATCTCATAAACAAAATTTCTAGCCAATCCTCAACCATCGCACGAACATTTGTTTGTTCGTTAGAATAAACAATATCTTGCTCTTGTTCTAGTTCTTGTTCTAGTTCTTGTTCTTTGATTATATCAAGATATATATCAGGTTGTTTTTCGGTTGTTTCTAGGTTGTTTTTAGGTTGAATTTTGCTTGTTTTTAGGTTGTTTTTAGGTTGTTTCTTGGTTGTTTCTAGGTTGTTTTTTTGCTGATTTTCGTCAATTTTTAAGCGGTTTTCAGTTTCCAAGTCTTTATGCAATTGTTTTTTAGTCGGTTTTAGGTTGTTTTGAGGTTGTTTTTCAACTTGTGTGTTAGGTTGTTTTTTAGTTGTTTTTTCATCAGTGTTTTTTTGTGCATTTTTATTGCCTTTTGGTGCACCACCTTTCAAACCATTTTCATACCTTCTTATGCCTGCATCTATGTTTGGTTTTATAAGTTTAAAATAACTTTTCAAAACACCCTGTAACTTTTTTTCTGAAGGCTCTTCTTTGGACATAGCATAATCAACAATAATTTTGTACATGCGACCTTGCATTTCTTCTGGCAAGTCGCAAATTGCATCATAATAAGATGCGTAAAAGATGAAACTTCGTCTTTTTTTCATACTCACTTCTTTGTGTTTTAGTTTACTTTAAGCATATTTTTGCTTTAAATTTTTATCTTTGAGAATTGAACTATAAGGGACATATTTTGTATTACCTTCAATTAAAACAAAAGGATAGAAGCCAATGTGTTTTGATTGCAGTTCTTTCATTCTTGACTTAAATGAAATTTTTTCAACAAAATAATCTTTGCCTTCTTTTGAATTAATTAAATATGTTAAAATTGTTCCTTCTTTTAGTAATTTATCTCTCTTTTTAACAAAAGAGTAATAATCACTAAACCCCTCAATTTCCCAAGAGTTGTAAATAGTAAACTTGCAAAATCGACATTCTTTTTGCAAACACTAAATCTCCTTTTAGGCGGTTTTGAGATTTGCACTCAATAGGCTAATTCCAACCACCACGAAGGGCAAATGCCCTCGCTTGCAAGAGGGTAGCCCCTCCACAAAGAAGTGTTATTTTGTCGGTTTCATGATTTGCACATGACAAGAGCTTAACCCAACCGACAAGGAGGGAGAGCCGCAAAACTCTCGTATATTCACAGCTTTACGCTGTTTAGAACTTATACAACCAACCAATTACAAGGCTTATTAAATAATCATCTTCAAAATGACCATTTGCTGAACCATATTGACAAAGTTCATCAGCACATTTTTTCCATTCTTCAACTGTGTAGCCTTGCGATAAAATATAATTTGTTAAGCTTTGCTGATTGGATAGCAACAAAGTATCTTTCTTTTTGGAACTTTTAGAAAGTTGTTCTTTAAAATTAGCATTTTCTTTGCAAACCAAAGAATAATCTCTAAACAAATTTTTATATTCCTTTTGAAGTTCCAAAAGTTGTTTACTTACTTCTTCTTTTGTCATTTTTGCTCCTTATGTAGACTTTAATCATAAACACTCCTTTTTAAACCGATTGCAGATTTGCACTGCGTGTAGGCTTTAACCTATCGGCGTAAAATATCCATAAAAATGGATATTTTTAATTAAAATTCATTAGGGTGAATTTTATATTTAGATAGGAAATTAATTAGCAAGCTGCTTTTTATCTCTTTAAATCCGCATTAATCACCCCCTTTTAATAGCTTAAAACTCGGCTTGCAGGGTTGCACTGCTCACAGTCTAACTAGCCAACATGTAAGGGCTGCAAGCCCTTAACCTTTTATTTGTCGAACAAAAGGCGTAAATATTCTTATATCAAGAATATTTATTATTAAAATAGTCCAAATTGTTGACAAATGTCAAGTGTTTTAACCTACTTTTAAGAATTTTATAAAAAATATTTTTTAAAAACTTGAATAAAGTCCCCGATTTAAGTAAACTATCAATGTCGAACAAAAGGAGTTTTTTTATATGAAAATCAAAGAATTAAGACAAAAGATGAATCTGTCCCAAAATGAGTTGGCTAAAAAATTAGGAATGCCGCATACTACATTTTTTAATTATGAGGCAGGAAAAAATGAACCAAACATAAGTGTTTTAGTAAAAATGGCTGATTTTTTCAATGTTACATTAGATGAATTAGTTGGAAGAGAGAGTGAAGTTGTAAATTTAAAATTTTTAAATGAAGATGAGGCTTATCTAATTAAGAAAATTTTAAAAATGGACTCTCTTGAATTGGCTAAAACAAAAGCCTATGTAAAGGGCTTGACGGAGTAAAGTATGTTAAGAACCACAAAAAAAGATTTAATATATTGCCTTATTATATTTTTATTTGTAATTACAACAGCAATAGGTTTTGGATTGTTCATAAGAGAGAAATTCAAAGAACAAAAAATTAATATAATTTATAATTATTTTACTCAAATGGAAATGAATGAAAATTTAATGTTTAATACTGCAATATTAAAAATTATTGGAGATGACGGACAAATAGTTGATATACTCAATTCTGATTATGGAAATAATGAATTTTCTAGACCTTTAACTTTAATTTCAAAATTAGAAAAAGGAGCATGTGTATCAAATTCAAATATTTTAAAAATCTATTATGAATATAGAATAAAAATTGTTTCGTCAGGACAAATTTTATCTAAAAGTGGGCTATTAGAATTGAAATATGAAGTGTTAAAAAATGGGCAATTGTTTTTTCCTGGATTAGATAATGAAATTTATCAGGAACGAAATATGTTGACCTATTATTTAGATAAAAGTCATAATGTATCATTCCAAATGAGATTAGAAAAATTAACCATTTCTGAAAATGATAAAGTGAGGTATGGTTTGTAATGATTAATGAATTAATGAAAATGAATGAATTTTTAAAAAACAAAAAGAACAATTCAAATATATATTGGTAGAAGTAGAATTATATGAAGCATATTTAAAAGGTAAATTAGATAAAGAAGATTTAAAAAAACAAAAATCAAAAAATGTTCCTCTTTTAATGGAGGAATTAAAATTGAAATATAGAGGAGTAACAATACATAAAAATATAAAATGTAACACTTGGTACACTAGGTTTAGAAGTAATGGCAAACAGCAATACATAAGTGCAAAAACACAGCAGGAGTGTTACAACAAATTAAAAAAAGCATTAAAAAATATCAATAGCACTAATGAAAAAATTACATTTATTAAAACGATGTCTTTAAATCAATGGTTTAATAAATGGCTAGAATTATACAAAATAGGCAAAGTAAAAGATACAACTCTTTTAGATTACAAAATAATTTTTAAGAACATACCGCAAGATATAAAAGATTTGCCTTTAAATCAAATAAATGTAGCAACCATTTTGAATGTTTTAAATAATATGTCGGCGGAAAGGCAAAAACAAAAACTTTATGAACTTTTAAAAATTGTTTTTCAAAAAGCCGAAGACAACGAGATTATTGACAAAAATATTATAAAAAGAATTGAAAGACCAAGACACACCAAGAAAAACAGTAACGCATTAACTTATAACCAAGAACAAGAGTTAATAAACGCAAGCAGTAAATTAAAAAATGGAGATTTGTTTTTAATATCTTTATTCCAGGGTTTAAGAAAAGGCGAAGTGCTAGGTTTAACAATAGATAATTTGAATTTTGATAAAAAAACAATAACTATTGACAAAGGCTTTAACAAATATAACGAGTTTGATAGCACTAAAAACGAACAAAGCAAAAGAACAATGCCAATGTTTGAAACAACAAAAGATATTTTAATTAAATATAAAAATGCCAAAAATAGAATTTTCGATATATCAAATAAACAGTTGCAACTTTTAATGAAAGAAATAAAAACAAAATTAACATTCGATTTTAAATTAAAAGATTTAAGAGCAACTTTTATAACGAGATGTAAAGAAAATGAAATTCCAGAATTTGTAATTCAATCATGGGTTGGGCATAAAATTGGCAGCAAGATAACTTCACAAGTTTACACAAAGCATAATAACGATATTGACGATAAGTATATTAATATACTTAACAAGTCAAAATTCTACTCAAATTCTACTCACAAAAAAAATTGACCTAATCAACATACACCATATTATGTGATTAAGCCATTTTAAAAGCACAATATATTGTGCTATTTGGTGGAGATGAGGGGAGTTGCACCCCTGTCCTGACAAACGAACTGCCCATACTCTACATACTTAGTTAGTGTCTAGTTTTGCTAAAACAAACTTCGCTAACACTTTGTTTTAACTAGCCTATTTTGTACACTTTTAATCACTAGGCAATGCTTAAAAGCGTTAACCGATTAACGACGCTAGGCTTTAAAGTATCGGTACCCTTAAACTAGCGGCTACGCACTAAGCGGCGTAAGCAAGTTTATTTTCTTGTTTAGCGTTTGTTTAAGTTCGAGCTAACGAACACATGTTTATCGAGATGTCGCTCGGTATGCGTATAAACAATTAATTTGACAGTCGAAACTAAGTCATCCCCACGTTGCGCTATTAGGTAAAGCATTGCATGAATAAATATTTTATATTTATTTAACAATGTTATAATTATATCATAAATAAAAAAATTTTCAATAGATTTGCAATAATTATATAAATATATTTTTTCAAAAAAATTATAAAAATTGTGTTTTTTTTAAAGAAAATTAAAAAAATGTTTAAAATTTACATTGTTTTTTTATATTTTTAAAAAATTTTATGTAATTTTATTTATTTTTTATATTATTAATTTACTTTTAAAATATAAAAAATTTTGATATACTATAAAAAATAATTATTAAAAGCGAAAAATAGATATATTAAAATTAGAAATAAAAAAGGGGACAAAATGAAAAAAACAAAAATTGTGGCAACCTTTGGGCCGAGTTGTGCTGATTATAACACATTGAAAAAAATGTGTTTAAATGGGCTTAATGTAATTAGGCTTAATCTTTCGCATGCAAAACAGCCGGATATGGATTTATTGGTTAAAAATGTTTTAAAATTAAGGAAGGATTTAAATATTCCTTTGCCAATTATGTTAGACACTCGCGGCCCTGAGGTAAGGGTTAAAACTTTTAAAAGCGGTGCGGTAAATATCAAGCGTGGGCAGGAGTTTGTTTTTACAGGGCGTCAAATTGAGGGTAGTGATAAAATTGTTAGCATAAATCTGCCAGAAATTGTTAAAAGTGTTAAAGTGGGCAATAAAATTTTAGCGTGCGATGGAATGATAACTTTTAAAGTTGTTGAAATTAAAGGCAAAGACATTGTTACAAAGGCAGTAAATTCTGGCGTAATTTTTAACAACAAAAGTTTGTTTATGCCGAATGTAAATTTTAAAACAGAATATTTAAACAATTTAGATAAAGCGGACATTTTGTGGGCAATAAAGAATGATATTGATTTAATTGCAATAAGTTTTGTAAACGGCAAACAAGATGTTTTAGCGGTTAAAGATTTTATAAATTCAAACGGCGGAAACATGAAAATTATATCTAAAATTGAGTCTGCTTTGGGGGTAAAAAACCTAGATGAAATTATAGATGTAAGTGATGGCGTAATGGTGGCGCGTGGAGATTTAGGCGTTGAACTTCCAATTGAACGTTTGCCAGATATTCAAAAAACAATTATAAAACGTGCAAAAGAAAAGGGCAAAATAACAATAACAGCAACTGAAATGTTAGAAAGCATGATTACAAACAACCGAGCAACGCGTGCGGAAATTAACGATGTTGCCAACGCTGTTTATGACGGTAGCAGCGCAGTAATGTTGTCGGGTGAAACGGCTTCAGGGAAATATCCAATTGAAGCGGTAAAAACTATGTTTAAAGTGTGTGTAGAAACTGAAAAACATATAAATTATTATGCTAAATTTAAAGAATGTGAAACAAAATTAAATGATATAACCGATGTTGTTTCGCATAGTGCAGTAGATGCAAGTTTTTTAAAGCAATGCAAACTTATTGTGGCGTTTACCACAAGCGGACAAACAGCAAAAATGGTTAGTCGTTTTAGACCTGCTAGCACAATTGTGGCGGTTACTCCTAATGAAAAAGTTTATAGGCAACTTGAACTTTGTTGGGGAATAAAACCAGTGCTTTCAAAAGTTTATAATTCAACTGATGAAATGTTTAAAATTGCAAATAACCTTGTTAAAAAACTTAACCTTGCAAAATCAAATGATAGCATTGTTATTACATGTGGCACACCTAAAGAGTTGGGCTGCACAAATCTTTTAAAAATTGAAACACTTTTTTAAATTTCAACTTAATTAAAACAGTTAATAAAACAAATTAAAAATAATGCCAAAATTTTAGCATTGTTAAAAATGATTTACAAAACATTTTAAAAAATATTTAAAATTAACAATTTTTTATGTTTTTTGAAATAAAATAATAATATGAAAGAAAAATTGAAACGCCTTTTTGACAATAAAACCACTCATGGCAAGATAATGAGATTAATTCTTGTTATTGTTTTGTTGGCGGCAATTTGCGGAATTGTTTACATAATTTTGCGTGTAACAGGCGGCTGGGAAAAAGTAAATTCTGTTGATAAAATTCGTGCCATTGTGGAAAAAGGTGGGGCGTTTAGTTTTATAATTTTTATTATTTTTCAAATTTTGCAAACCACAATTCTTCAAATACCATCTTTGTTTGTTACCGTTGCAGGAGCAATAATTTTTGGCAGGTGGGAAGCCTTTTTTATGAGTTATGCCGCCGTTATGTTTGGCAGCATAATTATGTTTTGGATTGGAAGAAAAGCAGGGCGAAAATTTTTAAATTGGATGATAGGCAAAGAAACCGCTGAAAAGTGGATAGATAAAATGAGCGGTGGAAAATATTTGTTTTTCCTTATGATGTTATTCCCATGCTTTCCAGATGACATTTTGTGCGTTATTGCAGGGCTAACAAATATGAGTTTTTCATTCTTCTTTTGGACCAACATTTTGGCAAGAGGCTTGGGAATTTTTTGTGCAGTTTTCTTTGGCAGCGGAGCAATAATTCCATTTCACGGCTGGGGATTAGTTGTTTGGGGAATTATAATTGTTATTATTGCAATATTGTTCTATTTAAGCATAAGATTTAAAGATAAAATTGACGAAATTTTACATCAAATGTTTAGTCCTAAAAAGGCAGCAAAAGCAATAAATAATTCAAATGATAATAAAGAAAATTTAACAAACGTTAATAAAGAAAATTTAACAAGCACAAAAGAAAATAAAGAAAATTTGCAAACGAATAGCAAAAAAATTCCTATTCAACAAAAAAATTTAGAAGAAAGCGTTAAAAAAGATATAAATAAACAAAAGGTTAAAAAATAATAAAAAAGAAAATAACATTAATGCAAAATAAATAAAAATATAAAAATTAAAAATAAAGAAAATAAAATGAAATAAAGGTAATAATTTTTAAATTGGAATAATAGTAAACTAGACTATTCATTCCTTTTTTGTTAATGTTTTATAGATTAAAACATTTGCAATCTGTTTTTATTTATGCTACAATATTTTTAATTTAAGGAGTTTGTTATGGGATTTTTAAAAAAACAAATGTTATCGGTTATTGAATGGAAAGATGCTAGCAACGATATTATTGTTTATCGTTTTACTCTTCCTGCTGGGCAAGAAATTATGAATAGTTCAACCTTAGTTGTTAGGGAAAGTCAGGTTGCTGTGTTTGTTCATAAAGGGGAAATTGCAGATGTTTTTGGCCCAGGAACTTACAAATTGGCAACTGAGAATATTCCGTTTTTAACTAAAATGTTAAGCCTTTCAACAAAAGGGGAAAGCCGCATAAAAGCGGAAGTTTATTTTGTAAACACAAAGCGTTTTATTGGTCAAAAGTGGGGAACACAAAATCCTATTATGATGCGAGATGTAGATTTTGGACATATTCGTTTGCGAGGATATGGCACATTTGCCTTTAAGGTGGAAGACCCAACAAAATTCATGCGAGAATGTTTTGGAACTAACCCGGTTTATCGCGTTGCGGATTTAGTTACACAATATAAATCAACCTTGGTTCAAATTTTAACCGATGCAATAGGAGAAAGTAAATTATCGGCACTAGATTTGGCAGCGAACTATAAAGAACTTAGCAAAATTGTGGAGGCGAACAGCAAAGAAGAATTTGCTCCACTTGGCTTAAAACTTTCTAATTTTGTAATTGAAAATTTGTCCTTGCCAGACGATGTTGAAAAAATGCTTGACGAACGCACAAAAATGGGAGTTATTGGCGATAAAATTGGCACATACACTCAATATAAAGCAGCAAATGCAATGGGCGATGCTGCAAAAAATCCTAGTGGAAACAACCTTGCTGGGCTTGGCATAGGCTTAGGGGCAGGGGCACAACTTGGCGAAGTGTTTGCAAATTCGGTTGCAACAGCAAAAGATAGCCGAAAACCTGTAACAATTCAATGCGTAAAATGCGGAGCAACAATTCCAGGGAAATCTAAATTTTGTCCTGAATGTGGTGCAACACAGGCTTTGTCTTGTCCAAAATGTGGCGAACCAATTTCAAAAGGAAGCAAATTTTGTGTTAATTGCGGAGAAAAATTAGAAATTGGTGCAGATGTATGCAAAAAATGTGGCAAGCCGCTAGCACCAGATGCAAAATTCTGTAAACATTGCGGCACAAAAGTTAAATAATAAGATTAAAATATAAAATTTTTAACTTTTCTTTTGTTACTTTTCTTGCAAAAAAGTAATAGAAAAGAAACAATAATTTAAATAGGAGAAAATTATGGCATTATTATCAAATAGAACAACCAGATATGGAAAATTTATGTTCATTTTGCTTGCTGTTTGCTGTTTAGCGTTGGCAGGCGGAAGTATTTTTGGCGGAATTTATGCGGTTTTAAACATGTCGCATTGGGCAAAATATGTAATTATTGTGATTGCTTGTATTTTTGCTTTTATTATTGGCATGATTGGAATATTCTTTTTAATGCTTTCATTTAGTTTAATCAACAGTTGGAAATCGGTTAAAGATTCAACCATACAAGGCACAGCTAATGTAAGGTTGTGTGATAAATGCGGAAGGGTTATTACAAAACACGCCGAATATTGTGAACATTGTGGTGCAAAACAAGAAACCGGTTTAGGGCTAAAAACCTGCCCAGAATGTAAAACAAAAAATAGTGGCAATGCAAAATTTTGTGAAAAATGTGGGCATGAATTTAAAAATTAACAGTGTTTTAAGGAGAAACTATGATTATAATTTCTTGCGACCATGCAGGCTTTGATTATTCACAAAAACTTATGCAGTTTTTTAAAAAGAATAACATTGAATATAAATACATGGGTCCGACAGAATTTAATAAAGAAGATGACTATCCGGATTTTATTGCTCCAGCCACTAGCGAAGTGTTAAAGAGTAAAGATAATATTGGCATTTTTATTTGTGGCAGTGGAATTGGTGCAAACATTGTGGCAAATAGGCAAAAGGGCATAAGGGCAGTGTGTGCATTGGATACAGTTTCTGCTTTTTTGGCGCGCAAAGATGAAGATGCAAATGTGCTTACTTTGGGGGCAAGATTAACAAGCTTTAGGGCGTGCATTAAAATTGTTAAAATGTTTTTAAAAAGTGAGTTTGAGGGAGGCAGGCATATAAGAAGAATTAATAAATATTAAACTCAACTTAATTAAAAAAACAAAAAATGGGCAAATTGCTCATTTTTTTTGTAAAAATAAAATTTTTTTTAAATTTAACTGCATTATTAAGATTTAACATTTATTAAAAATTTAACACTTAGTAAAATTTTAATGTTTTTAAATTTTGATGTTTTCTAATTTAAAATTTTGGAGTGTAAATTGAACTTGCACTAGAAAGTTCCTGAACATAAGCATTTTTTAATCCTAAATTAATGGCGTAGTTCACCACTCGCTTATATTCAAGCGGAGTTATTTTTTTATTAATTTCAGGGTAATTAACCGCTTCGTATGTTGGCTCATATTGGCTCATTATGCTTACAATTGTATTTGTGCCTAAATTATTTTCAATAAAATTTAAACACTTTATGCTGTCGTCAGTGTGGCTAGGCAAAACTAGGTGGCGGATAATTATGCCTTTTTTTATAATTCCATTTTCAATAATATCTTTTGGTTGATTTTTTTTCATTTGAATAATTGATGCGCTGGCGTTTTCAAAATAATCGCCTGCTTTACTATATTTTAACGCAAGTTGATTGGAAAAATATTTTAAATCCACCAAATAAACATCAATAAAATCTTTTAAAATTTCTATTGTTTGCGGTGTTTCGTAGCCGCTGCTGTTCCAAACAACAGGAATTTTTGGCTTATATATTTTTAATGCGTCAATAATTTGAGTGGTGTAATGGGTTGGAGTAACAAGATTGATATTTGTTGCTCCCTTTTTTTCTAATTTTTTAAAGATATTAGCCAATTTTTTTATGCTTATATATTTGCCTTTTAGTTTATGGCTTATTTTATAATTCTGGCAAAAAACACATTTCAAATTGCAACCGGCAAAAAATATTGCACCACTGCCTTTGTTTACGCTTATTATAGGCTCTTCAAACTGGTGCAACATAACTTTACTTATTTTAATTTTTTCTTTAACTCCGCAAAATCCAAGGTTTTTTGCTCTATTTATATTGCATTTTCGCGGACAAATTGCACAATTCACAAAAATAGTTTAAAATTTTTAATTTTGTTTGTCAACTGATTGTTCTAATTGCTGGGTCAAGCTAATAAAATTATATGAGGTGTTTATGAAAAAGAAAATTTTATGTTTTGCTATGTTGGCATTTTCGCTTTTGGCTTTTACAGCCTGCAAAAAAACCACAAATGTCGTTATAGATGACTATGTAATTGAAGAACGCTGCAATTTGTTTGTTGCTCAAAACGATACATATTGTGTAACATTTTCAACCGGTTTAAGAGAAGAAAATTACGCTCTTGACGGAGTTAAAAACAATATGATTGATTTCGGCGTGCTAACTTTATCAAGGCTGGACCATAATCCACTTGCAATAACACAATGTAATTATACTTTAACAATTAATGACCAAATTTTGTCAGGCGAATTAAAAGCTAGCGGTTACGATAACACATTTTCAGCAGATTGTGGCGTAAGAGCAGATGATAATTCGGTTGTTAGCGTTCAGTTGAATTTTGACGGAGTTAGTTTTTCTAGCCAACTAGAAAATACGGTTGGAGATTTCGCAGTAGATAAAGATGCTGCTTTAAAAGTTGCTAACGCTGAATTAAGCAATGAATTACAAAATTTAGCAAAAAATAAAACCGACTTTGAAGTGGTTATGAAAATTGTAAAAGATTATTCATCTAGCGAAGTTAAAAGTTATTATTGGTATGTTGGCGTAATTGGAGTAGATGGCCAAACATATGGCATTCTAATTGATGCAATAACAAGCGATATTATAGCAAAAAAAGTTTAGTGCAACAGCTAAACTTTTTTTAATTTGGTTATAATATGCTTAAATTTGTCTGCCAAATTATAAACATCTATAAATGCTTCGTCTAAATTAGGGTTTTCTAGCAACATACTTGCAGTGTAAATAATATTTACATCTTCAAATTTGGCATATTTAAGATTGTAATTGTCAATTTTAATTTTTATGCCTAACTTGTTTACAATAACTTCGCCCATAATGCACGAAAAAAAATCAAAAAATGTATTTTTGAAATTATAGGCACAATTAATGCCTATCGCTTTGCATAATCTGGCAACACAAATTGCTTTAACATTATCTTCCACACTGCCATTTATAACAGGGTACTCTATGTCAACGTAATCTTTAATTGCTTGTAAAATTTCATAGTCATTTTCCGCTTTTGTTTGAATGTATAAACTGCACATTTTTCTATTGTAGTTTATTTTTTTACAAAAGTCAACACTTTTTTACAAAAATACTCAAAATTGCTTTTTTTATTTAAAATTACAGTTTTTTGTTAAAAAACTCGCATTTTTTTATTTAAAATATGCAATTTAATATAAAAATTATCTTTTTTTTAAAATGCGTTTTAATTTTAACAATGTTTTTTAAATTCCAACTGCAATATTTTCTTGCTGCTCACGCTCAAAACGAGTTTTTAATTCTTTATATTTTTCTGTTAAATCGAATATGTATTTTTGTTTGGCATCGCCTGATAGAGTGCTATAATATTTTTTATCTATCAATTCTTGAATAGGATTAATAACAATTTCATCTCTAGTTAAAAGGCGTTTAACTCGCTCATAAAGTTCTTGTTCTTGCACGCCTAACGAAAGTTTGGCATATGGCAATTGTTCAAAAAACGATTTGCCTTTGTTGTAATTTCTCATTCTGCTTTTAGCGTCTCTGGCTAAATAATATAATTTACCTTTAATTTTTCTTCTCATAATTCCCCCTAATACACAATTAGATTAAAACAATAAAATAATTAAAACAAACATAAATGGATTGTTATTTTGGCTTGTTTTGTAAAAATTTGTCTTATTTTAATTTTAAATAATAAAATTTGTTTTTAACGTTTGTGTTTAATAAATTAAGTTAAAGGTATAATTTAAAAATATTTTTAAAGGGTTTGATTAAAAAAATTAAGTTTCGTTTAATAAAAAATTAAATTTAAGGTTGAGTTTATTAAAAATAGACTAAAAATGCTACGCTGTAATAAATTATAAAATACTTGAAAAATCTAATAATATATGATATAATAAATATATGTTAAAATTAAATAATAAACGCTGTCCTAGATGCAACTTTAAAGTGCCAAAAGAAATTACAATATGTCCAAATTGTCAACTTAAATATCAAAAATTTGAACTTGCAACAAACGGCGAAGCTAAAGAAGCATTAAAACAAGGCGAAACTGATAGAGTGCTTTATAGAAAAGGTTGTCCTAACGATGTAAAAAAATCGGTTTTAGTTTTGTTGACAATATTTTTAGGTTTTACAGGTGCGCATTATTATTATGTTGGCAGAATAAAAATGGGCATATTTTTTAGCGTTTTCTTTTGTGTAGGAGTTATAAATGCAATAATAACCACAGTGTTAAAATTAAATTTGTCAGGAGATTGGTATCAAATATTTTATTTGCTGGTAATGGTTTGGGGAATAGCAATTTTTATGTGGTTAATAGATATTGCAAAGGTGTGTTTTAATAGTTTTAAAATACCAGTAAGTTTGCCAAGAGTTTAATTTAGTTTTAATTTTCAGCAAGTTTTATATGGTAGAATTTCGTTTTAAATTATAAGTAAGTTAAGGCAGAAATAACAGTTTATAATATTAGAAAGTTTGCAAAAAGTATTTGATTTTCAAAATTATAATATAGTTTTTATATAAAAGGAATAAAAAATTAACATGGAAAAACAAAAAACAGTTGTAGTGGGGCTTTCGGGCGGAGTGGATAGCTCGGTGGCGGCATATTTATTAAAACAACAGGGGTATAATGTTGTTGGTCTTTTTATGCTTAATTGGGAAGAAACCGACCCCAACGGCAATTGCTCTGCCGAAGCGGACTTTGAAGATGTTAAGCGAGTGGCAAACAAAATTGGAATTCCATATTATACGGTAAATTATGCAAAAGAATATAATGAAAAAGTGTTTAGTTATTTGCTAGACGAATATAAAAAAGGCTACACGCCTAACCCTGATGTGCTATGTAACCGAGAAATTAAATTTGGTCCATTTTTGCAACACGCAATAAGCTTAGGCGCGGATTACATTGCAACCGGACATTATTGCAAGCGAGTAGATAGAAATGGTAAAGCGTATTTGTATAAATCGCACGATAAATTAAAGGACCAAACATATTTTTTAAATCAACTTAACCAAAATCAACTTAACAAAACTTTGTTTCCTCTTGCCGATATAGACAAAACCGAAGTAAGAAAAATTGCAAAAAAGTTAGATTTAGTTACGGCTGAAAAAAAAGATAGCACAGGAATATGTTTTATAGGCGAACGCAACTTTAAAAACTTTTTAAAAAATTACCTTCCTGCCAAAAAAGGAGATATATTAGATTTACACGGTAACAAACTTGGCGAACATGACGGAGTTATGTATTACACAATTGGCCAAAGTAAAGGTTTAAATTTAGGCGGTAAAAACGGCTATGAAGGTAGGTGGGCGGTTGTAGATAAAGATGTTAAAAAGAACATTTTATATGTAACAGCAGGAGATGATGATGCACTTTATTCAACCGCTTGCTATGTAACCGAATTTAATTGGATTGCCGATGAACAAACAGAAAACTTTAAAGCGAAAGCAAAACTAAGATATCGTCAACCAGACATTGATGTTGATGTAGAGGTTATAAACCACACCACATTAAAATTAAATTTTGCAACAAAACAAAAGGCGGTAGCAGTGGGACAGTTTGCTGTTCTATATGCTGAAGACGGAATGTGTTATGGTGGCGGCAGAATTAATGAACTTGTAAAGTTTAAATCGTCCGCCAAAAGTTAACCCAAATTGAATAATTAGAAATAATAAAACCCAAAAATTTAAACATACTAAAAAGTAAAAATATAAAATTTTTAAATAAAACGCAAAAAAATATAAAATTTTAAATAAAAACAGCGTAATTTAACAAAATTTTAATAAAATAAGTTGATTTTTTTAAATTTTTTGCTAAAATATGTCGAAATTACTAAGGGGGAATTATGGCAAATTTTTATTACAACGGTGGCGATAGAGATGATGTTAATAATTATTCTGCAAGTAATTGGAAAAAACCTGCAAAGAATGTTACAACTCCTATTTCAAAGCCTGAAACAGTAAAGTTTATCATACCCGATTGCTTTGATGAAGATTTTTACATTAAAAATAGAGAGAAATTTTCAAATTCTAGTTTAGATTATTGGGAATGGACAAAATTTTTAAGGTTTTCTAACGCTGTTTATTCTTTTTACAGGCAAATGTCGGCAGAGTTCTATTCAAATTATACTCCAATTAAACCAATCCCTGAGTTTATAGACTTAAAATTAAAAAAAGAGAACCTTGATGATATTTTAACTTCAATAAATTATGCCGAAAATCAATTGATTGAACAATTTGATAAATCCAGGCGCACATTAAAGGCAAAAGTTAACACTATAAAACCATTAAAAGAGGTTGTAAATTACGCGGCAACTGCTTGGATAATGTATTTTGCAAACACGGAAAATTTATATATAAAAAATTCAATTAATTTTAAAAATAAGTATGCCGAATATGATTTTGAAAATGATTTAGACATTTTAAAAGCATATAGAGGTTGCGTTGTTATGAAATATTTAACCTCTAAGGTAATAGATGAAAATTTAATTACAGAAAAAATAAATCGTTCCAACAAAATTTATGGTAACATAGATGCTGAAAAATTAACAAATCAACTACTTGAAACTGTGGGAGGATTTACTACTTACGATTACAACAAAATTCAAGAAGAATTGTTGGAAAAGTTAGAAAATTTAAATCCAGAATACGATAATTTAGTTTGGTTTTATAAAAATTATATAAAAATGCAAGAAACGGCAAAAAAAGTGCAAGAAATAACTGAAAACAACAAACTATTATTAAGTACAAGTTTTGAAGTAGATGGTGAAAATTTGTATGAAAAATTAGCAGAATTTTATGTGTTTGCATTAAATTTATTAGATGATGAAAGTTTAGATGATGTTTTTAAACAAGATTTAAATATTTTTGCAAAAAAGTTAGGAAAAATAACAAAAGAATCACGAGAAACCTATTTGCAAACACAAGATTATTAAACATCAATTATTTTTAAATCTAGTGCATCTTGAAAAACTAAATAATAGCCATCACTTAATGGGTCGTCTTTATCTAATGGTAGCCATTGGTTATGTTTCCCAAGTTCGTCAGGTGGGGGAGTGTTGTATTTGCTTTTTAGTGCATAACAAATGTATTTTATTTGTTCATTTTCATAAATTGCACCCAGCGAATATTCATTATCATTTATGCAAACAAATTTAGAATTGTTTATTAAATTATTAAGCTCTACATTCTCCGGATAATTTTTAAAAATGTAATTAAATTGCGGAATTATTTGTTCTAAAATAGACGGTATTCCGCTTTTTTTGTTTTCATTTTCATTAGTAGGAATGTTAGTTTCATTTTCTAAAATTTTTGTTGTTTTACTTAAATTTTCTTCATTTTTATCTAAATTATTTGAAATTTTGTTTAAATTTTCTTCATTTTTAATAATTCTGTTAGAAATTGTATTTAAATTTTCATTATTTTTTAATTCAAAATCATTAAGATTCTCACATTGAAAATTATTTTCATTTTCATTATTGTTTGCGTTCGCATTAAACAATTCTAAGTTTGAATTGTAGAAAAATTCTTTATATTTACAAGTTGCGCACTTTTCGCAATCTTCATCTTTGGTTGGCGTTTTTTTATTATCTGTATTTTCATAATTTGCTTCTTCTTGTTCGTTAATAGACAAATTAGAATTTTTTAATTTATCATTAATTTCTTCGTCTATAAAATCGTTAAAATAAAATCCTGCATAAGTTCCGCCCGAAAGTAAAACTTCGTTATTGTTGTCCGTTTTTATTATTGCAGAATAAAAATCACTGTTTAAATCAAAATTTCCAACAAAACTTGTTTCATAAACCCCGCCTTTATTTAATAGGTTTGCTGTAAAAACTTCATTGTTGTTATACAACCCAATTTTTGCAAATTTATTTAATTTTTCAACTCCGTACAATCGCAATTTACATTTTAAAAGGTCATCTTCTTCGTATAGTGTTAAAATTCCTCTGCCTGTATTGTTGGCAGAAGAAATAATAATTGTTTTGCTTTTCATACAACTATTATAGCAAGCAAATTTTTAGGTTATGACAAAAAACTTGTATTTATTATTACTTAAAAATAATTTTTTGCTAAATTTTAAACTTTTTTGTAGATTTGTTTAAATTTTTGCTTTTTAGACAATTATTAATATGCACAAACATTTTAAAACAATTGACAATTATAAATTAATATGCTAAAATTAAATTTATTAGTTGGAGAAAGAAATGAAAAGATTTGCTAAATTTTTAATTTGCTTTATTTTATGTGTTTTTGCTTTTGGTGCGGTGGGGTGCAGCAAAAAAGATAATTTTGTTTATCCTAGCAGCAATGCAACAACTTATAGTAATGGTGGGTTGGTAGTTCAAAAGGGCGAATATATTTACTTTGTAAATGGCTATCAATCGGCTAACGATATGGTTAAAAAGAACGATAAATATGTTGTTGGTGCATTAATGGTTGCAAAACTTGATGCTGGCGGCAACCTTGTTCAAAATAGCGAAGGCTTGCTAAATGATGATTATTATAGAACAATTAGCAGCAAACTTTGTGGTTTTGAAGCAACTAATCTATATATTTTTGGAGATTATTTGTATTTTGCTAGCCCTAACCAAGAAAATGAAGCCGATAGAAATGTTGCCGATGATGGCGAAAAATGGGCAAAAACAAGGGTGGATTTTTATCGTATTAAACTTAACAACTCGGGCAAAGTTGAAAAGTTATATACAAGCGAAGTGTCAAACTCTAATTTAAAATATGCTTATTATTGTTATAATAATGAAACTTATTTGCTAGCTTATGAGGGCGGAGATAGCATAGAAGTTAACAACGATGACAACAACCGCTTATTGCGAGTTAATGCAAGCAACAAAAATGAAGAAACAATTGCTACCGATGTAACAGATGTTCTTATGCCAGATGAAAATGTTACAAACGCACATGAAAACATTTTCTATACAACAAAAGATAGCGAAAACAACAAATTTTTGCTTAATAGGTACAATGTTATAACCGGCGAAAATGAAGAATTTGAATTTGAAAAAGAAATAACATTAAAATTTGTTAGCAATGGCTATTTATTCTATACTCAAAGCCAACAACATGGCGGTGGCACAAACCTAATGTATAGTAAAGTAGATAGTTCGGTGTCTGGAGCAATTGAATGCTGGAACAACATTCAAATTAAAGAAAAATATTATCTTTCTCAAGATGGAGATGCGCTAATTGGCATTTCTGGCAATAAAATTGAAATAAAATGGAAATGGTGGACTAATGATTGCGTTTCTAAAACCATAGAAGATACTGACGGCTTTAATTTTATAGGCTTTTCAAATTGCAGTTTAGTTTATTACGATGGCAACAATTACATTAAAACCATAGATTACACCGCTTCAAACCTAGAAATTGCTAAAATTGCAAAGGTGGAAGATTTTAATACTACCTATTTTGACTGCAATTGGGATTATTTATATTATTACAAAACAGTTGGTTCAAATAGTTATCTATTTAGGTTACGTTTGAACAATAACTTAGAAATGGTTGAAGATGAAATGGTTGGAAAATATTTAGATGCCGACATTCCGTCAAACGAAACAAATAAAGAAGAGGAATAATTCCTCTTCTTTTTATTTTTGTGTTTTTGATTTTTTATCTTTTATGTTTTTTAATTTTGTTAAATCTACCGGTTTTGTGCGTGTCATTTTGCGTGCTATCATAATTTTAGTTTCGTTTGTTGGCGTTAATTCTTTGCAATAATGCACAAGTTTGCCTAAAACATCTTCAAAACTTTCGTCTGTTAACTCATTGCTATGTTGATATATTGTTAAAATGTTTGCTTTTGCAACTTGTTTGTTTTCACAATTTGTGTATTTATCACTATCAAAGGAATAAGTTATTTTTAAACCGGTTATGTTCGTGCTTCTATATTCTCGACTTATAGTTTCTAATAAATAGGCTGGTCGCAATCGCTTTAATAAAAATTCAGGGTCAAAATTAAGCGATGACATAAACATTGATTTAAAACTTTCAATTAAAAAGGTTTTGTATTTAAACGGACTTTCATGCGGTTTTATTGGAATGCTGAAATGTTTGCTTTTATATCGTATAGCGTATAAGTTTGTGCTGCTAACGCGTTCGGTTGACATATTCAATTCACAAGTTTTGCCAATGTGAGTTTTAAACAAAACTATGTTCGATTTTTGCAAATCGTGTTCAGGCGTGTCATAATATGTGAACAATTTGCTAATTTTGGCTTCAAAACCCATAGTGTATTTGCCAAAAAATTTGTTTACTTCCAAAACAGCATCTTTTGTTTTGTCGCTAAACATATAAAACCTGCGTTTTTGCCTTATAATTTCTAATTTTCGCATATTTGTCCCCTTTTATGCTTTTTTATTAGTTTAATTAAATTTTTATAAAAAATCAACAAAAACTAGTAATTTTTTTATTTTTTTAATTTTTATAAATAATTTGCTATAATATATAAATGAAAAAACATAAGTTTAAACAAATCAATAATGTAAAAAAGGATTTCAATTCTAACTGCATCAACGCAGAATTAACTAATATTATGGAGCAATTAAATCCTGTTTTTTTAAGCCGAATGCAACAAATTTTAAAAGATGACTATTCCGCTTTTATAACTAGTTTAACACAGCCAGAACAAAAGGCAATTTTTGTTAATGAAAATAAAATTGATGCTAACATGTTTAAAAACCTTAATCCGTTTAGTTTACAACAAATTCCTTATGAAAAATGCGGTTTTTATGTAAACGAAAAACTTGGTAAACAC
Organism: uncultured Clostridia bacterium; assembly: GCA_947627545.1. Taxonomy (GTDB): domain Bacteria; phylum Bacillota; class Clostridia; order Christensenellales; family UBA1242; genus Onthoplasma. The sequence continues at coordinate 81,679 of CANQWK010000001.1, read as the reverse complement.
CCTTTACATCATGCCGGTGCGTTTTATGTGCAAGATGCTAGTGCTATGTTTACAGTAAATGCGTTAAAATTTCGTGGAGATGAACTTGTTTTAGATATGTGCGCTGCTCCTGGCGGAAAATCCATTCAAATTGCCAATAAATTGCCTTTTGGCACGCTTGTTAGCAATGAAATTGTTCCTTCTCGATGCAAAATTTTGCAATCTAACATTGAACGCATGGGGCTAACTAATGTAATAATTACAAATGATAGCCCACAAAATTTATCAGCTGCTTATGGCAATACTTTTGATATTTGTTTGGTAGATGCTCCTTGCAGCGGAGAAGGCATGTTTAGGCGAGGGGAAGAATATATTAAACCTTGGAACGAAAATTTGCAAAATATGTGTGCCGACCGTCAATTAGAAATTTTAAATTGTGCCGATAAATGCTTAAAAGTTGGCGGCAAAATAATTTATTCCACTTGCACCTATTCTATAATGGAAAATGAAGGAGTTGTAAATAAATTTTTAGCTAGCCATAATTATAAACTACTGCCAATAGATGCAAATTTTTCACGCGGAATAGACCTAAAAGAAACAGTAAGGATTTATCCTTTTAATAATAGGGGAGAAGGTCAGTTTGTTGCTGTTTTGCAAAAAAATTCGGGAAACACTGTTAATTCTGCACCAATTCTAAAGTTAAAATCGACCAATTTTTCTACAGATTTTTTTAAAAATAACACCAATTTAAACATAAAAGAATATGAATTTAATGGAAACCTTTATTATGTGCCAAACGTGGAATTAATTAAGAAATCGGTTAATTTTTGGAGTTTAGGGGTTCTTTTAGGAGAAACAAATAAAGTTTTTAAACCTAGTCATTTTGTTTTTTCAGCTTTTGGAAAACAGTTCAAAAATGTGTTAAATTTTAATTTCAATGCCGCCGAAGTGCAAAAATACCTAAAAGGTGAAAATTTAATTGTGGATTTTTTAGATTGTTATGGCGTTATTATTGTTAATAATTGTCCGTTAGGAGGGTTTAAAATAAGTGATGGCAAGTTTAAAAATCTGTATCCAAAAGGGCTAAGAAATTAAAAATTTAACAAAATTTTTTGTAAAAACGCTAATTTTTGCTAAAAAAATGCAAAAAAACTAAAAATTTTAAAAATTTTTGAATTTTTTTTTAAAAAGGTCTTGAAAATTTTTTTGTTCGGTGCTATAATAGTAGCAACCAACTAAAAAGGAGATTATATTTATGGATTTGTTATTAGGAATTGTTACAATTTTAGTAATTGGAATTGTAGTAGTTGTTGGTGGCGGATTTTTAGGCATGATTATCTATTGGGTTGTGGGCGTGTTTGACAAAGATAGGTCAACCAACACATCTAACAATGATTTACTAGATTATAGCCAATATAAACAACTAGAAAATGTTCAAGAAAATACCAACGAGTTTGACTTTGAAGCTATTAATGAAGAAAAATTGGCAAATGAGAAAAAATTAGCTGACAACACTGAATTTGACAAGGAAGATAGCTTTAAACTTTTAGATGACGAAGATGTTAATCCTGAGGAAATGGAAAAACAACTTGTTGAAGAAAAAACAGCTGTTAAACCTGAAATTAAAGTAGTTGAACCTGTTAAAGAAGAGAAAGTTCAAGCTGTTAAAGAAGAAAAAATTCAAGCAGTTAAAGAAGATGAAGTTGACCAAGACGACTTTGAATTAGATAATCTTCTTGATGAAATTTCAAACGAAACTGAAGAAGAAGTTAAATCTGAAATTGTTGAAGAAACAAAAATAGGCGATGAATTAGAGTCTTATAGCATAGACGATTTCTTAAATCAAGCACAAGCAGAAGAAACTGAAACTGCAAATGACGAAGAAAAATTAGAAACTGAAAACCTAGTAGAAGAAAAGGTTGAAAATTCTAGTGAAACTTCTAATGAACAGGCTGTTTCAACCGAAGCAACAACCGAAACTGTTGTTGAAACTGAAAACAATCAAGCAGAAGAAATTGAAGAAAAAACAGAAGAAACAGTTGAACAACCAGCTGTAGAAGAACAACCTGAAGTTGTTGAACAACCAGCTGTAGAAGAACAACCTGAAGTTGTTGAAGAACAAGAAGAAGTTGAGCAAGCGGAAGAAGTTGAACAATCTGTAGAAACAGAAGAAGTTGCATCAACCGAAATTAATGAAGAAACTTCTACAAATGAGGCTGCTCAACAAGAAATTGAAAGATTAAAAGCTCAAGTTGCAGAACTAAACCAAAAATTAAGCGAAAGCGAAACAAAAACAACAACAAATGTTGTTTACACTGTAGATATGACAGAAGAAGAATGCTTAAATCGTTTGGCAGTTTTGGAAGAAAGGCTAAAAGTTGCTAAAAAAGATTACAGAATTAATTTAAAAGAGTATCGTCCATTAAAGAAAATTATGAACGAATTAGAAAGAAATCAGAACAAATTGCGTAGAAAAGATACAATTGTTGCAAAACAAAAAATTGCATTATACGGCGTAAACAATTATGTAGATATTGATAAAGAAAAGGCTCAAAAACTTGCTAATGAACTAGAATTGTTAGACGGTTTGCGTTTAAGTGTGCAACATTGTGAAGAAGTTATTGCCGCAAATAAAGATAGATATCCTATTTTGGAACATACTAACGATATTCTTGAAGAACAAATTGCTAACCTTGAAAGCGATATTGAAGCAACAAAAATTATGCTTGAAAAAATTCGCGAAAAAGAAGGCAAAGGCGGAAATAAATAGACAAAATAAAAAGCCCATGTGGGCTTTTTTTATATCTGTTTTTAGTAAATTTATAAAAACTATATCAGTTTTTAGTTAAATTTCATAAAAATTAAAAAGGAGATAACTGTCCTTGAATTATAATACAAAACAAATTCGGCAATTGATAATATTTTTTAAGATAAGGCAAGAATTATAAAACATTTAATTGAAAATTATTCAAAATTAAATAAATTTAAAGAATAAATAAAATAAAACAATCATTTTTTTCACATATTAAAAATATGAAGGCAAGCAAACAACAGAAGTTGACAAATAAATTTAAACACAAACATAAAGTTGGTTTATGCCTAAGCGGTGGTGGCACACGCGGTTTTTCTTTTATTGGAGCGTTTAAAGCGTTTGAAGATTATGGCATTAAATTCGATATGATTGCCGGCACAAGTGCAGGGAGTTTATTCGGCTCGCTTTACGCTTGCGGTTTTTGCTATGAAGATATGTACAAATTAACATACGGCATTAAAAATAAAGATTTTAAACGCTCAAAGTTGATATTTTTGCCTTCAAAATTAGATAATTTGCAAGAAATTATAAAAAATATTCTTCCGGTTAGCAGAGTGGAAAATTTAAAAATTCCTTATTTTGCGGTGGCGGTTGACTTAAAAACAGGCAAAGAAATACATTTTAAAGATGGAGATTTATCTAAGGTTATAACAGGCAGTTGCGCTATTCCAGGCGTGTTTGAGCCAGTGAAATATAGAAATATGACGTTAATAGATGGCGGAGTTGTAAATAACGTTCCTGCAGATGTTTTAAGAAAAGCAGGGTGCGATTTTGTTGTAACAATTGATTGTAATTCAGTGCGAGGCGAAGGCACAACAAGCGATAAATTATTGCAGCAGTTTAGTGCTAGCATCGGCATAATGACCGCGTATAATTCGCAAAAAGGAATAAATTTAAGCGATATTGTTATATGTCCAAACTTAAAAGCGTTTAATTCCTTGAAAATTAATGGAAAAAATGATATGATAAAAGAGGGGTATAGAGCAACTGTTGAAATTATGCCTCAAATTCAAAATTTGTTTATTGGTAAACTAAGGAAGAAAAAGTGGACGCAAAACAAAAGAAATTTAAAATAATAATTTTACTTTCTATTGCAATAGCAATTAGTGCAATGTGTTTGTTTTATAACTTTTTAAATCCATTTGTTTTAAAAGCATTTAAACATTTTAACATTGTATCTAACAAAAATAATTTATTGGTGCATTTTATAGATGTTGGTCAGGGCGATGCAATGGCTATCAATTTGCCAGACGGCAAAATAATGCTTATAGATAGTGGACCGCAATCTAGCGGCTCAACGTTAACAAAATATTTAGACGAAAAAGTTTTAAGCGGCTACAAAAATAATTTTATAGATTATTTAGTTTTAACTCATGCAGATGCGGACCATACAGGCAGTGCATTAAAATTGGTGCAAAATTATTCTTTTGGAACAATATATTTGCCGGTTGAAATTGAAAATTATAAATACGCAGATACATATAAAAATTTTAGAAATTATGTAGATGAACACAATTTTTACACAAAATATAATCAAAATGGCGTAAAAATTGAGCAAAATGGATATAAAATTGAATTTTTTGGCCCAATTAGAGATTATAAAGATACAAATGATGCATGTTCCGTTATAAGAATTGAATATAGAAATTCAAGTTTTTTGTTTACCGGAGACATTCCTAGCGAAGTTGAACTTGAAATGATAGAAGAATTTGGCTCGGCGTTAGATAGCGATATTTTAAAAGTTGCACATCATGGCAGTAAATATTCATCTTGTAAAGAATTTTTAAGCGTAGTTTCGCCAAATTATTCAGTTATAAGTTGCAGTGGCAAAGATTTTGGACATCCAACTGAAGAGGCTATAACAAATTTAAAACAGGCTGGCAGCCAAGTTCTTAGAACAGATATTGACGGAAATGTGCTGTTTGTTGTTGGCAAAGGGTATAATTTATCTCTGCTAACAAATGACTATACAATTACCTCGTTGATTTTAGATTATAGATACATAGTTTTAATTATAGATTCGGTTATAATTGTAAATATTATTATCATTGTGTTCAAAAGGACAAAACGGTCAAGAAAAAATACGAAGAAATTGCGAAAATAGATTGAAAAAATTAAAATTTTTTGTTACAATATAATTGCAAAGCGGAGTGATTATGAAAAATGTGGTTATTTTTGGAATAAATTATGAAAAAGTGCTAAAAACATCAAAGCAATTGGCAAAAATTTTAAATTGTAAACATACCGATGCTCAACAACAATTTAATAAAATATTGTTAAAATATGCTACAAAACCCACCATGTTTATGAACGATGAATTAGAAGAACAAGAGAGTAACCTGTGTTTAAAATTGAGCAAACTTGAACAGATAATTTCTATGCCTGATGATATGTTTTTATCTAATGAAAATTACATTAATTTTGATAATTCAACAAAAATTTTTGTGCTTAGCGGAACAAAAAGCAAATTAAAAAAAGGAATAGAAAATTTATTAATTTCAAAAGCCAATTTTACAATAGACGAAAATACAAATTTACAAAATTTGGCAAATAAAATATTATAAAAATTAAATGCAAAAATTAATGTAAAGTTTAAAATATAATTATAAAATTTGAAAAACAAAAATTAAATACAAAAAATTAAAAACTAAAACAAAAATAAAAAAATTAATTTACATAAAATGAAAAAATAATTAAAAAATAAAATTAAAAAAAATTTTAAAAACATGAATAATATAAATAAATGCTCACAATATATAAGTGTAAGGTGAAAGCCTTACATTACAAGAGAGACAGTTCTATGCTCTATAAAAATTGCAATATTTGTTTTCTATTTAGTTTAAATTGAAGAATTAAAATTAAATTTTAAACTTAGATGACCTGCAATTTCGAGTGTAAAAAACATCTCTCTTTTTTAATTGAAAAAAGACCACATAATGTGGCCTTTTTTGATACTTGATGCTTTTATAAATTGATTTATCGGTTTAACGTTTACTGAATTGTGGAGCTTTACGAGCTTTGTGCAAGCCATATTTTTTACGTTCTTTCTTTCTAGCATCACGTGTTACGAAACCTGCTTTTTTAAGTTCAGCACGTAGTTCTGGGCGGAACTCCATTAAAGCCCTTGTAATTCCGTGGCGTAATGCACCTGCTTGACCAGATTTTCCACCGCCATAAATATTAGCAACAATATCAACATTATTTTCAGTTTCGGTTAAAACAAGTGGTTGTTTAACAATTGTAATTAAAGTGTCTAATTCAAAATAGGTTTTTAAATCTTCACCATTAACAACAATTTTGCCTGTACCGGTTGTTAAGCGAACACGTGCAACAGAGCATTTTCTTTTGCCTGTGCCTAAAAATTCTTGTGCTTTGCCTTTAACAGATTTTGTTTTAGGTTTAGCGGTTTTCTTAACTTCTTTAACCTCTTTAACTTCTTTTTTAACTTCCTTTGCTTCGGTTTTTTCAGCTGGTTTAGAAACCTTTTTTGTTGATACCTTTTCGGTTTTTGTTTCAGTTTTAGCTTCAGCTTTTGGCTCGGCCTTTTTTGTTACTTTTTTAGTTTCGGTTTTTGGTTCAGCCTTTTTTGTTTTTGTTTCAGTTGTTTTGGTTGCTTTTTCTTTAACTTCGTCAGGAGTTGCAACTTTTTTGGTTGTTTTTTTCTCTTTAACTTCTGCCATTAATTTTTACCTCCCTTCCAAACTTCTGGTTTTTGTGCTTGATTATTATGTTCTGCACCTTTATAAATGTGGCAGTGTGTTGCCATTGTGCGGCCTAGGCTGTTTTTAGGTAACATACCTTTAATTGCTCTCATTAAAGCAACATCACTTTTTTCTGCCATCATTTGTTTGTATTGTGTTAAATGTAAGCCCGATTGATAGCCAGAATAACGTTTGAAATATTTTTGTTCTTCCTTTTTGCCTGTTAAAACAAGCTTATCACTATTAATTATAATAACATAATCGCCGCAATCTACATTTGGTGTGAAATCGGCTTTATGTTTGCCTCTTAGCAAAGTAGCGGCTTCGCTAGCAACTCTACCTAAAACTTTGCCTTCGGCATCTATTAGCCACCACTTTTTTTCAACAGTGGCTGGTTTTGCCATTAATGTTTTCATTTTTTCTCCTTAAAATAATTTTTAATGTTTGTTGTGTTAAAACATTTGCTGTTTTTAACAATCAAACAATGTTGACCTTTATTTCGCGTTCAAGGTCGATTAGCACGCAACACTTTCCGTGTGGCAAAAAGCGTTGTTTGCTTAGCAATACTTAATTAGTATAAACTAATTACAAACATTTGTCAATAGATTTTTTGCAAAATTAAAATTTTATTTGTAGCAAGTGAAATTTTATTATTTGTAGCATGTAAGTTTTATTTTGTAGCTAGTAAAGTGGCACGCAAAGTTTTATTTGTGGCATGCAAAAATTTATTATTTATAACTTACATTTAACAAATATAGATATTCTGGCCTAGCAGTATAAATAGATTTAAAACTTTTAAACAAGTTTGGCTTTATAGTGTTAAGGTCGATTTTTCCTTTGCCAATTTCTAGCATCGTGCCAACAATATTTCGCACCATTTTATATAAAAAGCCATTGCCTGTAATGTAAAAATTTAAGTTTAAACCCTCCTTTTTTAATTTGGCTGAATAAATTGTTCTAATTGTACTATCGTTTATTCCGCCAGAGGCTCTAAAACCTAAAAAATCATGCGTGCCAACAATAAGCCGGCAAAACTTTTGCATTGCTTTAAAATTTAAATTGGGGTCAATTCGCATTAAAGAAGAATAAAGCGGAAGGTCAATTTTGCTTACATACATTTTGTAAACATAGGTTTTTTTCTTTGCCGAAAAGCGAGCATGAATGTTGCTTTCAACAATAGACATAGCCTTTATTTCTTCTGGCAAAATAGCGTTTAGCGAACGCAAAAATTTTTCTGTTTCAATTTGTTTGTTTGTTTCAAAATGCACGGGTTGAAAATATGCGGAAACGCCAGCATCTGTGCGGCCACTTGCCACGCATTCAACCGTGTGCTTTAACAAAATTTGCAATTTTTCCTCTAAAATTTGCTGAATAGTAATTGCTTTTTCTTGACGTTGCCAACCTGAAAAATTTTTGCCGTTATATTGAATTATCATTAAATATCTCATAAAAATATTCTACAATAGTTTTAAGAATTTTCAAAAGAAATTTAATTAGTTATATAATGTTTGACAATATTTTCTTTAATTTATATAATAAACAAGTTTGAAAAAGGGTACATATGACAAAAGCTAATGAATTTACAATTGAAACAGATATATACATTCCCTTGTATAGCCAAGAGTTTCAAATTGAAGACATTTTAAATTTTATTCAAAGCGTAAGCAATTTAGATGCAGACAATTTTGGCAATTTAAAATTTAAACGCCACAGCAGATGTGTAGAAATTGCAAATGGTGTTGAAAAATTTTATTTTTCTAACTTTTTTATTTTTTGTAATGATAAAATTTTAAAAAAAGAGAGCAAACAATGGCGTTTCTTTTTGGCAAATAATCCAAAATTTAGTAAAACTTATTTGCAAAATGCTAGACGCTTTTTTGTTGCTGCAAAAAATAAAAATTTAACATTTTAATTGAATAAATAAAAAACCTATTTAACAATAAAATATTTTTAACAAAAAATAGAATTTTTTTCACAATTAAAAATGTGAAAGAAAGTGTCGCAAATAGATATTGAAATTTAAAAATCTTCTATTAAAATATTGCTAAGGAGGTTGAAATGAAATTTAGCGAAAAACTTAAAATGTTAAGGAAAGAAAACAACTTAACGCAAGAAGAACTTGCAAAAAAACTTTATGTTAGCCGAACAGCAATATCAAAATGGGAAACGGACATGGGGTATCCAAGTTTGGAAACTCTTAAACAAATTGCTGAAATGTTTAACACAAGCATAGATAGTTTATTAACTAACCAAGATATGCAAAACAAAAAGATGTTAGAAAAAAAGCAAGCATTAAAATATTATTGGTTTGCTTTTGCATTCTACCTTGTTGCCTTGATTATTGTGCTTATATCTTTGTGGTTTAAAACAAAATATTTGTTTGTTCCAATTTTGATTTGCGTTGTGCCTTACATTATTTTTGCTTTAATTTTTAAACTGAGTAATGCTTATGAAAAACACACAAAAATTTTTATATGCGTTAGGTTTTTGTTTATTGCAATTTTAATTGCAGTTGCTAGTGTTGTAACAATAATTAATTTATAAAAAATTCCGCTTTATGCGGTTTTTTATTAAAAAATTGAAAAAACATTAAAAAACACACATTTTTTGCTATTTTTTAAATTTTTTTATTATTTTTTTATTTACTACTTATTAAAAAATAAATTAAATTATTTATTTTGAAATTTTAGCAAAATGTTGTAAAATATTATTAATTAAAAAATTTACACATAAAATTTATTAAATAAATGTTAAAAATTTTGTAAGGAGAAATTATGAAAAAACTTACAGTTGATGGCAATTTTGCCGCTGCCAACATCGCATATATGTTAAATGATTGTGCAGTTATTTACCCAATAACACCTTCTAGCCCAATGGCGGAAGATTGCGACCAATTTGTTTTTGAAGGCAAAAAAAACATTTTTAATGCTCCGTTAACGCTAACTCAAATGCAAAGCGAGGCTGGGGTGGCAGGTGCTGTTCATGGCAGTTTAATTGGCGGAGCAAAAACAACAACTTTCACGTCTAGCCAGGGGTTGCTTTTAATGCTTCCTAACATGTATAAAATTGCAGGCGAGGGGTTGCCGTGTGTGTTTTATGTTTCTGCACGGGCGGTTTCCAGCCATGCGCTTAACATTTTTTGTGATTATAGCGATGTTTATGCTTGTTTAAAAACCGGCTTTAATGTTGTGTGCTGTTCATCGGTGCAGGAAGTTAATGACCTTGCCATTGCGTGCGAACTTGCAAGCCTAAAAACCAGCACGCCGTTTATTTGTTTTTTTGACGGATTTAGAACAAGCCATGAATTAAACACAATTTATGTAACCGAGTTGGAAGATTTAAAAAAAATTGTTTCGCAAAATGATTATTTAGAATTAAGAAAAAGAGCAGTTAGCAACGCCAATCCATATTGTGCAGGAACAAATCAAAATCCTGATGTGTTTATGCAAAACAGAGTTAAATCGTTAGATAGATATAGTAAAGTTTTAAGCGGTTTTAAGGCATGCTTAAAAAAGCAAAAAGAAATTACTACTCGCAGTTATCAAACAATAGAGTATTATGGAAACCCTAACGCTGAAAATGTTATTGTTGCAATGGGCACTGCGGCAGATGTGGTTAAACTTGTTTTAAATAAAAATGAAAAAACGGGGCTTATAAAAATAAGGTTATTAAAACCTTTTGACGAAGCACAATTTATAAAAATTTTGCCTAAATCGACCAAAAATTTAAGCATTTTAGAGCGAAATTTAGATGTTAATGGAATTGACACACTTTCAAGCATAATAATGTCAGTTTTGCAAAAAAACAAATTAGATATAAATTGTTTTTCAGGTTGTTTTGGTTTAGGTGGCAAAGAATTTACACCTGATATGGCTATTAGCGTGTTTGAAAATATGCAGGCAGTAGGTAAGAAATTTTTTACAATTGGCATAAATGATGATGTAACGCACACTAGCCTAAATGTTGAAAATAAATTTAAAGATAATTTTAGTAATTTTAGCATGCGAGTTTACGGCTTAGGCAGTGATGGAAGTGTTAGTTCGGTTAAAAACACAATTAAAATTTTAGGTGAAAAAACTAATAATTTTTTGCAAGGTTATTTTGATTACGATAGCAAAAAATCTGGCAGTTTAACAATTTCTCATTTGCGTTCAAGCAACAAACCAATAGTTGCACCATTTAACTCAACAAAAGTAAATTTAATGATGTGCAATAACATAGGTTTTGTTTCAAAATATGATATAACCGATTGCTTAAAACCAAACGGAATAATGCTTTTGAATAGCGGCCTAACAATAGATAAATTAAATGATATTATGCCAAACAAAATGAAACTTGATTTACAAAGCAAACACATTTCACTTTATACAATTGATGCAAATAAAATTGCTAGCAAATTTAATTTGGGCGGCAAAATTAACACAATTATGCAAACGGCTTTATTTTATGTTACAAATTTAATTCCTTTTAATGAAGCACTAAATTCTATAAAGCAGATGATTGAAAAAAGTTATTCAAAAAAAGGGCAAACTCTTTTAAATGCAAACTTAAAGGCGGTTGAAAATGTTGCTAAAGCAGTTAAAAAATTAGATATTAAAAAATTAACTCAAAAGCCAAGCCCTGTTTTGGCAAATAATACAAATGAATTTTACAAACAAATTATTGTGCCAACAAGTGAACAAAACGGCAACAACATTCCGGTTAGCAAATTTAACGCAAATGGGCAAATGCCAACCAACACTTCGCATTTTGAAAAGCGTGGCATTGCCACCGAATTGCCTAATTGGATAAGTGAAAAATGTATTCAATGTGGCAGATGTACGTTAATGTGTCCGCATGCTGCCATTCGCCCTGTGTTGTTTGATGAAAATCAAAAAGTCCCTTCAACATATGCATATAAAAAAGCGTTTGGAATGGAAGGTAATTATCACATTCAAATTGACCCATTAAATTGTACCGGTTGCGGAGTGTGTAGCGAAGTTTGTCCTGTTAAAGCAATAATTATACAACAGGCAGAAGAAATTAGGCAGCGCGAAATTGAAAATAAAGCGTTTGGCGAAACTATAAAACACATTAACCTAGAAACAACAAATAATGTTAAGGGAGTGCAATTTAAAAAACCATATTTTGAGTTCAGTGGAGCGTGTGCTGGTTGTGGAGAAACGCCATATATCAAACTAGCCACTCAACTTTTTGGAGATAGAATGTTAATTGCAAATGCTACCGGTTGTTCGTCAATTTATGGTGGAACATATCCTACCTGCCCTTATGCACAAGATAAAGATGGATTTGGTCCAAGTTGGGCAAATAGTTTGTTTGAAGATAATGCTGAGTTCGGTTTTGGAATTGCCCTTGCAAAGAAAAATTTACGAAAAATTTTTATAGAAAGGCTAAAAAACACCAAATTTTCACTAAAATTGCAAAAAATTCTATCTATTTTTATAAAAAATGAAAAAAATGGAATTGAAGATAACGCACTAAACAAACAATTAATTTTAGATTTACAAAACTATAAATTGAAAAACAAAATTTTGCCAGAAGAGGAATTTTTATTTGATAATTTAAATTTAATAACAAAACCAAGCATCTGGATTATAGGCGGAGATGGCTGGGCTTATGACATCGGCTTTGGTGGGCTAGACCATGTAGTTGCATCTGGTGAAAACGTAAACATTTTGGTGTTAGACACCGAAGTTTATTCCAACACCGGTGGTCAAACAAGCAAATCAACTCCACGTGGTGCAACTGCAAAATTCAATTTAACAGGCAAAACAACAAAGAAAAAAGATTTAGCTTCTATGCTTATGACATACAAAGATGTTTATGTTGCAACTGTTAGTTTAGGTGCAAACCCAGAACAATGTGTTAAAGCATTTGTTGAAGCGGAAAACTACAATGGACCAAGCGTTATAATTGCATATTCTCCTTGCATAAGCCATGGCTACAATTTGCGTTATTCAAATCAACACGCATTAAATTCAGTTAAAAGCGGTTACAACACTTTGTTTAGATATAATCCAGAAAAAGAAACTCCAATGCAAATTGATAGTTTTGAGCCAAATTTAAATTATAATGAATATGTTGAAACTGAAAACCGCTTTGCCATTCTTGAAAAAGTGAACAAGCAAAATAAAGAAAAACTCTTAACATTAAGCGAACAAGATGCAAAAAACCGCCGCAACACTTATATAAATAAACAAAAAGAAAAAGATAAAAAATAATAATAAAAAAACTCCGCATTATGCGGCGTTTTTTATTGTTGCAAATTGTTTTGAGAATTGCTAAATTGCTTAACCTTTGTGCGTTTTGTTTTTTGTTTCTTTAATTCCTTGTGCTTTTCTTTTGCGTCTTTTTGTTCGGCCTGGGCTGCCATTGTTTTATTATATCTCTTTGAAGTGTTTTCAAGATACTCTATTACGCCCACATCTTTTAAATAATCCAATATTTCTTGTTTTAGCCTTTTAGATAAACTTATGTTGTTAAAAAAACTGCCGTCAATAATGCTATCAATAATTTCTCCAATTGTTTTGTAACTAACAACTTTTTTCTCTCCATCAACGCAAATTTTAGATTTTAACATGCGATTTATTATTGTTTTATTAAAAATTGCATCAACATCATTGTCAATGCGCATTTTTCTAATGGACATATAAACTCGTTCGGTTATCATAACTTCTCCTTAATGTTTTAATTTCAAAATTTAGTTTAATTAATAAAATTTAAAAAGTTATTTAATGTACTTTTAATTTTTAAATTTAAATTTCAAAATTTTAATTAGTTTTAATTATAATTTAAATTATATTAAATATAATATCATATTTGTTCAATTATGTCAATGTAAATTTTGCGTTAGGTTAATGTTTAATTTTTGCTTGTTTGTGGGCTATTTTGTTTGTAAAATTTTTTTTAATTTGTTATAATCTTTAAGTTTGAAAAAAACAAATTGTTGTAAAATTAAACTTAAAAGGAAAAATTATGGAATTATCAAAACAATTGGCGTACGAATTTAATTTAAAAGAACAATATGCCGAAAACATTATTAATCTTATAGACGAAGGCAACACCATACCATTCATTGCCAGATATAGAAAGGAAATGCATGGCGCGTGTGATGACCAAGTGCTAAGGGATTTTGCCGATAGGCTTAACTATTTGCGCAACCTTAACAAAGAAAAAGAGAAAGTAGAAAAGGTTATTCGTGAGCAAGAAAAGTGGACAGATGAAATTGCTACTGCACTTGAAAATGCCCTTACTTTAACCGAAGTGGAAGATATTTACAGGCCATACAAACCAAAACGCAAAACTCGTGCAACAGTGGCAATTGCAAAGGGGTTAGAGCCACTTGCAAACATAATTCAAGCGCAAGATTTAACCAAGCCAGTTGAAGAATTTGCAAAGGAATACATAAACGAAGAAAAGGGCGTTAAAGATGTTGCCGAAGCCATTGCAGGTGCAAAGGACATTATAGCCGAACGCATAAGCGATGATGCAAATTTGCGTAAAACCTTGCGTGAAATTATTGCTAAAAAGGCAAATATTTTGGCAACTTGGGACGAAACTGCCGACGAACAAAAAACATACGAAAATTATAAGGACTTTAAAGGAGAAGTAGCGAAGATACCTAGCCACCGCATTTTAGCATTAAACCGAGGCGAAAAAGAAAAATGCCTTAAAGTTGATATAGAAATTAATCCAAAACTTACAGTTACCGAAATTGAAAAGGAATATAAAAAGGACAATCAATTTACCAACGACATTATGGCAGATGTTATTGCAGATAGTTATGATAGATTGTTGTTCCCATCTTTAGAGCGTGAGTGTCGCACCGCATTAACCGACCGAGCAAACGAGCAGGCAATAAAAATGTTTGAAGTTAATTTAAAGCCACTTTTGCTTCAGGCACCGCTTAAAAACAATATAATTTTGGCGGTTGACCCAGGTTATTACAACGGCTGTAAAATTGCAGTTATAGACACAAAAGGCGACGTGCTAGATACTTCAGTTATTCATCCATTTCCACCACAAAATAGGTTGGAAGAGGCAAAGGAAATTTTGCTAGATATGATTGTAAAAAACAAAGTTGACGTAATAGCAATTGGCAACGGAACAGCCAGCAAAGAAAGTGAAATTATGGTGGCGGAACTTATTAAAACTTGCCCTCGCAAAGTTAGTTATGCAATGGTTAACGAGGCAGGAGCATCGGTATATAGTGCGTCAAAATTGGCAGCAAAAGAGTTCCCAGACTATGATGTAAATTTGCGAAGTGCGGTTTCAATTGCACGCAGATTGCAAGACCCGCTTGCTGAACTTATTAAAATTGATGTTAAATCAATTGGCGTGGGGCAATATCAACACGATATGCCACAAAATCGCTTAACCGAAGTGCTTAACAACACAGTAGAAGATTGTGTTAACAGCGTTGGTGTTGACCTTAACACTGCCTCGGTTAGTTTGCTTTCGTTTGTATCTGGCATTTCAGGTAGCCTTGCCGAAAACATTGTGGATTATCGCAGCCAAGTTAAACATATAAAAAACAGGGAAGAACTTTTAAATGTTAAAAAAATGGGTCCAAAAGCCTACGAACAATGTGCCGGTTTCTTGCGTATAACTGATGGTGCAAACATTTTAGATAACACCGCTGTTCACCCAGAAAGTTACCCAGCCGTTAAAAAATTGTTAGATTTATTTAATTTAACCGATGAACAAATTAGGGCAGGCGAGTTGAACATGCTTCCAACTTTAATTGAAAAGAAAGGCGAAACCAAAGTTGCCGATGCAATTGGAGTGGGCGTGCCAACCCTTCAAGATATTGTTAAAGAACTTTTAAAACCAGGCAGAGATGTGCGTGAAGATATGCCATTGCCAGAACTTAGAAGCGACATTCTTTCTATGGAAGATTTAAAACCAGATATGGTGCTAGATGGAACAGTTAGAAACGTTATAGACTTTGGTGCATTTGTAGATATTGGCGTGCATCAAGACGGATTAGTGCATATTTCACAAATTAGCGATAGCTTTATTTCGCATCCAAGCGATGTGTTAAAAGTTGGCGAAAAAGTTAAAGTTAAAATTTTGTCGGTAGATTTAGCCAAAAAACGAATTTCGCTAACCATGAAAGGCATTGAATAATACTATTTTTGAAATTCATTAATAAATTAAATTGAAAAATAGGTATATTTAAAACAATAAAAGGCAGAGAATTCATTAAAATTTCTCTGCCTTTTTCTTATGTTTTAGACATTTTTTATTGCTAAAATTTTAAAATAAAACATTTTTGTACAAAATAAAACATTTTTGTACAAAATACTTGACTTCTGTTTTTATGAGTGCTATATTATTAAGAGATGGAGCGTTTTTTATGGGGTTAAAAGCGGAGAAATATAGCATTTATTTAAAACAACATTATTATTTTAACAGAAAAATTAGAGAGTTAGGCATTACAATAAATTTTATTGGTTTTTATTATTTAGCGGAGATTATGGAACTTTTAATTAATCAAGGCTTGGTTGTTCGTTCATTTTCTAAACAGATTTATCCAATTTTGGCAGAAAAGTATTGCAAAAAAGAATGTACAATAGAGCGAGATATAAGGAATGTTATTAACACGTTTTGGTGTAAAACACTAAAAGATAAACTTGGCAAATATTGGAGCGGAGAACGGGAAAAGCCAACTTGCCAGGAACTTATATACATGATTAAAAACTATATAATAGATAGTTTAATGTAATAAAGTTATTAAGTAAAATTACAATTGTTTATTTATTTTATTAGAGTTTAAATAACTCTAATTTTTATTTAAAAATCATATATAAAGCTTGGCTAACATAAGTTTATATATGAGCAAAATTTGGATTATTATGATAATTTCCAGCCTTATTATGCTATGTGTGGTTGCTCCGTCTAGTGTAATTGGCACAATGATGCAAGCGGCACAAATGGGCATTACAATGTGCATAGAATTTATTGGAATTTATGCGGTGTGGATGGGTATTATGCAAGTTATGGACGATTGCAAACTTAGCCATAAACTTTCTAAAATTTTAAGCCGTCCGGTTCAATATATTTTTGGCAAAACAGACGCCGAAACAGAAAAAAACATTTGTTTAAACATTGCTTCTAACATAATTGGAATAGGCAGTGCAGCAACTCCTTATGGCATTAAGGCAATGCGAGGGCTAGATAAAGGGGACAAGCGTGCAACTAGGGCAATGATTATGCTTGTGGTTATAAATTCAACAGGCATTCAACTTTTGCCAACAACGGTAATTGGCATGCGAGCAATGGCAGGAAGTGTAAGTCCTAGTTGTGTGCTTTGGCCAACCATTGTTTCAACTTTTATTCCAACAATTTTAGGCGTGTTGCTTGTGGCGTTAATTTATAAAAGGAAAAAACAAAATGGCTGATTTGTTTATTCCAATTTTAATTGCTTTTATATTAATTTACGCCTTAATTAAAGGGGTGGACGCCTACACCGCCTTTGTAAATGGGGCAAAAGGAGCCTTGCCACTTATGGCAAGTTTAATGCCTTTTATTATTGCTATGTTTGTTGCGGTTGAATTGTTTAGGCATAGCGGATTAAGTGGATATTTGTGCAATTTTTTAGCACCTGTTTTTCGATTTTTAGGCATTCCGCCAGAAATTTGTGAATTAACATTAATTAGGCCGTTTAGTTCCAACGCAGCGTATGTGTTGTTGCGAGATATTTTTTCTAAATATGGGGTAGATAGTTATATAGGCAAATGTGCTAGCGTAATTATGGGCAGTAGCGACACAATTTTTTATGTTAGCAGCATATATTTTTCCTGCACACATGTAAAAAAGACCTTGCTAACTATTCCTATTGCCCTAATTTGTAATGTTGCTTGTGCAATAATTGCTTGTTTTTGTTGTAGATTTATTTAATTTTTTTGCAGTTTTTAAAAATTAAATTAAATAATAAATGTAATAATATAATAAATTTATTTTAAACTATTGTTTTTTTGTTTTAAATTTGCTAAAATATATAAATGAAATGGATTAAATTTATTATTTTGTTTATTATTTTAGTTGTTGTGTTTAGCTTATTTTATCAATGTGGCTTTATAAAAGGCTAAATAAATACATTAATAAACTTCGTGTTTGTTTTATTGCAAATTAGCAAATTAATTTTGTTTCAAATTTAAGCAAAACATTATTAAAATGAAAAGGTTTGGTTTTATTCTATGGAAATTTGGCAGGTAGTTTTAGATGCGTTGTTAGATACGGCAAAAATTTTGCCTTTTCTTTTTATTGTGTATTATTTAATTGAACTGCTTGAATTTAAATTTGCAAATAAATTTCAAAACAACAAATTTTTAAAAGGAAAATATAGTCCACTTTTTGCATCACTTGTGGGCTGCGTGCCACAGTGCGGATTTTCGGTTGTCTCTGCCGACCTATATACAAAAAAAGCAATTTCAATTGGTGCATTAATTTCGGTGTTTATTGCCACAAGTGATGAGGCTTTTCCGCTAATGGTTGCTAATTTAAAAAGTGCTAAATGGTTGTTGCTGTTAATAGCAATAAAAATTTTGTTTGCAATTGTTGTGGGCTATCTATCTATATGGCTTTATAAATTGTGTTTTAAAAAAGATAATTTATATAAATTAAAAGCAAATGAAAATGTCAACACAACACACAAAGATGATGCAAAACTAAAAAACGAAAATAAAATAGTTTTAACTGAAGAAGTGCATAGTGGACATAACCATGGCGAAAATAATCACAACGAAAATAGCTATATTGAAATTAATCATAACGAGAATAATCACGATGAACATAGTCATAATGAGCATAATCACATCGAGCATATTCATGATGGGTATAATAACGGCGAACATAATGAAAAAGTAGAAACAATTTCGTCGCACGGCGGTTGTTGTCATCATAATGTAGATACAAAATCTTTCGATTGGCTACACCCACTTTTGCATTGCTTAAAAATTTCTGTTTTTGTGCTTGTTATTAACCTAATATTTGGCTTTTTTGTGCATTGGATAGGGGAAGACGCACTTACAAAATTTTTAACTAAAAGTTTATATTTTCAGCCGGTTTTAGCAATTATAATTGGCTTTATTCCTAATTGTGCGTCAAGCGTGGTGCTAACCGAGTTATTTATAATGGGTGGATTGTCCTTTGGCTCGCTTGTGGCAGGGCTTTGCGTAAATGCTGGGTTAGGCGTAATTATTCTTTTAAAACAAAACAAAAATGTTAAAGAAAACATATTCATTTTGTTAATGATGTCAATTCCAAGTTTAATTTTGGGTTACGCACTAAATTTTATTTAACTTATACCTTTTAAAATAAAAAGCACTTATGTGCTTTTTTTGTTTGTGCATTTTTAGAATGACAATTTGTTTTTCTTTTGCATAATTATTTTTTTTTAACTAAAACTAATGGTGTAGGAATTTTATTGTTTGAATTACAAATATTTTAAAAAAATTCTTGTTAAATAAATTTAGTTCAATTTGGGAGGAATTATGGAAAAAAATGAACTTAAACTTTTAAATAGAATGTATCAAGACGCCACAATTGGCATGTTGGCTATTGATAAAGTGCTTAAAAAAAGTAAAAACGAAGAATTAAAAAAACAATTTAAAAAGCAGTTTGATATGTATGAGAAATTTGCACAAAAGTGCGATGTGCTTGCAATTAATATGGATGAAGAAGTGCAAGAAAACAGCAAGTTTAAAAAGATAAAACAAACTGCAATGTTATACATGAGTTTGTGGATGGATTCTACTCCACGCCATATTGTAGAAATGATGATTTCAGGCACAGTTATGGGCATTATTGATACAATTAAAACGGAAAAAGATTGCAAAGTTAAAGATGAAAGATTTAAAGAACTAGTAGAAGAATTTAAAAAATTGCAAGAAGATTTTTATGAAAAATTAAAAAAATTGCTTGCTAAAGTTTAAATTTTGTTAGTTGGGAGAATATATGAATAAACTGATAAGCGAATATGTAAAATACCTTTTTAGTTTAAAAGAAATTGCTCGCCCGCAAATGCCAAAATTTAACTTAAACGCATACACTGATAATGAATACAAAATTGCAATTGCACAAGTTGAATTAGACTTTAACGGTGTTGACGATTTTGAAACAACAATAAATTTTTTAAAAAATAAATTTTAGAAAAAATTAAAAATAAGGCAAAAAATTTATAAAAATATAAAAATTAGGCTAAAAAACACTGAAATTCAAAAATTTTTTAGTATTTTTAAGCGTTTAATTTAATTTTTTAATTTATCTAAAAAAATAAAATTTAAAAATTTTATCAATTAAAGGAGAGTAATGGAAGTTGTTCGTGGCGACATTTTTTATGCAGATTTAAGTCCCGTTGTAGGCAGCGAGCAGGGTGGAGTTCGCCCTGTGTTAGTTGTTCAAAACGATGTTGGCAATAAATATAGTCCTACGGTTATTATTGCGGCAATAACAAGTCAACTTACCAAAGCAAAACTTCCCACTCACATTGAACTTAATAAAGATAAATATAATTTGGATAAAGATAGCATTGTTCTGCTTGAACAATTGAGAACGCTAGATAAACGCAGGCTTAAAGAAAAAATAACGCAAATTGATGAAAACACAATGAAAAAAGTAGATATTGCAATAATGATTAGTCTTGGAATTACGGCATAAAAGGTTATTAAAAATTTAAATTTTAATAAAGCATTAAATGGAAATTAAATAAAGTATTAATTAAGATTTAAGTTAATAAAGCAAAAAATGTCGAAAAATAATTTACAAGACTAATTTTTTTTGTTATAATACATTAAATAAAATTAAAAGGAGGTTGGCGAATGTTAGACGAAGAACTTGATAATATGAGCATATTTGCACTAAGAGAATTTGCTAGGCGAGTTGGTGTAATTTCGCCAACCAGTAAAAAGAAAGAGCAGCTTATAAAAGATATAATTGATATTAGAGAAGGTAGAGTTCAGCCAAAAATTAACACTTCAAAACATGGGCGTCCGCCAAAAACAAACAATTTAAATTTTAACGAACTGCCAAAACCATTTTTGCCAAATGAAAATTACAACATAGTGTTGCAACAACCAAGAAACATATTTACTTTTACCGATATTGAAACTGTTGGCGGCTTTGTTGAATTAACGCAGAATAATGCAGGGCTTTTGTGGTGTTATAAAGATTTCAATTACAGTTGGATTTATATTCCAAGCGAACTTATTTTTACCACACATGTTTTAACAGGAGATTATGTTGTAGTTGGTTTAGGCAAAGTTGACGGTCAGCAATGCGTAACTAAAATTTATAATATTAATGATTGTCCACTTGTTAAATATGACCCTAAACGAAAACATTATTTAGATTATAAACATATAGCCCCTACAAAGAAATTGACTTTTACCTTGCCAGAATTTTCCAATTTAGGCTTGTTAAAAGGTGAAAGTGCATACTTTTATGGCGAAAATAACAACGCAAACACTCAAACAATAATCAACCTTTTAAACGATGTTAAAGATGTTAAAAAACTATATTTAAATGTAAGCGTAGCCGAAAAGAATAAAGGTTTTTTAGAAAAACTTGAAAGATGCGAAATGTTTGTTTCTTATTTAACAAATTCAATTGAAGACGGCAAACGAATGATAAAACTTTGCATTGAACGTGCAAAACGAATTTTTGAAACAGGTGAAGCGGCAGTAATTGTTGTTGACGATGTGTCTTCTTTATTTGATGTTGATAGCGACAAAACATTAACTCGTGAATTGATGTCGTTAACCAAAAATTCAAACGCGGCAGGCTCAATAACTTTGTGGCCAATAATGAAAAATGTTGTTGCTTTTGATAAACTTTATGATAAGCGATTTGTTATTGAAAACAATTCAATAATTGCCAAATAAACGCATTAAATTTTATACATTAGTTTTTAATTAGTAATTTAAACACATAATTTTTAACATAATTTTTTAAGAAATTTTTAACAATATTAATTTTTAATTAAGTTAAAAAATATAAAAAAACAAAAAACCAATTTGCAGAAAATTGTTTTTTTTCATATATATTTAGGTTAAAAAATAGTATTTTTTATGTTGATTTTAAAATTTTTTTTAAATAAATATAAAATTTTTAATTTAAATATAATGTTTGACATTATTGTTGCAATTTGATACTATATATAATTATATTTTTATTAGTTTAGGCAATTAGTCATTTTAAAAATTAAAAAAATTTTTTAACTAAATAAAGGTCTATGCTATTAAATTATTTAAAATTATTAAATTGCAAATTTTAGTGTTTAATTTACAATTTAAAATCAACTTAAAAATTAAAACTAAAAGGGTAAAGTTATGTTTAAATTAATTTTTTCTAATTTTAATAAAAAACAATGGAGTTATCTTTTTATTATTGTTGCATTAATTGTTTTGCAAGTTTGGTTGGAACTTACCATTCCTGATTACATGAGCAAAATTACCATTCTTGTTCAAACCGAAGGTGGCAAAATGAGTGAAATTTTAATAGCCGGTGCAAAAATGCTTATTTGTGCAGTTGCAAGTGCTGTTTCTGCCGTGTGCGTTGGTTTTTTTGTTGCTCAAATGTCTAGCCAATTTACAACTAATGTACGCAGCAAAGTATTTAACTCGGTGCAAAATTTTTCGTCTAACGAAATTAAAAAGTTTTCCACTGCAAGTTTAATTACTCGTTCAACTAACGATATAAATCAAATTCAAATGTTTTTGGTTATGGGTTTGCAAGCACTTATAAAATCTCCTATTATGGCTATATGGGCAATTGTTAAAATTAGCGGAAAAAGTTATCAGTGGTCGCTTGCTACTGCTATTGCAGTTGTGGTTTTGCTTGTGGCTGTGGTTATTGTAACCTGCTTTGTTATTCCACGGTTTAGGCGCATTCAAACCTTAACCGATAACATAAATAGAATAACTAGAGAAAATTTAACAGGCCTTAGAGTTGTGCGTGCATATAATGCAGAAAGTTATCAGCAAAACAAATTTGAAAATGCAAACAACAATTTAACAAACAACAACTTGGTGGCAAACCGAGTTATGAGTTTAATTAGTCCGCTTATGACTGCTATTATGAGTTTTTTGCCGCTTTCTATTTATTGGATTGGTGCATATTTAATAAATGCCGCACATTTTACAAGCAAACTAACAATTTTTTCAGATATGGTTGTGTTTAGTTCGTATGCAATTCAAATTGTAATGTCATTTGTTATGCTTGTTATGGTGTTTATAATGCTTCCTAGAGCGGCTGTTTCTAGCAAACGTTTAAACGAAGTTTTTAATACAAAACCTTCAATTTTAGACGGCAACGGAGTGAAAATTTCGCCAAAAAATAAAGGAACAGTTGAATTTAAAAATGTTAGTTTTAAATATCTTGATGCAGACGAAAATGTGCTTGAAAACATCAGTTTTAAATGCAATAGCGGAGATGTGGTTGCGTTTATTGGCTCAACAGGAAGTGGAAAATCTACATTAATTAACCTTGTGCCAAGGTTTTACGATGCAAGCGAAGGCGAAGTTTTGGTGGATGGCAAAAATGTTAAAGATTTCACATTGCAAGATTTGCGTAATCGCATAGGCTATGTTTCGCAACGAGCGGTGTTGTTTTCAGGCAGTGTGCTTTCAAATGTTGCATTTGGAGGCGGAAAAAACAAACCTAATGAACAAGATGTAGATACCGCTCTAGACGTTTCGCAAAGTAGTGAATTTGTAAATAACATGGAAAGTGGAGTAAAATCGCACATAAGCCAGGGTGGTAAAAATGTTAGTGGCGGACAAAAACAACGGTTATCTATTGCTAGGGCGCTTGCTAAAAACCCAGAAATTTTAATTTTTGACGACAGTTTTTCTGCCCTTGATTATAAAACCGATAAAGCGGTTAGGCAGGCAATAAAAGATGAGTTAAAAAACACCACAGTGCTTATAGTTGCTCAGCGCATAGGAACAATTAAAGACGCAAACAAAATTATAGTGCTTGACGAAGGTAAAATTGTGGGCATGGGCACACATGAAGAACTTATGCAAAATTGCCAAGTTTATAAAGAAATTGCTTTATCTCAGTTAAGCGAGGAGGAACTAAAAAATGCCTAGAAGAAGTTTTGGGAAAGCAAAGAATTTTAAACAAGCAATTTTAAATTTGCTTAAAAATTTAAAACCTTATAGTTTTGCAATAATAATTTCAATTGTATTGGTTATTATAAGCACAGTATTTACGCTAATTGGTCCAAATAAATTAAGTAAAATAACCGACATTATAGAAAAGGGTTTAAGCATTAATTTAGATTTAACTAGCGAACAAATGCAACAATTAAACAACAACAATTTTGTAGATATTAGTCAAGATAAATTTACTTTACATATAGCAAAGCAAGAAGATTCAATTCTTCTTCAAATTCCTGTAAGCGTGAACGAACAGGGCGACATATTTTATCAAACTTTAGGCGAAACAACTCTATCATTTTTAAAAGAAAACAAATATGTTAATTTTGATAATGAAATTGTTAACAAAATTGGCGGAGTAGGCTTAGGCTTAACAAATAATACACTTCAAATTTGGATTAACACAAAAACAAAAATTAACACGGAAAACATTTTAAAAATTTGCATATTTCTAGTGGTGCTTTACCTAATTGCTTACATCATCAATTTTGCACAAGGCTTTATTATGGCAACCGTAAATCAGCGAGTAAGCAAAGACCTTCGCAGCCAGATTTCAAACAAAATTAACAAACTACCATTAAGTTATTTCGACACCACAACCTATGGTGATGTTCTAAGCCGAATTACCAACGATGTTGATACAATTGGCTTTACATTAAACAACTCAGTAAGTTCGTTATTTGGTGCGGCAGCGTTGTTTATAGGCTCGCTTATAATGATGTTTGTAACCAATTGGATTATGGCACTTTCTGGCGTGCTAGCAACAATAATTGGCTTTGTTTTAATGATGTTTATTTTAAAGAAATCGCAAAAATATTTCATTCAACAACAGCAGTGCATTGGCATGGTTAACGGCTATGTAGAAGAAGCATATTCTGGGCAAGAAATTATTAAAGCGTATAATGCGGAAGCGGAAACTAGCCAACAATTTGAAACCTTAAACCAAAAACTATATTCAACTTCGTGGAAATCGCAATTCTTCTCTGGCTTAATGGGTCCGCTTATGAATTTTATTGGCAATTTTGGTTATGTTGTGGTGTGCATTGTTGGTGCGGTTTTAGTGCGTTTAGGCACTATCAATTTTGCGGTTATTATTTCTATTATGATATATATTCGCCTATTCACTCAACCGCTTAGCCAACTTGCGCAAAGCTTAACAAATTTGCAATCAACTGCAGCGGCAAGCGAGCGTGTTTATGAATTTTTAAACGAGCCGGAATTGGCAAACGAAAGCGACATAACAAACACCTTAACAAACATAAAAGGCAATGTAGAATTTAAAAATGTTAAGTTTGGCTATAGCCCAGAAAAAATTGTTATAAAAAACTTTTCAGCCAACATTAAGGCTGGGCAAAAAATTGCAATTGTTGGGCCAACAGGTGCAGGAAAAACAACGCTAGTTAATTTGCTTATGAAATTTTATAATTTAATATCTGGCGACATTTTAATTGATGGCGTTTCAATTAAAAACCTAACACGAGAAAACATACATGATATTTTTGGCATGGTGTTGCAAGATACTTGGCTGTTCCAGGGCAGCGTAAACGAAAACATAAGATATAACAAAACCAACATTACTGACGAACAAATTATAGAGGCGTGCAAAGCCTGCGGATTGCATCATTTTGTAAAAACACTGCCTAATGGATACAACACAATTTTAGACGATAACACCACAATAAGTGCAGGTCAAAAACAACTTTTAACAATTGCTCGTGCAATGGTGGAAAATGCTCCAATGCTAATTTTAGACGAAGCCACAAGCAGCGTAGATACCCGCACCGAAATTTTAATTCAGCAAGCAATGGATAAATTAACACAAAACAGAACATCGTTTGTAATTGCCCACCGCTTATCAACAATAAAAAACGCCGATTTAATTTTGGTTATGAAAAACGGCGATATTGTAGAAATGGGCAATCACAATGAACTATTAAATAAAAACGGCTTTTATGCCGAACTATACAACAGTCAATTTGAAGAGGTGCATTAGCACCTTTTTTAATTAATATGCGTGTTAATAAAATAAATTTTATTTGACTTTTAACTATATTTTTATATAGTATATATAAAATTTATCAAAAAAGGTAAATTAAATATTTTAAATATGTTTATGAGAGGAGAAATACGCATGAAAAATGAAATTAAAGATGAAGTTATAGAAAGCCTTGATAGTTGTTTGGCATCGGCTAAAAAAAATCACAACGCACCATGTTTAATATTAAAAGGGCTACCAGGCTCAGGTAAAACTGCAAGAGTGAATGCTTGGCTTAAAGCAAACAATTTAAAGCATTTTTACATTAATGCTTCTTGTTTAAAAATTGCAAAATTTAACAAAACCGATAATATTTTGTTTTCATCAGATGAAATAGATAAGTTAAAAAATGAAGAACTTGTTATATTTATTGACGAATATGACCGTGCAACTCCACAAGTGCGTAAAGAATTATGCACTTTGGCAACAGATTTGAAAGTTTTTGATACTCGTATTAATGCATATAAACATATAAACTATCTTATGATGATTATAGTTGTTGATAGTATAAATTTAAGCAAAATTAAATTAACAAACCAGGAAAAATCAATATTTGAAAATTAAAGTTTAAAACCATAGAATAAAAGGAGATTAAAATGAAAAAATTAGTTGCTTATTTTAGTGCCAGCGGCACAACAAAGCAAGTTGCAAACACTCTTGCAACAGCAATAGGGGCAGATGAGTTTGAAATTGTTCCAACGCAAACTTACACAACTGCAGATTTAAATTATATGGACAAAAAAAGCCGAACAACCATAGAAATGCAAAATAAAAATTCTCGCCCAGAAATAAAAAATCAACTTAAAAACATGGCAGAATATGATGTTGTGTTTTTAGGTTTTCCAATTTGGTGGTACACCGCACCAAGAATTATAAACACCTTTTTGGAAAGTTACAATTTTGCAAACAAAACCATTGTGCTTTTTGCAACATCAGGCGGAAGTGGGCTTGGCAACACCGCCAAAGATTTAAAGCCTTCATGCGACAAAACAACAAATATTATCTCTGGCAAAATTCTTAATGGTCGCCCTTCAAAAGCCGAATTGAAATCTTGGGTAGATTGTTTAAAATTATAAAAATATTAGTTATATTAAATAAAAGATATTAGAATATTAAAAAATATTTAAAGGCACTAACTTTATTACATTAAAATTAATTTCTACTGATTATGAACAAAACAAAAAACAAATGTTATCTCGTGGAGAGAATGGTTTGATAGATTTAGAACTATTGGAAGTTTCTACTAAAAAAATAATGGATAGAAAGTTATTACCAAATGAAGTTATTTTAGATGTTGCTGGTAAAACAAAAGATGAAGTATTAAGCAATGCTATTAATATAATTGATAATTACAATTCTATGTTAAATTATGAATATGTAATGCCAGACAAAAATTTATTTTACTCATGGGTACATAGTGATGGTTTAAGGAAGTGATGAACCTTGACGGAATTTAAAATAAAAAATTTATTGACACAAAAATTGTAAAATAAAATATATTTAGTTCAAAAATTTTGAAATAAAAAAATTTTGAAATCAACATTTTTTGTTGTTTGTGTTGTTCGGTTTGATGTTTTGCTCTGCTATAATTATGTTGTAATTCATAAGGAGGTAAAACATGAATACAGACAAAATTTATGCAGAGCATATTGCAAACGAATATGCACCAAAGGACACAACAAAGGTTAAACAACTAAAGAAATTAGACAGCAAAGCCAAGTTACCAGCAACAATTTTTGCTTATACTTTTGGCATAATAAATTCATTGGTGTTAGGCGTTGGAATGTGCTTAGCAATGAAAGTTATTGGTTCAGGCGTTGTGGCAATGGTTGTTGGAATTGTGGTTGGCGTGCTAGGAATTGTTGGTTGCGTAGTTAATTATCCTATTTACAAAAAAATGCGTGCTAATGGCAAGGCAAAATATGGCTCGGACATAATGAAACTAGCAAAAGAAATTAGCGATGAAGAATAAACTTAAGGAGAAGTGCTATGAATAAATCGGAAAGTAAATATTACAACACATCACTTTTAATGAATCAAGCACTTATTGAACTGCTAAACAAAAAGGATTACGAATTTTTAACCATAAAAGAAATTTGCAAAAAGGCTGGAGTTAATCGCTCCACCTTTTATTTGCATTATGATAATATAGACGATTTATTAAGCGAAACCATTGAAAATTTAAACAAAAATTTCTTTTCTTGTTTTGGCGATGAGAATAAGGATTTTGCCAACAAAATTAAAGGCAAACAAAAGGAAGATTTAATTTTAATAACGCCAAAATATTTGCTACCATATCTTAATCATGTTAAAGAACACAAAGTAGTTTATAAAGTATCAAATAAGCACCCAACACTTATGCAATCTAATGAAAAATATAGTTATTTGCAGAACAAAATACTTTTTCCTATTTTTGATATTTTTAACATTGATGAAAACGAACGAAAATATATTTCTGCCTATTATATAAAGGGTGTTTACGCAATTGTAGATGAATGGATTAATGGCAATTGCAAAGATGACGCTAATGCAATTTGCGAACTAATAATAAAGTGTGTGCGACCCTTTGAAAATTGAAATAAAATGCGGTGTTTAGGCTATCAAAAGATGTTTGGCATAAAAAATTAGATAAAAAATAGAAGCTGAAATTAGATTAAGTTAATTGACAAACTAAAATTTTAATGATAATATTAATTGCAAGATTAAACATTTTAAAACGGAGTTTTTTTATGGATTTATTGGAATTATATGTAAAATTTATTGATGAAAATTCTTTAAATAAAAAAGAATTTGACGATTTTTATTTATATATTAATAAAATGTTAGGCAATAGCGATTTATTTTTTGAAGAAATAAAAAAATTTATGGCAAAACATAATGCTAAATTTAATGGATATAATTGTATAAAAAAAGAATTAAATCAAATGAATTTTAGCATAAATTACAATTTATTTATAAAAAGTGATATTCATAGTAAATCGCACTGCGAAATTGTTGCAATTTTATCATTATTGATGGCGTATCGATTAGGAATAAAGGAAGAAGATGTAAATTTGTTAAAAATAGCAAGCCTTTATCATGACATTGGAAGAACTAATGATGCAGAAGACGCCTTTCATGGTTTTGCCTCTTTTAAGAAATTAAAAGATGCCGGCATGCTAAAAAATTACAGCGAAGAACAATGTAAAATAATACAATTTTTAATGGCAGGGCATGCCTGGCACGATAACAAATTAAAAATGCTGTTTCAAAAAATAGGTATTAACGAAAATCAAGAAAAGAGAATATTTGATTTATTAGCCATTTTGAAAGATGCAGATGCTATTGACCGCCTAAGGCTTAAAGATAATTTAAAATTTTCATTTTTAAGAAACAAAGAACTATGTGCGGAGTTGTTAAAAGTAGATATGGTGCTTAATTCCATTGCAATTTGTGTAGATATTATTAAAAATTTTAAAAATCAAATGCAAGACTCTAATTGCAAAGCACTTAATTTAAGAAACGATTTTATTTATTTAACCTCTCCAAAATTTAATGTGTTTCAAAAACTTAAAAAGTATTTGTATGTTGAAACATTTGGTGTTTTAAAACAATTTGAAGGTGCGGACATATCATCAATAGATACCAATGAACTTGTGTATCAATATCAAAAAATGATGGCGTTGCAAATTTTAAAAAAAGATGATGAAAATATTAAATTTTACAAAAAATATTTTTCAAAATTGTTAATTCCAACATCAGATGTTCCTATGTTACAAGCATATTTTCAAACCATTTTAGATAGGCAATTTCAAACATATTATTTAGATACAGTTAAAGAAATTGCAAGTTTGCTTTATTCCGAAGAACAATCAAATGGAAATTTAAAATTAGTTAATAAAAGCCAAAAGATTTATGAAAAAATAATTAAAATTCACAAAGCATTTGAAGAAAAAAACATTAATCCACTTTCTCTAAAATATGAAATTGAAGAATTAAATTCGGCGTTAGAAAATGTTGGCAGCACAAAATTATGCGCGGATTTATATGACAATAGAATTTCGGCAAGAAATTACACTAGAGCGTCAATAGAAAATGCTTGTAATCATTTAAATAAAATGGTGCAACAAAGCCAATTGGTTGAATACGATGTTGAAAAATGCCCAGAAAACATCAAAAATTTGTGCAAAAGTAAAAATATAAAAATTTATGATTTAGATAAATCTCCGCTTGTAAATGTGTTTGTCCATGTTTCTAATACAGAGTTGCCAGCATATCAAGATGATTATTCCTTTTCAAAAGCAAAAAAATTTGCGGAAGAATGGAAAACTCAAGGTGAGAAATTGAAAAAAAAGGGTTTTAAAATGTCGTTATCAATTATAAATAAAGATTTTGAGAACACTTTTTTCCCTCCAGATTTATTTTTAACTTTTGGTTTTTCTAATTTAAAATCTAACAATGTTCTCTTCACAATGTCGGCAGATGGCTGGACTATAAACGAAGATAATTCAAGAAATTCAACTCAGGTTGAAGAATCACTTTCGGTTGAAAAACTTATTGAAAAAGCGGTTAAAAAATCAAAAAAGTTAAAAAAAGATTGTTTTCCTGAAATTTTATATTCTTTAAAAAATTCTTCTTTAATGCCGGATTATATAATTGCCTATGGCAAGCTTACAGAAGCTCATATAAAATTAAGCAAAGCGTTTGGAATTCCTATTCTTTTGCATGAAAATTATAAAAATTCTAAAAAAGACATAACTAACGCCGAAAATGGAAGAAGTTTTCAAAATATTTGTTATGAAAAAACGAATTACGAGTTTAAAGATTTTTCTTCGTCTGAATATTTTTTTGATACAATATAATTTTATTAAAAATTTGACTTTAACATAACAAAAAATAAAAAGCAAAGTGTTTACTTTGTTTTTTTAGTTTTTTTGTTTTTTGTGCTTTAAAATGATTTTTAATCTAAAAAAACCACAAACTTAGATGAAAATGCACGAATTTAAAGAATTGACAATTATTTAGAAATAAATTAAAATGTTTATATGATAATCCTTGATGTTAACAAATTATCTAAAAATTTTGGTTATGGGCAACTTTTTGAAGATGTTTCTTTTTCGCTTAATGAAGGTGAATCAATTTCAATAGTAGGACCTAACGGTTGTGGAAAATCTACATTGTTAAAAATAATTGCTGGACTAGAAAGGGTTGATTCAGGCTCGGTTAACATTAAAAAGGGTACAAGCGTTGCTTATTTAGACCAAACCGCTTCGGACAAAACAGACGATAGGTGCGTTTTAGATGTTTTAAAAGATGCTTTTATAAAAATTAATGAATTGTCAAGAATTTTAAAAAAATATGAAGAAATTTTAGCAAATCCATCTTCTCAAGCAGAATATCGAAAAACAATTGAAAGATATTGTAAACTTATGGAAGAATTTTCTTCAATTGGTGGCTATGATGTAGATGTTGCAATTGATACAGTTTGTTCGGGCTTAAACATAAACGCTTTGAAATATCAAATTTATTCAACCTTAAGTGGCGGAGAAAAAACGCTTGTTCAACTTGCAAAAGCACTGCTTCAAAAACCAAATTTAATTTTGCTAGATGAACCAACAAATCATTTAGATATTGAAAGGATTGAGTGGCTAGAAAATTACATTAAAAGTTTTAAAGGTGCAAGTGTTATAGTTTCGCATGACCGCTATTTCTTAGATAGAATGTCAAACAAAATTTTAGATTTATCTGGTATAGAACCAAAAGTTTATAACACTAATTATTCTGGCTATTTAATTGAACGCGAAAAAGAATTTGAAAAACAAATGGCGGCATATCAAGACCAGCAACTTGTAATAAAAAGGTTACAAGAACAAATAAAATATTTTGCCGAACGGGGCATGGCAACTAACAGTTCAACATTGTGCAATCGTGCACACGCACTTCAAACACAATTAGATAGAATTTTATCAAGAAAAGTGGAAAGACCACAAGAAACAAAAAAATTGAAAATAGGTTTTTCTGAAAATAAAAAATCATCTAAACGCGTGTTTGAAACAAGAAATTTAGTAGTAGAAGATGGTAGCAGTAGAAAAATATTAAATGGAATAAATTTAATTGTAACATCTGGTGAACGTGTTGCACTTATTGGCAATAATGGTAGCGGTAAATCTACTTTTGTAAAAACATTGTTGAATATGCAAAATTTACCTTATAGCGGAGAAGTTTTTGTTGGCCCAAGTGTAAAAATTGGATA
Source organism: uncultured Clostridia bacterium (assembly GCA_947627545.1). Lineage (GTDB taxonomy): Bacteria > Bacillota > Clostridia > Christensenellales > UBA1242 > Onthoplasma. The sequence goes on along the minus strand of CANQWK010000001.1, from coordinate 49,755 downwards.
TTTGCCTCAAATTATTAATTTTGAAAATGATAATCAAACTTTATTAAATTGCTTTAAGTTTGAAGCAGGCGTAGATGAGCAAAAAGCACGCCAAATTTTAGCAGCCTTTCAATTTTATAAAGAAGATGTAAACAAAATTGTTAAAAATCTTTCTGGCGGAGAACGTATTAGGTTAAGATTAGCAAGTTTGTTACAACAAAATGTTAATTGTTTAGTTTTTGATGAACCAACAAACCATATAGATATTCCAACAAAAGAAGTTCTAGAAAAAGCAATAGACAATTTTAATGGAACAGTTTTGTTTGTGTCGCATGACCGCTATTTTATAAACAAATTTGCCGAAAAGATAATTGAATTTAAAGATGGCAAAATTACAACCTATTTAGGTAATTACGATAATTATAAAGAACAAAAGGCAAAACAAATATGTTCTATTTCAACAAAAAAACATTAAAGTAGTAAAAATTGATAAAAAAACACTTATTAATATAAAAAACAAAACTTGTATATAGCGAGTTTTGTTTTATTTTTAATTTATTAATAAAAAATAATATGAAATGTGTTAAAAATTTAGGTTTGAATTTTTATTATATTCTTTATAAACTTCTGTAATATCAGTTAAAAATTCATCTAAAAATTGTGGGTTAGATGATGAAATTCTGTATCCAATTTTTTCATCGCCACTAGCCATATATTTGTAAGCTGACTTTTCTGTTAATTTATTATAAATATACTCAGCTTTTTTAGATGAGCCAATATTATATCCAAAAATATTATCAGCGATAATAATTCCCTGATTGAACAATTTTTTTGCTGGTTTTGGAAGGTTACAAGCAAACTTAAATGCATCACAAATTTCCTTATATTCTTTAGGCAAATCTTCATCCTTTAATTTAGCAATGTTTATATGTTTAGACATATAATCATCTAGTAATTTAGTTAGTTTAGGGGATAACTCTAAATGAGCAAATAATTTAAGCACTTCATTAGCATTAGGCATTTGAAATGTTAAATTTGTTGTAGGATAAAAACTACTACCTTTTCTTTCAGTATGAGTAAATTTTAGAACAAACGCATCTTCTTGACTTTTATATTCAATATCTAAAGAATCATATTTTTCTAGTTTCATATTCAACCTCCTATTTTAGAATAACAAAAATTCTTGGGAATGTCAAATATTTATAAGAAAATCTTGCAAGAATTAATAAATTTCTGAAATATATGTTTGTTAAATGTTGACATTTTTGAAAAATGCGGTAATATAATTAATATTATTAACAAGTTTAGTTAATAAGAATTTATATATTCCTTATATTAATTTTTAGGAGAGTATTATGAATAAAGTTGCACCAGAATTTAATATAGTTGTGCCATTCGACCATAAAATAATATCTAAAGATACCGGCAAACGAAATTTAATGTTAACAACAATATTTTTTGTTTTCGCTTTGGTTTATATTATGTTTTTGATATATGCAATAAAAATTAAACTAACTATTTCAATTGTCTTCTTTTTGGCTTTTACGGTCATAAATTTGGCGTTAGGAGTTATTTTTTTAATTCAAACATTAAAAAAATCTACAAATGAAGTGCTTAAATACCAGTTTTATAAACCTGAGTGTGTAATTTTTAAAGAAAATTTGGCAAACCATAAATCTAAAGTTGTTTGCAGTTTTCTTTATTTTGAAAACAAAGGCAAAAAACATTTGTTCCGAACAATTGAAACAGCTTTGGCGTTTGAACTTCATTTGTATTGCGGAGAAATTAATGGATATCCGCAATTTAAAAAATATGTAATACCTAAAGATGTTTTTAAAACAAGTGAAGATATGCTAGCGTTTAAATCATTTTTAAATAGCAAGGTAGAATTTATTGTAAAATAACAATGCATTACAACACACAAAAACATACGCCAAAATTTGTTAAAATTTAACACATACAAAATACATTTCGTTAGAAATTCGTTAGAAAAGTGGAACTTTTCGTAAAATTTTAATGCATTTATCCGCCCTCTAAAATGTGTAAATTTGGGCGAAAATTGGGCTTTCTAACGGAGTCCGTTAGAAAAAATATTTTTAACAAAAAAACAAACAACCCCTTAAAAACATCTGTCATCAGGGCTCCCACGAGACGAATGTTGAAGTGGGATAAAGTGGGCAATTGCCTATAAAATAAGGGAACGCACACTTGCGTTCCCAATAAAAAAGGGCACATTGCCCACTGGTGGCGGTGGTCGGGGTCGAACCGACATGATATTGCTATCGGCAGATTTTGAGTCTGCTGCGTCTGCCATTTCGCCACACCGCCATTTTTAGATTTTTTAGGGCAAACCTCGCAGGATTTTGAGTCTGCTGCGTCTACCATTTCGCCCACCGGCATAATATTAATTTTGACGTTAAATTATTTAATATTTGTTAATTAAATTAATTTTATATTTCATAATTATTGAGATTGTTTTATAAAATTAATTTTATGTTGACTGCTTAATAATAGCATAAATTTTTTATTTTTGCAAGAGATTTAAAAAAATATTTTAATTTTAGTTGTTTTATTTATATTAATAAAAAATATACTAATTTTAGTAGTTTTATTTGTATTTAGTGAAAAATATATAAATTTTTTAGTGTTAATTAATATAAATTTAAAAGATTTTGCTTTTTTATGAGATTTTACTGTAATTAATGGTTAATGTCTTTTTAAAATTAAATATAAAAAATTATTTTTGTTTTTTTATAGTTTTGTGATATAATAAAATCATGGAAAAATTTGTTGTGGTTGATGGGAATAATTTGGCGTTTAGAGTTTTTTATGCTTTGCCAATGTTACGCAGTTTATCTGGCAAACCATGTAATGCAATTTATGGGTTTTTAAACACAATTTTAAATGTTTTAACTGCGGCCGATAAGCCAAAATATTTTGTTTGCGTGTTTGATGCTGGCAAACATACTTTTCGTCATGATTTATATGCTGACTATAAAGGAAAGAGAGACAAAACTCCGGAAGAACTTTCGCAGCAAATTCCTGTTTTAAAGGAATTATTAAAAGTTATGGGAATAAAAACAATTGAAATCCCAGATATTGAAGCAGATGATATAATAGGCAGCCTTTCACGTAAATATAAAGAAGATTTTTATCTTTTGTCCGGAGATAAGGACTTATTACAACTTATAAATGGCAACACAACAATATTGCAGCCGCAAGCGCATTCTTATACATTAAACAAAATTGACGAAAATAAATTGATGCAGGAATATCACTTAAAGCCGTATCAAGTAATTGAAATGAAAGCAATTATGGGAGATAGTTCGGACAATATTCCCGGAGTTATGGGTATAGGCAAAGTTGGCGCGCTAAAATTAATTGAGGAATTTGACAATTTAGATAATATTTATGCCAATTTAAATAAAATACCTGAATCTACGCGGAAAAAACTTATAGAAAGTAAAGAGATGGCATATCTTTCTAAGCGGTTGGCAACGATTAAACTAGATGTTGATTTAAACTATACTCTTGAAGATTTTAAATATAAAATTCCTTTTAATGAAGAAGCGTACAATTTTATGTATGAGTTAGATTTCAAGTCTATTTTAGAAAAGAAGGATTTATTTGTTACAACCTCAGGGAAACATCAATTTGAAGAGTTAAAAGCAAATATAATAGAAATATCAAATCAAAAAGAATTTGAAGATATGCTTAAAAATTTAAATGGACCATTTGCTGTTTATGCAGATAATTTGACCATAGATTTTGCCATAGGCGAAAATGAATATGTAATGTATCCAAGCGGCGAAATATTTATAAATAATTTGCAAGAAATAAGGGAATTGTTTGAAGGTGAAAAGCAAAAAATTTGCTTTGACGCAAAGGCAATGATGCATATTTTAGCAGGCTATAACATTGAGTTGAATAATTATTTTGATTTATCAATTGCAATTTATATAGCAAACGAAATGGATGCGGAAATAAGTTTAGACGACGCATTAAAATTGAATGGCATATCAACACAGGCAAAAGCGTTATCGCTTATAGGTTTAAAGGAAAAATATATTAATAAATTGATAAATAATTCACAACTTAAACTTTACAGTGAAATTGAATTGCCACTTGTTAAAGTTCTGTTTGATATGGAGCAAAGCGGAATAAAAATTGACGTGGAGCAGGTAAAAGCGTTAAGCAAAAGTTACAAAGAAGAATTAAAAGATGTTGTATCAAAAATATATGAATTAGCAGGTGAAGAATTTAACATAAATAGTCCAAAACAACTTCAACAAATTTTGTTTGAAAAGTTAAACATAGAATACAAAGGCAAAAAGGGTACAGGCATAGAAATTTTAAATGCAATAGAAAACAAACATCCAATAGTAAGTTATTTAATTAGATATAGAAAAATATCAAAATTAATAAGCACATATCTTGACGGAATGTTAAATTTTGTAGCAGCAGACGGAAAAATTCATACCACATTTATGCAGCGAACAACATCAACAGGCAGGCTAAGTAGCAGAGAACCAAATTTGCAAAATCTTCCAATACGAGATGACGAAGGCCGAATGCTAAGAAAAATGTTTTCAAGTTCGTTTGAAAATGGAAGTTTAATAAGTGCCGACTATAATCAAATAGAATTAAGGCTAATTGCAAACTTTAGCAAAGACGAAAACATGATTGCCGACTATTTAAACGGCTACGATATTCACGCGGCAACGGCTAGCAAAATTTTTAATAAGCCAATTAATCAAATATCTAAAAATGAACGCCGCACAGCAAAAACGGTAAATTTTGGAATAATTTATGGCATTAGTGCGTTTGGATTAAGCCAGAATTTAGGTTGCTCAACCAAGGAAGCGGCAGAATTTATAAAACGTTATTTAGAAGTATATCCTAAAATAAACGAATATGGTCAAAAGTGCATAAATGACGCAAAAAATAAAGGCTATGCCATAACAATTATGGGCAGAATTAGGCACATTCCAGATATAAATTCTTTAAATTTTAACATGCGTTCGTTTGCCGAAAGGGTTGCAAAAAACACTCCGTTGCAAGGCAGCGCAAGTGATATAATTAAACTTGCAATGATTAGGGTTTTCAATCGCATGAAAGCATTAAAATTAAAAAGCAAACTAGTAATTCAAATTCACGATGAACTAGTTGTAGATACAATTCTAGGCGAAAGTGAACAAGTTAAACAAATTTTAAAAGAAGAAATGGAAAATGTAATTCAACTTCAAGTTCCATTAATTGTGGAAGTAGGAGAGGGTAAAACTTTATACGATACAAAATAATGCCTATAAAAACCGCTTGTAAGCGGTTTTTTGTTTTATTCAATTTTTTTATGTTTAAATGAAAAAAATATTATTTTTTGCTTAATTTTTTTAAAAATATTGTTAAAAATTTTAAAAATGTATAAAAAAGTTTGCTTTTTTATCATTTTTTTATAAAATATTTTTATGACAAATGAGCAACGCAAAGAAAAATATATGAACCGAAACATCAAACTTTATCCGCCTTTTTTGGCTGTAATTTGGGATGTTTTGTTTGTATTTACCATAACAACAATGTTCTTTAATAATCAAAAAGGGTTGTCTTACGCTCAAATTATGTCGCTAGAATCTGTACTTATGTTCTCTGGCTGCATAATGTGCATTCCTATAACAAAATTATTTGCAAAAGTATCTCCAATAAAATCGTTAAGAATAGCTTTGCTTGGATATGCCGCATTTTTGCTTTTATGTATTTTTGGAACAAACTATTTTGTAATTGCAGTGGGTTATATGTTTGTGGCTTTTGGTTATTGTGTTGTAGCAGTTAAAGGTCCGTCATTGCTAACCGATAGTTTGTCTGTTGTCAAGCGAGATAAAGACTATAATAGAATTTATGGTAAAGGGTTAAGTTATGCTTACGCAGCGGAGGCAATTGGGGCAGTGTTTGTAACATCAATTTACAATTATAACCCTTATTTAACTTTTTGGATTTCTTTTGCCATAATTATGCTTGGTGAATTATATTCATTTTTAATTAAAGAACCAGCAAAATTTCAAGAAAAAAATGTAGATATTTCTGCAAATAATCAGTCAAAAGAAACTGAAACACCAAAACCTAAAAAAAGGAAATATACAAGTTCTTACTTAAAACTTTTAACTTCATCTTTTGTTATAAGCATTCTGCTTTATTCGTTTATGTTTAGAGGTGTGGTTTCAATTGATACCGGTGCGTTTAAAATTTATTTGCAAGAAGCAACCGAACTTAATGCTCTTCCAATTTGGGCGTTTGGCGCTATTTATGGAATTATGAAAATTTGTGTTGCACTTTCAAATAAATATCAATTTAAGTTCAACCTTAAGTTTGGTGTAAGATGCTTAATAATTTTTAATGTTTTATCAGTTTTAACTTTATTAATTAATGGATTAATGTTTATAATTTCTCCGTTTAGCACAATAAGTTTAATTATAATTATAATTTCATCTTGTATTCAATGCTCGCTAAGGCCGCCAAACTTTATATTTGTAACGAACTATACACAAGTATGTATGCCTAAAAAGGATTTAGAACGGCTATATGCAATGACTACCGTTGTTCAATATTTAGGGTATGCAATAATGACGGCAATTTTCTCGGCATTATTAAGTCTGTTTAAAGATAATTATGGCTATTCAATTTTAACCTATTTAGCAATTTCACTTCCATTAGTGATAGGTTCAACAATTTTCTTTATAAGGATGTTGTGTAAAAAATATGCCGAAAAATTTACGGTTATTAAACCAGAATATACCGAAGATTAAATCAAAAATTTATTATAATCTTTATTTATAAAAAATAATTAATATTTTAAACAAAAAATGTTTTTTCTAATTTTTAAAAGAATATTTTATGTTTTCTTACTTTAAATAAAAATGCGTTAAATTTAATTATTAATAAATTGTTTAATAATATAAAAAAACAGGGCTAAACGCCCTTTTTTGGTAAGTTGCACGCATTGCATTGAAACAAGTTAATTGCTGGCATAAACCAAAAACACTCCATCAAAGCAACCTTATAGCACATATTGTATCCTTCTTAATGCTGCTGCCTTCCGGCCCTGACATGATTCGTAGGGCAATATTGTATAAGACCTTAATTTCAACATATATTTGGCCTACTCAACACAACCAATCTTGCCCCGCTGCACGCTTTCAGCCCCACTGTAGCGGATTGTGGGTAACAGGGCACCGCTAGCTCCCCGCCTAGTACAACTCGCTTTTATTATATCATATTTTTAAAAAAAATCAACCAATTTTAAAATTTTTCTTAAAAATAGCTGTTTTTTAGCAAAAAATGCGTTTAAAACTTAAATTTTTAATATAACACTATGAAATTAATTTTTTCCATAACACAATTTAAATTTAATTTTTTTAAAAACAGTATAAAAAGCAATTTAAAGTTTAATTTTTTGTGTAAAAAAGTAAAATTAAAAAAATAATTACTTGTAAATTTTAAAAAAGCCTATTGACGAACGGCATTTTATGTGCTATTATATTAAAGAGGTGTGTTATGGAAAATTTAGATAGACCTGACCAAAACACTAATTCTGGCAATATTGAATTTAATTTTAATACCTTTAATTTTGAACAATGTTTAGACGATATTTTTCAAGATGTGTTCTATAATTATGCGTCAATAATAAAAGAAAAATGCAAAGCGTTTGAAAGTTACGGCTTAAATAATGCCGATTTAGATAAAGATTTAACATCATATTTTACTCCATCTTCAAAAGGATTAATTTTAATTGATGGAGTAAATTATAATATAGACAAAAAAATTTTTAAAATTATCGACATTGCTACACACGAAAAAATAAAAGGAATTTTAACAAAAAATTTTGGCAGCAAGTTTGATGATAAAACATTTTCTCGCAAATTACTATTCCAAAAAAAATTAGAAGAATTACGAAAACTTCAAAATAGATATAAAGGCGAAAGAGTTAGAATTGATGATTTTTGCGTTAATTACAATTATCCAAGCCTAGAATATTACATATATTCGCTAATTGGCGGTTCTATTTTAGGAGAATATATTTTATTTTCAAGGGAATCTACAATTTACAAAGATTTAAAAAAAGCTGAAGTTTAACAAAAATATTTTAAATTGAGCAAGAATTATCTAATTTATGATAAGAACTTGCTCTTTTTCATTTGTAAAATTAAATTTTTTTGTTATAATTATTATAGGAGAAGTTATGAAAAAAACTAATGCTGAAAAGTTTATAACCGCTTACAATCAAATTGATTACAGTTTGCGTACCATTTACGATTTTAAAAGAAGTATGTCATTTAGCGATGTTGTAAGGCGTAGCGTTGTTTTAAATTCGGTTGTAAGAAAATATGAAGAAGATTTAATTGATTTTGGTAGGCTTCGCAATGCAATTATTCACCAAGGCAACAACAAGTTTATTATTGCCGAGCCACATGATGATATTGTTGATAAAATAGAAAAATTGGCTGCCCTTATAGCCGAGCCACCAAAAGCAATAGATAGAGTTGGAAAAAAAGAAGTTATAACAATTAATGACGATATGAAAATTGGCAAAGCAATAGAACTTATTGCGCGAAGCGGATATTCTAATTTGCCAACATATAAAGGCGAAAATTTAATAGGAATTTTAAATGCTAGAAAATTGGTTGCGGTTTTGGGCAACAAAATTGCAGACGGCGTAAATTTGCAAGAGTATGTAGATAATGCAACAGTTGGCTCAATAATGAATGAAATGGGGGAAGATTATTATTTTATGTTGGCAGATGCCGATTTAACAATAGACCAAGCCATGAATTTTTTTGAGAACAACCGAAAATTGCTCATTATATTAATAACAAAAAACGGCAAAGATACTGCAAAACCGCTTGCAATAATTTCTTATTCAGATATTATTGATATGAAAAAGATTTTGGATGTGTATTAATGAAAATTGCAACAGATTGGAAAGATTATCAGGTTTTAGAAACTGCAAATGGAGAAAAGTTAGAACGAATTGGCGGTTTTACTTTTTTGCGGCCTGACCCTCAAGTTATTTGGAACACAAATAAAAAATTATCTACAAAAGTTGATGCCTGTTACACAAGAACTGAAAATAAGTCAGGAGAGTGGAAATTTAGCAAAAATTTTAAAAAATCTTTTGAAATTAGCCGAAAAAACTTAAAATTTCATATAGAACCTATGAGTTTTAAACATATTTGTTTGTTTCCCGAGCAGGCAGTTAATTGGGATTTAATGACAGATTTAATAAAAAACAGCAAGCGCGAAATTAAAGTTTTAAATTTGTTTGCATATACAGGTGCGGCAAGTGTCGCTTGTGCGGTTGCCGGTGCAAAAGTTACACATGTAGATTCAGCAAAAAGCATGATTGACATAGCAAAAATAAATGCAGAATTAAACAATGTTAATTCAATTCGTTTTATTCAGGACGATTGTGTAAAATTTTTAGAACGCGAAATTAGGCGAGGCAATTTATATGATGCAATTATAATGGATCCTCCTTCTTTTGGTAGAGGCCCCAAAGGAGAAACTTGGAAAATTGAAAGCGATATTTTTAATTTTGTGTTGTTATGCTCAAAGGTTTTAACAAAAAATCCACTTTTTGTTTTAATTAATAGTTACACAACAGGTTTACAGCCTACGGTTATGCAAAACATATTAAATTCAACCATTAAAGGCGGAAAAACTGAATGCTACGAAATTGGCTTGCCCACAGCGGAGGAAGGCATTGTGTTACCATGCGGTTGTACTGCGGTAAAAATATTTTAGGAGTAATTATGCAAAATTTAAACATTGTTTATGAAGATAATCATATTATTGTAATTGTTAAGCCTTACAATGTAGCAGTTCAAGAAGATTCTAGCAAAGATGAAGATATGCTAAACATAATAAAAAATTACATAAAAATAAGGGACAATAAACCAGGCAATGTTTATATAGGTTTGGTTCATAGGCTAGATAGAGTTACAGGCGGATTAATGGTGTTTGCAAAAACAAGCAAAGCAGCGGCTAGATTAACCGAACAAATTAAAGATAAGCAACTTAAAAAGAATTATTTGTGCGTAGTAAACGGAATACCTAAAAATTCTAAAGATAAATTAACAACATATTTAAAGAAAGATGAAAAAACAAACACTGTTAGCATTGTGCCAATGGCACAACTTGGCAGCAAACAAGCAGTTTTGGAATATGAATTAATTGCAAGCAAAAACAACAAATCGCTTTTAAGCATTAATTTAATAACAGGTCGTAGCCATCAAATAAGAGTGCAAATGGCAAAACAATTAAATATGCCCATATATGCAGATTTTAAATATGGCGATAAAACCAATAAAGGCAATTTGTGCTTATGGGCATATAAACTAGCGTTTGTTCATCCAACCACAAAACAAAATTTAAAATTTGTTTCTTGCCCAGACTTTGATAATTCCGGCTTTAAAATTTTTAAAGACGATATAGAAAAAATTATAAAATAAAAAAATAGGCATAAAATTTCGCAAAAAACTGTAAATTTTATGTCATTTTTTAACTTTTTAAAAAATTTTTAAGAATAATTTAATTTTTTAAAAAATTTAATCAAAATTTAGCCATTTTTTTGTAAAAAAATCTTCAAAAAAAATTTTAAAAAATTTTTAAAAAAAGTATTGACTATATTCAAATTTCGTGCTAAAAATATGCTAATCAAATTTCTATATAATATATTATTATCTTATATTCTAAAGAAATTGATAGAAGGAGAAATATGAACAAATTAGCAGTTTTTCAATTAGATATTAATGATATTAAATTGACAATATATAATTACACTCAAAACGGCTACTTTTCAATAGAAGAGCAAATTAAAGAGCCTATTAAAATAACTCAAGATATGTCAAGAGATGGCTACATTAAACCATCTCGAATTCAAGAAACAATCGCTATTCTTAAAAACTTAAAAAAGATAGTAGATGCACAAAAAATTGATAGCCATATTTGTTATGCCGACCCTATTATTGCAACGGCAAGAAATCAAATTGCGTTTTTAGATGAAGTTTATAAAACTGTTTCGTTGTATTTTAGAGTTTTAAGCCATGAAGAACAAATGGCAGCTCTTCATAGCGCAGTGCTATATTCTTTTGCTATGACGCGTGGCGTAATAATAAAAATTGGAGATTATTCAACCGAAATTATTAAATTCAACCGCCGAGTTCTTAATGCTAGCGTTTCGTTGCCTTATGGAATGGTAAATTTGCTTGAACAAGTTGAAAAATATCCAATGGATAAGCGTATGGATAAAGTTGAAGAATTAATCACAAAAGAAATAAAAAAATTAGATTGGCTTAAATCATTAGATGCCGACAGCGAATTTATTGGCGTGGGCGAGGTGTTTGAAGCACTAGGTAAACTTGCAAGAAAATCTACACATTATCCGCTAGATTACGCACACAATTATGAAATAACAGAAGATAATTTTAAAAGCGTTTATAAATTAATTCGCGGCTTAGACTTAGATAAAGCCAAAAAACTAAAAGGCGTTTCCGAAAAACGTGCAGATTTATTAGCAATTGGTTTTGCAATAGCAAAGGTTGCGTTTAATGAATTTGTGCGAAATAACATTAAAGTTTCAACCAATGGCGAAATGTATGGAATTGTTGCAAAAACTTTGCTAGGGCAAACAGGCGAAAAGCCCTTGTTAGATATCTTAGGCTATTCTTTAAGTGCAATAAATGAGTTTTATCCAACAAATGTGAATGCGGATAGCAATTATGCAATTGCTATAATTCTATATAAGCAATTAAAAGTTTTGCATAAATTAACACGTCCTTATGTAAAAGTTCTTCGCATCGCGGCAAGTTTGTGTATGGCAGGCAAACGAATTGGTTATGAAAATTACACTAAAAACAACTTTCCTGTAATTTTAAATTGCGGCATTTATGGGGCAACTCATAGAGAAATTGTCTTGGCAGCGTTTGTGGCAGCAAGCCAAAATATAGACGACTTTAGTTTATCTGAATGGGTAAGGTATAAAGATTTAGTTTCAGATGAAGATATTGACGCAATTAAAAAAATGGCAGTTATAATAAAGATGTCAACCATGCTAAATATAACAAACGCAAATTCAGTTAAAGATATAACTTGCGACATTTTAGGCGATACAGTAATACTAAAAACAGAAGTAGAACGCGATGCAACACTGGAAATTAGCCAAGCAATGAGTTGTGCAAGCGATTTTAGAAAAGTTTACGGAAAAAATTTGCAAATTTTATAATAAACAAAAGGGGTAAAAATGTTTAATGTAGATTTAGCAATAAAATTTGGAAGCAATGAAATAATAATTTTTAGAAAAGGTTTTGGCATAGTTGCAAAAGAGCCTGCCTTTTTGGCTGTTAGTGAAACAAGCGGAAAACAAAAGGTAAAAGCAGTTGGTAAAGAGGCTGAAAAATTGTTTATGTCTAAGGCTAGTGGGGTTGATATTTATCAACCAATAAAAAATAGCGAAATTGTTAATGAAAAAATGGCTCAAATTTTACTTTCAAGCATAATTAAAAAAGTTATTACCGACAAATTTTTGCTGTCTCGCCTTACCGCCTTAGTTGCGGTGCCTTGTGCTTTAAATGAAGAACAATTAAAATTAATAAAAAAGGTTTTATTAAATTGTGGCATAAACAAAATAACATTTGTTCAAAACAGCGTATGTGCTAGGGCAAATTTAGAATTAGATTCATTATCACATTTAATGGTTGTAGATATTGGAAAATATATAACAGATATTTCAGTTTTAAGTGAAAAAACTTTCGATTTCGGCAGAATGTATTTCATTGGCGGCGAAGATATGGATAAAAGCCTAACAACTTTCATATTAGATAATCACAATTTAACAGTTTCTAATTATATAAGTGAAGAAGTTAAAAATGAAGTTGCCTCGCTTTATGAAAGAGATTTATATAAAACCGAATTTATAGGCTTAGATGAAAACAATAAATTTGTTAGGCAGAACATTACGGCAAATGAAGTTCGAGTGGCAATTTCAAGCATTTATGATAAAATTTTTGAATTAATTAACAAAGTTATGAATGAACTAGATAAAAATATTTCAGCAGACGTGTTTAACACAGGCGTAATGTTTGTAGGTGGGGCAAGTTCAATTTCTGGTTTGTATGAATATGCAAAAAAGAAATTAGATATGCCAATTATTGTTCCAGATGATACAAAAGATTGTGTAATTTTAGGAGCAGGCAAATTGCTAAATACCGATAAAGAATTTTTAAAAATTGATTTATAAAGCATATTTAAATTTAAAAACTATAAAATTTTTTAAAAATACATAAAAAATTGCAAAAAATTGCAATTTTTTTTAATTTTTTAATGATAATTTAAAAATTATTTATGTTAAATTGGTTGCAACAATTGGAGGAAATATGGCAAGAGTGATTGTTGTAACTTCAGGTAAAGGTGGGGTGGGCAAAACCACAATAACTGCCAATTTAGGTTTGCATTTGGCAAGCAAAAATTATAGAGTATGTTTAATAGATATGGATATTGGTTTAAACAATTTAGATGTTGTTTTGAACATGGAAGATAAAGTTATTTATAATATGCTAGATGTTATAGAACATAAATGCAGGCTTAAAGAAGCCTTGGTTCAAGACGGCACATATCCACTTTTATTTTTGCTATCAAGCGGTGGGCTTAATCAAAATCTAACAATAACATTATCTCAAATAAAAAGCGTTATAAATGAATTGCATTTTAATTTCGATTATATTTTAATTGATTGCCCAGCAGGTATAGATGCAGGGTTTAAGCGTGCGGTAAGTTGTGCGGAAGAAGCACTAGTGGTTACCACTCCACACCTATCTAGTTTAAGAGATGCCGACAAAGTTATAACAATTTTAACAAGTTATAACATAACAAGTAAACGCTTTGTAATAAATAGGGCGAGAGGAGATTTAATTCAAGATAAACTAATGTTTGATGTACACGATATTGGCAAAACTTTGGGTATAGAATTTGGCGGAGTTGTGCCAGAAGATGACAGGGTTATAACCAACACAAGCCAAACAATAAACAATCAAAAATTTGCAGTAAACCGAGCCTTTGAAATTTTAACAAACAATATAATAACAGGCGAAAAAAAATTGTTTGATTGCACTTATAAATATCGAGGTTTTTTGGGGAGCATAAAAAAATTTTTAAAACGCAGTGTTTAATTAAATTTTAAATTGGCAATAAAGCTAAATTTGTCATTTGTAAAAATTTTAAAAAATTAAAAAATAAGTTAAATTTTATTAAAAAAATAAAAAAACAAAGCAAAAAATGCAAATTTTTAAAAATTTTTTGTAAAAATTGTTAGTTTTTGTAAAAATAATTTCTTTAAACTTTGAATTTCTAAAATAAAAAATATTAAAATTTTAAAAAATTAAAAGGTAACGTTATGGATTTAAATAAACGATTAGATAATCTAATTCAAAAAAACAAAGAAACAAATCCTAAGTATTTAATAAATGTTATTAAATCGGATTTTTATTATTTAATTAACAATTATTTTGAAGTGGATTTTAATGATATATTTATTGACATTAATGTGGAAAACAATTTATATTCAATTTCAATTAATTCAAAAGGCGACCGAATTAAACTTATGAAAGCCATTCCAAATTAATTTGATATATGTAAATTTGCGTGAACGTTGTTAATTTTTGTTTAGTATATATCTGGCAATATAAGAATATCTTAATATATGAAAAAATTTAAAGTTGGGGCAAGCCTTTTATTTTTAATTGTAATTTTAATTGCATATAAAAATTTTTTATTGCTTATCAATTATTTTGTTGCCTTAACGTTGCATGAACTTGCTCATCTTTTTGTTGCCACTTTAAAAGGCTATAAATTAAAACAGGCTAGGCTAGATATATTTGGGCTGTCAATTGAATTAGATAATAAAATTTTAGATAGAGATAGTTTTGCAATTAACATAGCAGGTCCAATTTTAAACTTAATTTTATGTTTAGTTTGTATGTCGCTTTATTGGGCGGTGCCTAAAAGTTATGTTTATCTTAATAATTTTTGTTTTGCAAATTTTTATCTTGCAATGTTTAATTTATTGCCACTATACCCACTAGACGGTGGCAAAATTTTTCGTTCAATGTTTAAAAATGAAAAATCATATAAACGCACCGACCTAGCAATAAGAATAATTTTATCTATTTTGTTTGCGGCATTGTTTATTGTGTCATGCTTTAATTCGATTAATTTATTCTATTTAATTATGATGTTTTTCTTTGTAACTTCAACTCCAAAAATTAAACCGACCTTTTCACTTTTTAAAACTGCAAAAGAAAAAAATTTTAGCAAAATAGTTTTAATTAAGGTTAATGACGAATGTACTATTTTGCAATTGCTTAAACAAATAAAAAGAAATCAATACACAATTTTTTATTGCAATTCATTAAACACGCCATATTTTGACGAAGATAAACTAATAAATTTGTCCTTGAATAATCCAATTTTAACGCCTATTAAAGAAGTTTGTAAATAATTTGACGAATTTATTTTTAAATTACTTGTTAAAGCATATATTAAATAATTTTTAAGTTAAAAAGTTTGTTTTTTTCTAAATTATATATAAATTTTCGTTTTTATAATAATATAAAATATTTCTTTAAAAGGGTTGACAAGTGCTTTTTTGTATGATATAATATCAAATGTAGTACCACATTGAACAGGTTTTAAATTTGCAATTAAGCAATTTATTACTAAATTGTTTGTTAAATTAATGATATAATTTAGTTGAAATTTTTTAATGAGGCTAAGTTGAATCAAAATGCAATACCTTAAAAGTGAGTCTTTATAGGAGGTAACTAGTATGTACGCAATAGCAAGTATTTTGGGTAAGCAATATAAAGTTGCAGCCAATGATACCATTACTGTTGACCGTTTAAACGCAGAGATTGGCGAAGAAGTTAGTTTCCCTGTTGTTATGACGGTTGATGGCGAAAAGGTTAAAACTGGCAATCCAATTGTTAAAGATGTTATGGTTAAAGCAAAAGTTTTAGCTCAAGTGCAAGACAAAAAAATTACAGTGTTTAAGTACAAAGCTAAAAAGAACGAGCGTAAAAAACAAGGTCATCGTCAACCATACACCAAATTGTTAATAGTAAGCATAGGTTAACAATGATATATATAACACTTATAAAAAACAAAAACAAAATTGTATCGTTAGAAGCAACAGGGCATTCAGGCTATGCCGAAAGCGGTAAAGATATTGTTTGCAGTGCAGTTTCAGCAATAACTCAAACTTTAATCTTAGGGCTAGAAAAAGTTGAAAAATTAAAAGTTGAAAAGTTAATAGATGAAAACATTCCGCATTTATATGTGGGGATAAAAGGTTTAACCGAACAAGAAATAAATAAGGCGCAAACCTTAATGCAAACGGCGGCAATAGGCTTAAAAGAAGTTGCAGAAGGATACAAAAAATATATTAAAATAAAGGAGATAATAAATGATTAATATTCAATTATTTGCCCATAAAAAAGGTGGCGGTAGCACCAAAAACGGCAGAGATAGTGAATCTAAACGTCTTGGCGTTAAAACAGGCGATGGTCAATTTGTTAAAGCTGGTTCAATAATTGTTCGTCAAAGAGGCACAAAAATTTATCCTAGCGAAAATGTTGGCTGCGGAACAGATTACACTTTGTTTGCATTAACCGATGGTGTTGTACGCTTTAAATTAGATGGCAGAGGAAGAAAAATTGCTTTGGTAGAAACAAAAGAAGCAAAATAGAAAAACAAAAATTGGATTTTAAAATCCAATTTTTTTATTTTTTAATTAAAGTTAAATTTAATTTTAATTTTTTAAATGATATAATTTGTTTTTATTATTTTAATTTAATTTTTTGTTTTAATTTCATTTTAATAACAATTTCATTTATAAATGTCATTTTAAAAATCGGTTATCAAAATAATTTTTACAACTAAAAACAATGCTTAAAAATATATCTAAAATATAAAGCAAAACAAAAATAAAAATTGTAAAGAAATTTAAACCCCAAAAGGCAAGTGACATTATTAAACAAGCGGTTATTATAAGGGTAATAATTATTGGTAAAAGGCTAAATTTGTTAAAACCTGTTTTTATTTTTAAAGATGAATTAATTTTTTTGTCTTCCACATACATAGTGTTGGTTAAATTGCTTGGCATTGCAAACATTTTGTTGCCAAGGTGAGATTGTAAAAGTTCTTGCACGCAAGCTTGTGGCAAATATTGCAATTTAGGACTTGCTAAACTATCTTCATTTTTAAAAATTGCCTTTACATATAAATTGTAAACAACGTTAGAAAATTGCTCTAAAATGTTATAATTTGGCATAACATTTACAACTTTTTGTCCGTCTTTAATCTGTTCAATAAACCTTTCTAAAAGTTTGCTGTCAAACTCCAAACTAGCATAACAAATAACCAAACTAGAGACATCTAATTTAAGCAAAGTGTAATGAATTATTTTAGATAAATTATTGTAATAAACCGCACTTTCAAAATGCCCATAAGTTTTAAAAATTTTTGCTAAATTTGCTTTAACAATATATATAATATCATTGCCAAAATGAGATTGCAACATGGCAATTTTTTTATTTAAATCGTTTAAAGAATCAACAACAAAAACTACTTTCATATTTTTCCTTTATTTATGCTGAATAAAGTCAAACCCAAAGTCATCATTCGCAGAGGTTTTGCCTTTCTTTTTACTTTTTTTTGCAGGCGAAGTTTGAGCATTATCTTTTTCCGCCTGGCTGTTTAAATTGTTTTCAATATTGGTTTCTTCATTTTTTAAGTTTGAATTAAAATCTGGTTTTACATTTAAATTATTTTTATCTTTATCTTTAATTTTTGCTTTTTTCTCTTTTTTATGTTTTTCTTTTTTAGGTTTTATTTCTTTTATCTTTTTAGGCTTAGGTTGATTTCGTTTCTTTAAAAGACATGCCCATAAAATTATTGCAACTTGAAGCGGAATGCCTAACAAATACACCATCCATAAATTATATTTTAAAAGTTGAACATGCACACATGCCAAAGTTGACCATATTAGCAACGATAAAATGTAAAGCAAAAGTGAACTTCGCCCCCAAATGCTGTTAAAAATAATCAAAATTATGCAGGAAAGCGGAACAGCCCACATAAAAAACATTCCAATGTTAATGTTAAAAGAAATTTTAAATGAAACAAACAATATTGTTGCTAACAACCACACGGCACTAACGGCTAGCAGGGTTATTATAAGCCTTACCGGTAAGTTAGGAATAAATTTGCTTGTTATAGATTTTCGCTTAGGCTCAATTATCATTTCTTCTTGCGTAAGATTATCTAGCGTTACACCATAAAAATTGCATAAATTATATAAAATTTCCACGCTAGGCAAAGATTCTCCCGCTTCCCATTTAGAAATGCTTTTATCGGAATAATTAAATTTTTCGGCTAATTCTAATTGCGTTAATTTTGCCATCTTGCGTAAGGTTAACAAATTTTTGCCAATTGTTTTGTTTATGTCTTCCATAATTCTCCATTTTAATGATTAATATGGTTTTAATATCCAAATCAATTTTAACATATTAAAATTTTAAATGCAAACAATTTAAACTATTACACTTAACCTTTTAATTTTTATAAATTTTAATTAATTTTTTAGACTTTTAAAATATAACAAATTTTAACAAATTACAAAATTTTTTTACAAATTAATTTATTTTGTTTGTAAAAACATTTATCAAGTGGTATAATATTCATAAGAATATTATTTCAAAAATTAGTTTTAATTGAAATTAATTGGCTTTTAAAAAATTTAAGGCATTTGTTGTTAAAATTATTTGGCTGTTTAAATTTATAACTCAATCAAAAAGTAAACACATAAAATTTGCAAAACTATAAACAAGAAACATAATAGTAGGGGATAGGGGTAAAAATGAAAACTACATTATTAAAAAAAGTTTTAATTAGCATTATAGCATTGGCGCTATCATTAACCGCCGCAATTTCGCTTGTGGCTGTTTTGGGCAAAACAAAAGAAAATCGCAGTGTTAAGGCAGCAACTGTTTCAATAACAGACTTAAACAATGGCGGAAATTCTGTATATTTACATAACTCAGATTTTTCTATTAATTCTGCAAATGAACTTGGAATTTTTAGAGATTTAGTTAATAATAATTATGATTTTTTAGGAAAAAGCATCTATTTAACAACCGATATAGATTTAAATAATAAAGAATGGATTCCAATAGGATATTATACTAAGGCAGGATATGGTTATAAGTCTTGTTTTAGAGGTTGGTTTTATGGAAATTATCATACAATTGCTAACATATCAATTAACACAACTAACAGTTCTAGTTATGTAGATACTTATGCCACGGTGGGTTTCTTCGGTTATATATGCAATGCGGAAATTGCAAATTTGAGATTGGCAAACATAAGCATTAATATTAGCGGAGAATATTCAGGAACAAACACTTATGATGAAGTTGTTAGCGTAGGTTGTTTAGTTGGCAAAATAGCCGATAATGATGAATATCCAGAACAATGCATTATAAGAAATTGTGTTATATCGAATGGTTCAATTGTTAATTCGGCTTGGGCATATAATCTTGTTGCTGAAGCAAAAGATGAAAGATTTAATGCAACTGGTGGACTAGTTGGTTCAGTAAATGCTTCGCTTGATGATAATAAAAAAGCTATAATTAAGAACTGTTCAATTGATTGCAACATTAATTGTTCAGAAGCTTATGGAAAAGCATATGACTATAATGGATTTAATTGCTATGGAGTTCACATTAGCGCAAAAGAAGATTATTTTGGGAATGCTGTTCCACCACCAGAAATTCCTTCAGTAATGGTTGCTGGTGTAGTAGGATTTTTTAGTAAATTAGAAAGATACGCATACCCTTCAAAAGTAGATATTGATAAATGTTATTTTCGAGGGGATTTGGTTGGAAGCAATAGCAGTATGAATTGTAGTTCT
Source organism: uncultured Clostridia bacterium (assembly GCA_947627545.1). GTDB lineage: Bacteria > Bacillota > Clostridia > Christensenellales > UBA1242 > Onthoplasma. Next base: position 29,765 of record CANQWK010000001.1, on the reverse strand, counting down.
TGCGTAGTAGATATAGCGGCTTACAATTCATATGGAGGTGAAGGAGAAAACTATGAACATTGTTTGTATGATACAATTTATAATGCGAATTTTTATACTAAATTAGATAGATTTAATTTTTATTACCCAGACCAAGGTCGTTCAACTGAAAAAATTCATCAACAAAACAATTATAGGTTTCCTTCAACAGAATATGATGATGAGTTTTTTATTGACACTGGATATAACTCAAAACCAATTAGAGACCAATTAAGTGTGGTTTTAGGTAATTGTTTTAATTATATAATAAACGAAGGTTTTGGTAATCATTATATTCAAACAGATGATTCTTGCTTAATAGTAAATGATTTGGAATATGGAAAAGTTTCAAAAATTAAAAATTTTAATAAAGGAAATTCTTGGTATGTTCCTAGTGGGTACAATTGCAATAATGGTTGCCCATTACCTTTAGGCTTTTTAGTTGAAAACAGCAGCCTTAATGATTATACCAATGATTACTATGATTATACTGTAAGTAATTTTTCGCCTATAAAATCTCATCCATTAAAAGTGGAAATAACAGGTAAAGGAACTGTTGATGCAAGTATTCCTTATTGGAAATATACAGAAAATTTAGACCCTGATGATTATTATTCTTCAACTGAAAATACTTTTTTAGGAAGTGTTAAAAATACAACTTCTCAGCCTAGAGAGTATGACATGAACAAAGTTTGTTTGCCTTATGACCCATTTAGTGCATCGCAAGAAATAAAGTATGAATTTAATATTAATGGGCTTGGAAGAGTTGGACCAATAAAACCAAGTTCACGAAATAAAATAGAAAGTAAAGTAGAAGATAGTGATTTTCTATATAATCAATATGAAGCATATATTTTAGATTATGCTTTCAGAATGTGGCCAAGCGGAGGTTATTCGTTAAAATCTGTTAGAATAACAGGTTCTTTAAGCGAAGGTTACACATTAGAAGTGGAATTTGAAAAAGACCCTAACAGCGTAAAAATCAATTTTCAAGGTTTTATTGTTAGCAAAACGGGAGAATATCAATTTGTAAAATATAATGGAGAAGATTCTAGGTTTACAAATGGCAATGATATAATTCCGTTTGATGGCAATGAAAACTCATATAATTATATAACGAAAAGTGTTGGCAATTCAAATCAAATTGTATTTAATACAGACCACCTTGAATTTGGAACAGGAAAACAGCCTGTTTATATTCAAGACAGTAAAGAATGTCCAATTTTAGGAATTTATAGCGAGAGTGTTCCTTATCTATCAAACCTTGCAAATTTAAATGATTTTTATAAACAAGACTCAACAAAAGGCTCAATAATAGGTGAAGATGTGCTTAAAAATGATGGTTGTTTGTTCTTGTATAGTTTGGTTGAATTAGATTATTTTAAACTTGCCGTTTCAAATGGAGATGTTTGGGAAAATGATATAAAATTAGGTTATTTTAAAAACTCAAATAATATATGGAAACCAACCGATTTAGAAATTGAAATTATAGATAATGAACACAAAATTAATTTTAATTATGCTACTTGGAAATATGATTTAATATATATGAGTAAATTTAGTGGTTCACTTCTAGATAGTAAATTTGTTGGTAAAAGTATAGTAGTTGGCAACAGCAAACAAGAAATTGGTAATGCAGATTTTTATGCATTGCCTATGAGTGATTTGTATGAACTTGCTTCCCCATGGTACACGAAAAATGTTTATAATTATATTAGTATAACTATAAGATTTACACAAAAACCAGGTTCAAATTATATATACGGCTATTCTATTACTGATGACGGCTCAATATTGGCCGGGAAAAGAGTTTATGACCCTTCATCCGGAGTAGGAACAAATTTTCCTATTGGTAACGCATATTTTGGAGAATTATATTCAAGTTATTGGGGGTTACTAGTTGGCGTTGATGATGAAGTAAATGTAAGTGAAGTAAATCCAATATGGAAAAGTTATGGGTATAAATTAAGTGGTCCTACGCTATTGGCTAGATATACTACTCCTGTAGTATTTGGAAGTAGTATGACATATAAAACATTTTCTTATTATACATTGAAAAATTTAAATGATGATAATAAAATATATTTTGTTTCTAGTGGCGAACTTGCAACACAAGAAATAAATGGAACAAAATATACTTTTGAAATAATTATGGATGATCAACAAGGATTATGTACTGGCACTTTTACTAATGATGAGTTTCATGGCTCAGCTTCTAATATACGAACATTGTCCGCTTTAATATGTTTGCCTGAAAAACCAGTTCTTCGTACTAATCCGGTTAAAAATTGTGCAACTTTGGTTTCTGTAGGTTCAGGTAATAAACAATACATGGCATATTATTTTAAAGGTCCGCTTTCTAGTTTAGGTAACATTCCACGTATGGAAAGTAGTATAGTTCAAGGCGGCTCTTCGGAAAACGAAACTACTTGTGGAGCAACCGTTCCTTGCATTTTGGATTTAGATTATAGAGATACTGTAAAACTAACTGTTGATAATTATAATAACAAAGGCAACAATCAAGACGGCAAGCAATATAAGGATAATGATGGAGATTTTAGTTCAAAAGATTATAATGTTGAAAAGTCTTCTTCGGTGTCCGTATCTAATAAAGGGCTTAGCTTTTCAACTTTCCAACATGGATTTGGCAGAGAATATTTAGATGTTTATTATTATGCTGAATCTCCATTTAACAAAGGTAGTTATATGTGTTCAGATAGCCAGGCAGATGAAATTGCAAAATATTACACTGTTAGTTGGAAAATTAAAATAGGAAGTTCTTCAACTTGGCAGAATTTCACCGGTGGGCAAATTGATGCAGATTCTGAAATTCGTTGTGAATTGCAGTTAAAAACATTCAAAATAAATTTTTATGGGTTATTTTATAACGGCAGTTATAGTGCAGATAGTTCACATGTATATTTTGGCAATAACAGCACGGCATCAAACAACAACACAAGTTTAAGCATTGATGTTGAAATTGGTGCAAGGGTAGATTTACAAGAAACAAATGCCGATTATTATGTTTTAAAAATAGGCGCTAATAGGTATGTGTTGGTAGCTAAAGATTTTGCCACGGCGGAGAGAATAAAAAACAGTTATTCTAACTATGTTTGCATAGTGCCAAAGCGTGGTTATTATAACTTTACAACGGCTAACCAAATTAGCAATGCAATGTTGTTTTATAAATATGGCAGCGCAACAAACTACAATAATTTACCTAAATTTACTAATTCTGGCATTGATTTTGACGAACAAAGCTTTAGCCAAAATTTAAACATTTACATTGGCGTGCAAGCGTACACAAGCAACATTGCAATATATTATTCAACCGATGCAAATACAAATCAGGCATATAGAGCATATCAAATATCTCACACAACCGGTTACAGCACAAATTTAACCTTAAATAGCAAGGTGCTAGAAGATGTAAAATCGGGAATTACCAATAGTCAACAGCGTGCTGCTTATGACGGATTTGCCATAACCACATACAAGCAAGCGCTAATTGCACAGGGCTTTACTCATTTAGGCGGAACAAGCAGTAGCAACGCACTTTCTAACATGTCGCAATCGCAAATAGACAATTATTTTGCAAACCATAAAAATTCAACAATAGAGTTATATAAAAGCCGAAACGGAAATGTTAATGATTATTATATTTATTTGTTTACCATAAAGGATTTAATTGATACTAAATATGTTCAATGTGGAAACAAAACTGCAAAATACTATAAAGTAACGGCAATTAATGCAGAAACTTATGGCGATGTGGCGGCTTTAAAATTAAATTATGCCACAGACGAACAAAGCAATGTGCCATATTTAACATTAACTTATTCGGCATACACTTTGCGAATTATGGTTGGAAAATTGGCTCATGCAGATAGAATTGCTAACATTACATCTCAATATCAATATCAAGATGAATCTAACAAAAATTGGATTTATGACCCAAGCAACACAACAATAATTGAAATTGAATTTATTTCTGGGCAAAATTTACAATTCGGCGCTGACGGAGCATTAAATATTTCTTCAATAGACGGCAAAAATTACACATTCAATGTTGCTATTCCTTATGCTAACGCCAATGGATATGAATTTTTAAATCAAGGCAATTTGGAAAGTTTCAAAACATATTATTCTGGGCTAAGTTGGAACAGCATACAAGATGCAAGCTTAGATAACCCATTTTTCAGCAAAAATTTAACAGCAGATACCACTCTTTATTTAACCTTAACACTAAAATCTTTCACGCAAACAATCCAAGCCGTAACCGTTGACGGTGAAAACTTTAAATTGAATGAAGGCGGACTTGTTTCGCAAACAAGATATCAAGCAGGCAGTCAATATAAATATGATTTTGAACTTTTTGTAGGCTCAAATTTAACATTTGCACAAATGAACAATTATTATGTTTTAACTTTCACCGCACCAGAATTTTTAAAATCGTTTGCAACAACTACACAATCTGGAGAATATGTTATATACATTATTCCTAAAATAAGTGCTAACGTGCAAGGCATTAATGATGCATTGACCAATTTTTATGTGCATCCAAACGGCGGCTATGTGCTTAGTTCAAATGGCGTGCCGGTTATGTATAGCAAAGCGGACATAGGCAGAACAGAATTTAAAAATAGCGAAAGCATTTCAAACATTAGCGAAAGCATAACCTATTACGCTTGCTTTAATATTGTTAATTATGAATTGCCGGTTTATTATCAATTAGCAGACGAACAAGCTTGGAACAATGCCGGAATTTCATTTAATGTTAAAACGCAAATAGACTTTACTAATTTAAAACAAATTGTTAAAGATGAGCAGGCAGAAAATATTGGCGAAATTGACGGCTGGTTGCTAACCGCAAACAAACAAGCGCTTATAGACCAAGGCTTTGAGTATGTTGAATATTTTGACGAAGCTCAACTTGTTCGCCGCAAACTTAACGATGCCGAAATAAACTTTGAAAAATTGCTTTCAATTTATGCATCTGGTTCGGTTGTGTTCTATAAAGATAAAACGGACATTAGTTGCAACATTCCTTTAACCGACTACGAAGTTTGGAAATTTAGTTTAGGCGAGTCAGTTTATGGCATTGACGAAACTTTCTATTTAATAAACAGCTTGCAAATAGGCAGTTATGGTGCGTTAAATGCACTTGCTAGTTCAATGGATTTTGACCCTTATATTAGACCTTATTTGTCTAAAATTTATGATATAACCATTCAAAACGTGATAAAAAATGCTTCGGGTGGGCTAACATCTATTCACGGCAATGATATAGAAAACCTTTCAAATTATTTTGGAGTGGGTGGTAATTTAAATAATAATAAAACGGAAACTACAACCACAGAATTTAATTTAGGCGAAGGCCCAACCATAAACTTGGAATTATCTAACAAAAGTGATGAAAAATATGTCTTCTTTACCAGCCATTTAAAATCAGGCAATGAAACTACTTTCTACGCACCACAAGATTTTGATAAAAATTATCAAAACACAACAAGTTTTAGCGGCAGCAATTATTGGTTTGTTTACAATTATGGCTACGAAATTGTTGGCTGGAAAGTAATGTTTATGTTTAAGCAGCAAATCTATTATGTTTATAAAGAAAACGATAATTGGTTATGCACAGATTCATTAACAAATTCAATAGATGTTAATGTGTTGCAAGGTGCAAAATTAATAGATTATTTAAAATTGTTGCAGCAAAAAACATCAAGCAGCAATGAAAGCCCTAAAATTTTAATGGTTCCGGTTTGGACTGAAGCTACAATAAAACCAGAAATGTATGGTACAAGTATGGATAGCCGCCGCTTCTTTAAATATGGCGAAATGTACGATTTAAGCGGTGCAAATTATTTAAAAACGAATGCTCAAATAAATGGTCAATCATTGGCATATTTCTTGCCAACTTTAAGCGGCAATCCTGTAGAGGAAACTATAATTATAGATTCTACAATTAGTGCAAGTTCGTTAAATAGTAAGGAAAATCCAGCGTGGAATTATAGGAATATTCCTTTTGGCTGTTATACTTATGAAAATGAAATTTACACAATTAGTTTAGTTCCGCAATTTTTAGATAACATTTATAAAATAAAAATGAATTTAGACGGACTAAAATCTTTTAAAGATAAATTAGATAATAAAGAAAAATATGTTGTAGCAAGTAACGACTACGAACTAAAACAAGCAGGTGCAAACACAATAGACTTCTTCGATTTTAGAAGCAAAGAATTGTATGTAGAAGAAGATTTTGAATATAAATCTTATGCAGAATTTAAAAACAACGAAGAATTTGCAACTAGTTATTTTTGGACAGATGTCTATTCAACATTTATGTTTAATTTTAAAACCAATTATAACAATTCAGTTTCAGGGCAAGGCGGTAAATTCTTTTCAATTTTAAGAAAGTTGTTCTATAAAGATGCCGCATTAACAATTGGCACAACCGAGGCATTTGACGGCAATGAAGAAAAGCAATTTACCTCTTTTGAGGCAAATTTAAACGATTTTAAAGATAAATTCTTTATCTATTTTGCAAGCAATCAATTGGTTGGAGAGTTACCTGCCTTCTTAGATGAAAATTATCAATTAATTTTGTGGTATAACAATGGCTCCGATACATCAGGCAATTCAATAAAAATGAGTTATAAAACCTATGTGTACAATCAAGATTTGCATTCACAAACGGTTGAAGAAAACAACTTTTTAATCTTTGAAAAATGGAATTACACTCGTTGCTATGTTGCAGGCGAAGGCTATAATTTAACAATTAATCCATATTATTTTAGAAAATATTATTATTTACGCCCTCAAACCTTGTTAGACGAAACGCAAAATGCAGGCGAATATGGATATTTTATTATAAGGGTTGAAGACACTTTAATTGACGATAACACTTCAATAAACTATCTTGCAATTTTCCTAGATGGCGAAATGCAATATTATTCATTTGATAGTTCAATTCAGTGGACAGATGAAAAATTACTATCATACACTAACAAAATGGCTAGTTCGGGAAGCGTAGATTTAATTAACACAAGCAAATTAACAAAAATAGAAAAAGTTAAGTTCTATGCAGGTAGCAATATATTCTTTATTACATTCGACCAAAGCCAAGACCCTGATGCAATGGCTAGCGGCTTGTATGATGAAATGATAGGCTATAAGTTTAGTTCAATTACGTGGAAAAACAAAACGGCGGCCGATGTATATAAATATCCGTTGAATAATGAAGAAACATTAAATTACACTAGTTTTGTAGATGCAGAAACAATAGATTCACACAATTTAGCGGTTGGAAATGAGTTTGATGTTGATGTTGTGTTTAGCAAAATTGGGTATAGCATAGATGTCAAATTGGCAAACGAGCAAGCCGGAACGTTCTCAATATATATAAACGGCAGAAATTATAATTTAAATTCATATCAGCCAATAAATAACATTCCGGTAAAAGTTGAAGACGAAATTTTAATAAGATATTCTGCAAAAATAGGATATGAGTTTGCCGAAGAAGCTTTTGTGCTAGAAATTACAACTCCAGAAAAAGTTTACACCGTTGTTTTGTTGAGAAACGAACAATTGCAAAATGAAGACGGAACAATAAATCAAACTTATGTTTTAAATTTAACAGGCAGTTGGCTAAGGCAAAACTTTTATTGTGCAACTGATAAGTTAGGCAATAAAGTGCAAGGCCTAGATGACTTTGCGGTTAATAAAACCGATATAGGCGATATTGTTATAAATAACGATTTAATTATATTTGATTATAAAATTAAAATTTATGATTCAAGCAAAACAGGAGAAGATGCTTGGCTAGACACAATTACTCCAACTCAAGGCAATAAATGGAACATTCAAGTTAGAGATGTTTCGTTGTATGAAGCGTTTAGCAAAATAAGAAATGGAAGTTATTATGGTTATAAGGGCAAAGATGGAACAGAGTATGCTGCAATTTCAAGTTATTCTTATAACTCAAATAAAACATTAAATAAAGATAACTTATTTACAAATTATCCTTTCCCACTAGCCGATGCAGAATTTACAACAAGAACATTCAATATTTATCAATATTTAAGCAGCAATTTAGGCGTTGAACCTACAATAATTTTGCCAAACTTAGCGGAATTTAGAACAATTTATTCGGTGTTGGAAGTTAGGCCAAACTTAACAATTGAAGTGTTTGTAAAAGCAATGGAAAATGATACAAATTCAACCGAACGTGAAATTACAATTTCAAATTCGGCAACCAACAGCAAAACATTAACTTTACAGGCAAACGAAAATGTTGTTAATGGCTATTATAGGTCAAACACCACAGCTTTAATGATTGTTGAAAGTTATGTTGGCTTAAACAACGAAATTTTAACTCAATTCGATACAAATAGATATTTAGCGGCACAGTTCAGTTTAAACAATGAAATTTTAACAACAACCAACTTTGCTATAGAAGAAAATTCTAAATTAGAAGTTTCGTTTATACCAAATTTGTTAAGTGTTCAAATTGAATATTATTTAAACAATTCGCTAACAAACTTAGAAAGTTTATCTCAAATTATTTCTGCCATTAACTTACAACCTACATCTAATTTAAACATTAATAGCAAAATTGACGGTGCTATAAACATTAGTGCAGATTATCAAGGCAGAATTGTCATTAATGAAGTGGTTGTAAATGCCAACTTTGTTGGAAGCACAAACTTTGAATATATTGTTCAAGATAGAGATTACAACTATGGTGCAGTTAAAATTTCAATATATTTGGAAGATAAACCAAATCAAAACATAACAGTTAAAATGCAGTTAAGAGATGCAAATTTTGCTTATTCAACTGACGATTTTGGAACATTTGAAATTTTGGTTATTGATGAACAAACCGGTATGCAAGATAGTTATTCAGGCAACTCTACAATTAATGTAAGAGAAAACCGCAAAGTTGTTGCAAAATTAAATTTGAATGCTGGCTATAATTATGAAGGGCACATTTACTTTAACGGCGTTAAACAACTAAACATTACCAGCGAAGGTTTAATTTTAATTAACAATTTTAAAGTAGATAAAGACGCAAACGGTAACCCTTATTATTATCCAAATGCAGGCACATATATTATATATTTAAGTAAACAAAGCATAAGGCTTGAATTTGAAAATAACTTAAATGAAAATTACTATTCAATGTTTACAAATGCAATTAGAACTTCAAAATCAAGCACGCAAAATGGAAGATTTAATTACATTACAGGTGCGTATGTTGGCAGCACAATAATGTTTAGCGACAATGTAATTTTAAATAATTATCAATTAAAAACATTCTATTATTACAACTCGTTAAATGAAAAAGTTACATTTGAAGGCAATCGCATAGTTTTAACATCACAACTTATTGAAGAATGCTGTTCATTGGCTAATAACACAATTCAATTTGGTGTGGAAAATTGGCAAAAGTTTAGCATAACATTAAACATTACAAGCAGCAACCCAGATTTAATAAATTTGGTGCAATATACAACCAATATAGCGGATTTTGTAAGCGGTAATTATTATCTTCAATATAACGAAGATAGCGAAGAGGACGAAATCAATTTTGTGTTCTATCCACAAGAACTAACAAAATATATAATAAATGTAGAAATTGAAGGGGAACAAGTTGCAACATCTAACATGCTAGGCTACACTGAAGTGAACTTTAAATTAATAAAAAATATAATTTTAGATGTAAAAATAGAACCGGCATTATTCAATTTGAATGTTAATGAATATCATTTTGATAGCCTTGATGATTTGCAAAATCCAAATAATGCGTTAGTTTCAAGCGAACAACAATTTAATTCAACACTATCTAATGAATATAGGTTTAATCAAGATGTGCAATTAGATATAATAACAAAAACTGAAGATTGGCTTTTAACAAAAATAGAATTAACAACAGTTGATAATTTAACTTTAACAATAGAAATAAAACAAAATAACATTGTTGTAAGCTTAAATGGCAAAGAGTTAAAAGCAGATAATGGGGTTTACACTATAACACATAATGGAGTAATTTACACATATTCCGTTGTGTTAAATGATAATGTTTTAAGCATTTCATATAAAAATGTTCAAAACTCCACAGTTGATATAAGTTATGATAACTTAAAAACAATTGCTCCAAAAGATTAATGCACAAACAAAAAAGGAGATAAAAATCTCCTTTTTTTGTATTTAATTTAAGTTATTGGTTTAAAGAATTTTTGCGGATTTTTTCAATATACAAAGAAAATTTATCAAGTTGTTCATCTAGTGCGTTAATTTTTTCTTTATATTTAGAAGTTTCGTTATCTTTTAATTGTGAAATATATTCAGATTTATAATTAAATAGTTCGGTTAAATATTCTTCTCCAAAAAGTTCGTGCATATAAGCAATATACATTTCATTCATTTTCTTGCAAATAGGAGAAGATTTATCATAATCAATTCCAAAATTTGTAAACAATAAAAAAAATGCTTTTTTAATTTTAGGGTCGTTATCCGAAATTGTTAATGAAAGTTTTGGATATTTACAATTTTTTATAGTTGCAACGCTTTTAGTGTTTAATTCTTCGCAACGCTTTGTTAAACATCGCTTTAAAAAATCTTTCATTTGTTTTTCTGTTAAAATATAGTCCATATAAACTCCTTTGTTTAAATTTTATCATAAAATTTTAAAATGTCAATAGGTTTTATTTGTTTAATTAAATTTGCCAATTAATAGGTGTTAAATTATGCTCGGTTAAAAAGGCGTTGGCTTTACTAAAATGCTTACAGCCAAAAAATCCATTATATGCAGAAAATGGGCTGGGGTGTGCTGCTTGCAAAATTAAATGATTAGCATTATTTAAAAGTGGCAAAAATGATTTTGCATGGTTACCCCAAAGCATAAATACAATGGGCTGATTAAGTTCATTTAAAATTTTAACCACTTCGGTTGTAAAAGTGTGCCACAATTCGTTTGCGTGGCTGGCAGGCTGATGCTCAATTACAGTTAAACTTGTGTTTAACAATAACACACCCTGTTTTGCCCAGGCAGTTAAATCGGTGTTGCCTGTTGTTTCAATATGTAAATCGTCATTAATCTCTTTAAAAATATTTTTAAGGCTTGGCTGTGGCGTACCATTGTGACAACTAAAAGCAAGTCCGTCTGCTTGACCTTTTGTGTGATAAGGGTCTTGTCCAATTATAACAACTTTAACATTTGCAATTGGCACTAAATTTAAAGCACTAAAAACTTGTTGCTTTGGCGGAAAAACCACCTTGCTTGCATATTCATTTTCTAACCAAGTAAATAATTTTCGTTTATAATCTTGTTGAAAGCGGTTTGAAAGTTTTTCACTCCAACTTTTATCTAACACATAATCCATATAATAATTTTAGCATAAGAAAATTTTTTTTGCAAGCAGTAATTTTTAATTGTTACAACAATATTATTTAAGTAAAAAATTTACATATTCAAAAAATTATATGAAGTAAAAAATAATTAAAAAATTTTTAAAAACATTAAAAATTGCATGTTTTTTTGCACATTTTTTAATTTTTTAATGCTATTTTTTAAAAATTTTAATATTTTTTTATGTTTTATTAACAAATTTTTTAAAATTGATTAATGCTATTTTTTATAACAGACAAAATATTTAATGCTGTTTCTTTATTTTTATTTTCAACCATAATTCTCAAAATAGGCTCAGTGCCACTTGGGCGAATTATTATTCTTGTTTCTAAATTTGTATATTTGCTAATTAACAATTTTGTATTTTCGTCTATTTTAAAATTTGGCTGCAATTTTAAATTGTCGTTCGCCTGATAATATTCAACATAATTTTCTATTAATTCATTTAAACTACATTTTGTTATTTCTAAAATGTTAAGAAGTATAATTGAAATTAAAACGCCATCGCCCGTGTTGGAATATTTTTTAAAAATTATATGTCCAGCATTTTCTCCACCTAAAAGCGAACCATTTTCTTGCATAAGTTTATAAACATTTTTATCTCCAACATTTACCCGTTTTAAAATTATTCCTTTTTGCGTTAGCCAATTTTCTAACCCCATGTTAGTGTAAATTGTGCCAACCAAAACATCATTTTTATGTAAAAAGAATTTTGCCAAAATGTACATTATTTTATCTCCATCAAAAATATTGCCATGTTCATCTACTGCCATAATTCTATCGCCATCGCCGTCAAAAGCAAAACCTAATTTATGTTCGCTTAAGCAAATGGAACGTAAATATTCAAGGTTGGTGCATCCGCAATTTTTGTTTATATTTTGTCCGTTAGGATTTGCATTTACAATTTTGCTTTGTTTAAAAATTAATTTGCAAATTTCACTTGTTCCTCCACAAGAACAATCAAAAACACAATTTGAAACATTAGTTTTATTTTTTAAAAGTTGTTTTAAAAATTGAATATAACTTTCTTTTAAATTTTCTGCCTTTTTGCAACAAGAAAAACTAGGTTTATAGTTGGATTTTTTATCCATAAAATATTCAATTTTTTGTTCAGTTACCTCACTTATTTTTTCGCCATTAGAATTAAAAAATTTTAAACCATTATATTGATAAGGGTTATGAGATGCGCTTATCATTAGGCCAAGCGGATAATTAAATTTTTTGCAAATATAAGCTAGGCAAGGGCTAGAACAACTGCCAATGTTATGCACTTCAATTCCACTTTTTAAAAGTACGCTGTTTATAACTGACAAAATATAGTCGGCGCTAATTCTACTATCATTGCCAACAAGCAAAATTTTTGAAAGTTTATGTTTTTTATAAAACCTAACAATTCCATTTGCAATTTTTAAAATAAGTTTTTTGTTTAAATTAACTTCAACTATACCCCTTATGCCGTCTGTTCCAAAATATTTCATAATGTTTAATATGCATTTTTGTAAAATTTTGTTATGCTTACAATTTCAATAAACAAAATTTAAATAATTTTTGCCGCAAATAAATATAATGAAAATTTAATGGTTAAATTAAAATAAAAAATAAAATATAGCTACAAATCTACAAATTTTGCCAATAATTTAAAATTAATTAGTTGCATTTTTTTTTACTTTGATATAAAATTAAATTATGAATTTATATTTTATTCCGCCTTCAGGGTTTTTTATAGGAAATTTAGAGGTGCGTTTTTATGGAGTAATTATTGCTGCGGCAATGCTTTTAGGCATATTGCTTGCGTGCAAACTTGCAAAAAAACGCGGCATTAAAGCAGACGATATAATTTTGCTTGCAATTATTTGCCTTCCGCTTGCCATTGTTGGAGCAAGGCTATATTATTGTTTCTTTTATGAATATAACTATTCTTTTAAAGAGTTGTTTGACATTAAGGGCGGTGGGCTTGCCATATATGGCGGCGTTATTGGCGGTTTAATTGGTGTTATAATTTTCTGCTTAATAAAAAAAGATATAAAAATTCTTGGCACAATTTGCGATATTTGTGTGCCTTGCCTTCTTTTAGGTCAAGCAATAGGCAGGTGGGGTAACTTCTTTAATCAAGAGGCCTATGGAAATTTAGTTACAAATCCAAATTTGCAATGGTTTCCTTATGCTGTGTTTATTGAAGCAAAAAATGCGTGGTATCAAGCAACATTCTTTTATGAAAGTTTGTGGAACTTTATAGGTGTTTTTGTTTTGTTAATTGCTTATTATAAAAGCCGTTGCACAATGTCAACTTCTGCCATTTATTTAATTTGGTATGGCATTGGCAGGGCGTTTATTGAAGGGTTAAGAAGTGATAGCCTTTACGTGGCAGGTTCAAATATAAGGGTAAGCCAAATTTTAAGCATTATTTTAATTTTTGTTGGTGTGGGCATAATTGTATATAACCTAATAAAGTTAGAACGCAAAAGGTTAAAAGGAGAAAAATAGGTGGGCAAAAAGTCTAAAATTTTGTATTATTCTGTGTTAATTGTTAATGTGGTATGTTTCTTTTTAGATTTATTGCCTATTAACTTTCCATTTTTTAGAATAAGTTTTGCAGTTTCGCTAATGCTTATTGGAATTTTACTTATTGTTCGTGCTTTTTCGCTAAAATTAGATAGCAGCATGTTTATTGGCATAACGCTTTTCATTTGCGGAATTTTAAATTTTGTGCTATACTTTGCTCAAACAAAATTCAATTTAAACGCAAATCAATTTTGGCCTTATTATCTTTTTGCCGTTGCTGTTGCTAGTTTCTTTACAAGTTTGTATTTTAAAGATAAATTGCAATTTAAAATTTTTATTTTGTTTTTAGGCTTTGGACTAATAACCTTGCTATTCGTTCAAAATATAATTAAGTTGTGGCTTATGATTGTTTTGCTTGTTGCGTGGTTTGTTGCTTATTTTATAATAAATTTAATTATGTTTAAAAGGAGAAAATAATGGATAAAAAAGAAAGTGAACTTAATGCAAAAATAGAAGAGTTGCAAACCACAATTCAAGAACAGCGTGCAACAATTTCGCGCTTAAGGGCGGTGGTAGAGGATTATAAAAATAAAGAGCAATCAATTTCTAGTGCAATAATTGCCAGCATGGAGCATGCAAATCAACTAGAAGCAAGCCGCAAGAAACTTTATTTGCTAGATATTCAACGCAGCAGGCTTTTATATTTAAGAATGGAACAAATTATAAATGAATTATATGTTCGATACCCTGAACTTAAACAAGACCCTAAACTAAAAGATATAAGTGAAAAATTTAAATCGTTGGTTTACAGCAACCTTAATAACAACAATGCAAAAGAACCCACCCTTGACATGAAAAAACAAGTGGTGGTTGATGACCCTATTAAAAAACTGCTTCATAACATTATAAATTGTTTTGATAGCAAAAGCGTGGGCGGAGATGTAAAGCGAGGCGGACCAACTGAGGATTTATTAAACAATGTTTCTTCAAGCGGATTTGACTTTAACGAAGCGTTGCATCCAACCATGGAACTAAAAGAAATTTTAAAGGTTTTTAACCTTGGAGATAATGACGATAAAGACAAACAAAGTAATTAAAACAATAGAGCCAAATTAAAAAAACAAAAATAACACATTGCTTTAAAAAACTCTTATGCATTAGTTAACATAAGAGTTTTTTTATTTATTTTCATCTTTTGTTTTCAATATCATTTTTATTTTCAATTGTAGGCTTGTTAGTTTTTGGCAAATATTCAATTGGCGAATAAGTGCTATATTTTTTTGTTGTTTCCAACATAAAATTATATACTTTATTTCGCAATTCCTTTTTTGCTTCTTTTGCAGGTTTGTTTTTATCAGGATAAATAGGGTCGCTTATGTAAACAGTTACATTTGTTTTTCTAAAATTAGCAAACAAGCCTTTTGGTTTGCTATAACACAAGCAAAAAGCAATAACAGGAGCGTTTAATGTAACAGGGTAACTAAAAGATGTATCTAAAAAAGGGCGAACGCTTGTATAATAAGGCCAAATATGTGCTTCGGGGTAAATTGCTATGTGAAATTTTTTATGATAATATTCAATGGCTTTATAAAAATTTTTGTAACCAGCAACATCACTAGGAATTGGCAACGCGCCTAGCATCTGCGTAAGATTTTTAATGCCTTTTATTGAAACTGTGTCGGCTGAAACAATAATTTTGTTGCGAATAGGAAAACTTGCAAAATTTGGCACGCAGGCATCTAACATATATGCGGTGTGATTGCCATATAAAAACGCCTTTTGATGTTTAAGTTTTTTAAAAGCTTTTTTGTTAACAAATTTTACTCGCCTAAACAAAATAACATAAAACCACAATATAGGAACAGCAAAAAAATAAAAAAGCACAAAAGCAAAAAATCGCCAAAAAACATTTTTATGAATAAATTTAAAATTTTTATCCACTTTTGCCGCTTTAATGTTAGTTGATGCAAAATCATCAGTTAAAGGGTTGCTATAATAAACAACTTTTTTTTCTTTTTGTGCTTTCATTTTTTTCTCTTGTTTATAATTGTGCTTTATTTAACATGTATTAATTTGTTTTATTTGTGCCTATTGCATTTTCTTTTGCTTGCAAATGGTTGTTATGCACTTCTATAATCATTTCTTCCATTTGTTTCATGCACTCGTCTTGATTAAAGTTTACTGCACTCTGCAAATATTTTTCTTCAATCTGCTTTTTCTCTTCAGGGTGTTCAATCCAAAAATCTATAACCTCTGCAAGTGATTTAGGCTTTCGGCATTTAAAAATGCACCTATCATCAACTGCAAAGTTTTTTGTTGCACTCAATTTGGAATTGGACACAATGGTTAATTTTCCACAAGTAATTGCTTCAATGCAAGCTATGCCTTCAAGTTCAAATTGAGCAGGGTGAACATAAATATCGCAATAATTTAAAACATCAACAATATCAGTGCGAGAGTAAAATTTAAAAATTGGGGCAATTGGCAATTTTTTGCCTAACTTTTTATAATATTTTTCTTTAACGCCCGCACCAGCCAAAATAAGTTGAATTTTATCTTTATATTTAGAATATTTAATCGCTTTAATGAGAGTATCTTGACTTTTTTCTCGTGCATATCTTCCGGTTGTTAAAATTACAATTTTATCACTAAGCTCATCAGGTTTAGAAGTCTGCCTTTTTTTAACATAACTATGCACGCCGTTAGATATTACATAGCCTGGCGTAGATTTTTTAACTTTGCTTTCAAACACATCTCTAATAAATTTTGTGGGGTAGTGAATGCCCTCCACTTTATTGTATAAGTGTTTGTAAATAAACCTGTAAACAGCCGTGTTTAGCGGTTTAATTTTGTTTAATTTTAAATAACTTGTAAGAATTTCTGCCTGCATGTGAAAGCCTGCTGTAACAGAAATGCCCATTTCATTTGCAATTTTAACCGATGATATGCCCAACGCAAGCGGCATCATAATATGTACATGGTCAGCACCCGTAAATGCTGCACGAATAATGTCTTTATTAGGTTTTGCAAGTGTAACGCCCGCCTTTTTTACATAAGCGTTTAGCAATTTTCCAAAATTAAAATTTGGAACAACATAATATCCTTCCTGACCTTTATATTCTTGATTAGAGCAAAGCACTCTAACCATATGCCCACACGCTTTTAAATGTCTAATTAAGTTGTTTTCTGCAACTATTGTTCCATTATTTTCTTCTCCATAAACATCGCAAACAACAGTAATAACCATAATTTTCTCCTTAGCAGTATTATTTTTAATTATAGTAAAAATAAAATTAAAAGTAAAATATTTATTTGCTTTCTTAATAAAATTAAAATTCTTAAAATATTTTTAAAAAAAATGGCAAAAAATTATTGACAAATAAAATTGGTTTGTGCTAATATAAAGTTATCTTTAAAACGATGACGGAAAGAGTAACTTAAGAAATGGTTTTTAGTGAGATAAGGATAGTGAAAACTTATCAACACAGCTTAGGTGAAAGACACTCCTGAGTTTTATGGTTCACTCGCCAATATGAGTGTAATTAAGTGGCTGAAAAGCAAATTAGGTGGCACCGCGGATTTTACATATTCGTCCTAATACTCATTAGGGCGATTTTTTTATTTTTAACAATAAAGTTACAAAAAAAGTTAAAAAAGTTAAAAAAGTTAAAAAAATTACAAACAACAAAAGTTTCAAAACATATAAGTTTAAACATTAAATGTTGTACTAATGTTGTACTATTGTTAAAAAACAAAGTAAACATTTATTTAAAAGGAGAAATTATGAATAACATAGCAATTAACAAATATAGAACAATAGATTGCGGAAGTTTGCGTTTAACTGATGTAGGAAAACAACATACTCTTGCAGGCTTTGTGGACACAATTAGAAAATTAGGTGGCATTACATTTGTTGTTTTAAGAGATTTTTATGGCAAAACACAAGTTATTTTACCTGAAAATTTTTCAATAGAGTTAAATAAAGAAGATGTAATTTCGGTAAGCGGTAAAGTGCGAGAACGTTCTAGCAAAAACCCTAACATGCCAACAGGCGATATAGAGTTGGTTGCAGAAAAAATTGAAATTCTTGGCAAGTGTGAAAATGTTTTGCCTTTTGAAATAAAATCTAGCCAAGATGTAAATGAAGATTTACGCTTAAAATATAGATATTTAGATTTGCGTGCCGACTATAATAAAGAAATGTTAAAATTGCGCAGCGACCTTATGCTGTATGTTCGCAACTTTATGAATGAACTTGGTTTTATAGAAGTTCAAACACCAATTTTAACCGCTTCTAGCCCAGAAGGAGCAAGAGATTTTTTAGTGCCATCGAGATTAAATCCTGGTAAATTTTATGCTCTTCCACAAGCCCCTCAACAATTTAAACAACTTTTAATGACAAGCGGAGTGGATAAATATTTTCAAATTGCACCATGTTTTAGAGATGAAGATGCTAGAGCAGATAGGTCACCAACCGAATTTTATCAAATTGATATGGAAATGGCATTTGCAACGCAAGAAGATGTTTTTAAGGTAATGGAAAGTTTATATGCAAGCATTTTTGAAAAGTTTGCTGGAAAACGCCCTCAAACTCCATTTGCAAGGTTGACATACGAAGAAGCTATGCGAGATTATTGCAGTGATAAACCAGATTTAAGAAATCCACTTAAAGTAGCAGATGTAACAGAAATTTTTGCTAACAGTGAATTTAATGCGTTTAAAAGCAACACAATAAAAGCAATTAAAGCCAATTGCGGCGATTATGGAAGAAAATTTTATGATAGTTTAACTGAATTTTTAAAAGGAAGAGAAGCAAAAGGTTTAGCATATGTTCATGTAAACAATAATTTAGAATTTGAAACAGGCATTAGTAAATTTATTAGTGAACAAGAAAAACAAAAATTAGCAAAGTTATTAAAGTTTAAAGCCAATGATACTATTTTCTTTGTGGCAGACAAAAAAGATAAAGTTATAAAATTTGCCGATGTGCTTCGCCAAGAATTAGGCAAAAGGTTAAAATTAATAGATGAAAATGCTTATAACTTTGTATGGATTGTTGATTTCCCATTCTTTGAACTTGATGACGATGGCAAAATAGCTTTTTCACACAATCCATTTAGCTTGCCACAGGCAGATATTGAAGAAGTAAAAAAAGACCCACTTAACGCAAAAGCTTATCAATACGATTTGGTTATTAACGGCTATGAAAGTTTATCTGGCGCAGTTAGAAATCATAAACCAGATTTAATGGTTGAATTATTTAAACTTGCTGGGTACGATAAACAAGTGGTTGAAAATAAATTTCCGGCATTATATAACGCATTTTCTTATGGTGCGCCGCCTCATTGCGGTTCGGGAGCAGGGTTTGATAGGCTAATGATGCTTCTAACTCATAACGAATTTATTAGAGATGTTATTGCTTTTCCTATGAACAAAAATGGTTGCGACCCTTTAACAAACGCACCAAACACTGTTGACGATAAACTTTTAAAAGATGTGCATATTAAAATAATTAAAGATTAATTTGCTGATAATTAAAATAATTAGATTATTTGCTGATAATTAAAATAAAAATAATCAAAAGAATAAACACTGCAAAAAATTGTGTTAATTATATTTAAATAAAAGGAGAAATAATGAAAAGAGTTGAAATTAAAGATTTGCAAAAAAGTTTTTCTAGTTTTGCAAACAAAGAAATTACTGTTTGCGGTTGGGCAAGAACGGTTAGAGATAGCAAGAACATTGCCTTTATTGAGTTAAACGATGGTGCTTTTAAAAGCGTTCAAGTGGTGGCGGAAAAAACTAAACTTAATAATTATGATGATGTTGTTAAGCAAAATGTTGGTGCGTCTTTTTGTGTTAAAGGCAAATTAATTTTAACGCCTAATGCTCAGCAACCATTTGAAATTAACGCAATTAAAATTGATGTGCTTGGCGAATGTTCAACAGATTATCCTTTGCAAAAGAAACGCCACACTGTTGAATTTTTGCGCACCATTCCAACAATTAGGGCAAGAGGTAATTTATTCAATGCGGTGTTTAGAATGCGGTCTGTTTCCGCGTTTGCCATTCACAAATTTTTTAACGAACGCAACTTTGTTTATGTTCACACTCCAATAATAACCTCAAACGACTGCGAAGGTGCAGGCGAAATGTTTCAGGTAACCACGCTAGATTTAAACAAAGTGGCTGTTAGCGGCAAGGTGGATTATTCAAAAGATTTCTTTGGCAAAAAGGTTTCATTAACAGTTTCTGGGCAGTTGCACGAAGAATGTTTTACTCATGCTTTTGGCAAAACCTACACTTTTGGGCCAACGTTTAGGGCAGAAAATTCAAATACAACTCGCCATGCAGCAGAATTTTGGATGATGGAACCAGAAATTTGCTTTTGCGATTTAGAAGAGCTTATGAACAATGAAGAGGAAATGATAAAATATGTTATCAACTATGTTATGAAAGAGTGTGCCGATGAACTTGAATTTTTAAATAAGTTTGTAGATACAGGTTTGCTTGAAAGGTTAAAGAACATTGTTGAAAACGATTTTGTTCGCCTAGATTACACCGATGCTATTAAAATTTTGGAAAAAGTTAAAGATAAATTTTCATTCCCTGTAAAATGGGGTGTAGATTTGCAAAGTGAACATGAAAGATATTTAACTGAAGAAGTTTATAAAAAACCAGTTTTCTTAAAGAACTATCCTAAGGAAATAAAAGCCTTTTATATGCGTCAAAATGATGACGGCAAAACGGTTGCAGCAGTTGATTTGCTTGTACCAGGCATTGGCGAATTAATAGGCGGTAGCCAGCGAGAAGAAAGGCTAGATAAACTAACCAACCGCATTAAAGAGTTGGGCTTAAAACAAGAAGATTATGCTTGGTATTTAGATACTCGCCGTTACGGAACAAATGTTCACTCAGGCTACGGCTTAGGCTTTGAAAGGCTAGTTATGTATTTAACAGGCATTAGCAATATAAGAGATGTTGAACTTTTCCCTCGTACAGTAGGTTCAATTCAAGGTTAAAAAGGTGCTTAACGCATCTTTTTTTATTTAGAATAATAAATATGTAGATATAAAATAGCAATTAAAAATTTCATATATAAATTTAAATTCATAAAAGCACGCTAAAATATTCTTTTAATTCAATTGTTATTTTAAATATTAAATCAATTTAATTCTTTATTATTTTGTCATATTTAAAAAGTTGCTTTCATAAGTTATGTTAGAATTGGAGGATTAAATGGAAAAAAATTCTAGCATCTACACAGATATTGCTAAGCGGACAAATGGAGATGTATATATTGGCGTGGTTGGTCCAGTTAGATGCGGCAAATCTACTTTTATTCAAAAGTTTATTCAAAATTTTGTTTTAAACAACATTTCAAACAAGCATGACCGAGAGCGTGCCAACGATGAACTTCCGCAAGCCAGCGAAGGGGCAATGGTTATGACAACCAAACCTCAGTTTGTGCCTAACGAAGCGGTGCGAGTAAAAATTGGCAATGCAAACATGAGCGTTAGGTTAATAGATTGCGTTGGCTATATGGTGGAAGGTGCAACAGGTGCGGACGAAAATGGAAAACCACGCTTAATAAAAACTCCGTGGAATGAACAACCTATTCCGTTTGTTCAGGCGGCAGTTATTGGCACAGAAAAAGTTATAAATGACCACTCCACAATTGCACTAGCAATAACAACTGACGGAAGTTTTTCTGCCATACCACGCAAAAATTATGTAGATGCCGAAAAACGAACAATAAAACAACTTAAAGAAACAGGCAAACCATTTGCATTAATTTTAAACACAACCAAGCCGGAAGATGATGCAACAAAAGAGTTGGCAACACACTTAGCCGAAGAATATTCAACTCCGGTTTTGCCAATAAATGTTAGCGAATTAAAAAAGGAAGATGTAGATAAAATAATGACAGAAATATTAAAGCAATTTCCACTTGAAGTTGTAAACATAAAAATGCCAAAATGGTTAAAGCCGTTGCCAGCGGACAACTCAACCATAAAAGAAATTTTAGATACAGTAAATAATGCAATTGATGAAGTTTCTAAAATTGGAGATTACAATTCCAATAAAATTTTGTTTGAAAACAGCGAAAATTTCGAGCCAATTTTAAACAGCAACATTGAAATGGGCAGTGGAGAAGTTACCTTTGATATAGTTCCAAAAGAGGGTTTGTTTTACAAAGTGTTATCTGACCAATGCGGCACAACAATTAAAGACGATTACGAACTTGTAAGTTGTTTAAAAGATTTAACAATTGCAAAGTCAAAATACGATAAAATTTCATCTGCTTTAAATCAGGTTAACGAAACTGGTTATGGAATAGTAATTCCGTCTGTTGACGAAATGGAATTAAAAGAGCCAGAGATTGTTCGTTCAGGTGGAAAATGCGGATTGAAATTAAAAGCCACTGCACCAAGTTTGCATATAATGAAAGTTGATGTAGAAACTGAGGTTAGTCCAATAATGGGTGGTTACGAACAAAGCGAAGAATTAATTAAATTTTTAATGCAGCAATATGAAAATAATCCGCAAGAAATTTACAAAACAAATATGTTTGGCAAATCACTAGAAAGTTTAGTAAACGAAGGGCTAAACAACAAACTAACTTCAATGCCAATTAACCTTCAAAACAAACTAAGAAAAACTCTTTCAAGAATTGTAAATGAAGGTAAGGGCGGCATACTTTGTATTCTTTTGTAATCTTTATAATTTTTAAAAATTCAAATTAAAATTTTAAAAAGACTAAAATTCTTAAAAAAATTAAATTTCAAATAGGTAAAATAAAAAAATTGCAACAAATTTATGTTGCATTTTTTCATTTAAAAATTTTTAAATCATGAAAAAATTAAAAAAGAAAATAATTTATTTTAAAATTTATAAAAATTTTTATATTTTTTTTAAAAAAAATTAAAAAAATGCTTTAAATTGTTTGTATTTTGTTTTTTAAAGTGTTAAACTATTTATAACTTTACTACAAAGGGGGAGTTCAATCGATGGAATTTATTACTAATAATTGGTGGTGGATGGTTTTAATTCTAGCCATCATCATCGTAGCTCTCGTAATCGTGTTAATTTGGTTGGATAAAAGAGATAAAAAAATTATGTCTGATTTCCAAGAAAAAGTTCTTGCGGTGGAGAGTGAACAGATGGGAGTAAATATTCCTGAGGCAAAAGCTGAAAATGTACAAAAGGAGGATGAAATGAAAAAAGAAGTACAAAAAGCGCCTGTTACGTCAACAACCGCTAGCGTTAAGACTGCATCTGCAAAAAAGGCTAGCCCAGCTAAAGCAACTGTTGCTAAAAAGCCAGCTGGTAAAACTGTAGCAAAAACTACAAAGGCTCCTGCAACAAAAACAACAACAAAAAAAGTAGAAACTAAAACTGTTGCTAAAAAACCTGCAACAAAAACAGCAGCTAAACCTGCAGTAAAAAAAGCTCCAGCTAAGGCTCCAGCAAAAGCTCCTGCTAAAAAAGTAGCAGCTAAACCTGCAACAAAAACAACTGCTAAAAAAGCAGTTAAAAAAACTAGCAGTGCAATGGCAGTAGCAAAAGCAACTGTAACAAAGCCAGCAGCAAAAAAAGCTCCAGCTAAGGCTCCAGCAAAAGCTCCTGCTAAAAAAGTAGCAGCTAAACCTGTTGCTAAAAAAGCTCCAGCTAAAACAGCTACCAAAACTGCAAAAGTAGAAAAGAAAGATTGCGGCTGCAAAAAAGCTGAATGCAAAGCTCCTGCAAAAAAAGCAGAAGTTAAAAAAGTAGAAACTAAAAAAGTAGAAGTTAAAAAAGCTCCAGCTAAAGCTCCTGCTAAAAAAGTAGCAGCTAAACCAGCAGCAAAAAAAGCTCCTGCTAAAAAAAGTAAATAATTAAAATAAAAAGCAAAGCCTATTGGGCTTTGTTTTTTTATATTCATTTTTATGTAGCATTTATATATTTTTATTAATGTCAATTTATTTTTTTATATTGTTTATAACATTTTAATTTATTTTTTTATATTGTTTATAACATTTTAATTTATTTTTTTATATTGTTTATAACATTTTAATTTATTCTTTAAATGCTTTATCGTAATTATTAATCATTTTTCTTTTAACAATGTATGTTATTATTGTTAATACTATGCAAATAATTCCAATTACCGCAAATGGCTGAACTAAATTAGACTCTACATAAAATGAAGCAATTGAAAAACCTGTTCCTAAAACTAAAAATAACATCATAATAAAATTTGTAATTATTCTTAATTTGTTTCTTTTATTTACTATAATCTGTTTTTTATTAATATCCTCTGGCATTATTAAATTTTCTCTTGGCTTAGTGTAGTCCTTTAACGGACTTCCGCAATTAGCACAATATTTTCTATCATTTCTATTTTCGCTTCCGCAATTGTTACAAAACATTTTTCACCTCTTAGTTATATTAACATAATATAAGTTCTAAGTCAATAAATTTATTAAAAGGGTATTGACAAATTTTTATTTTATGATACAATTATTGCACAAAATGTAACAGCACATTAAACAAAGGAAGGCGTTTATGGAATTTTCAATTATCTTTACTCAAATGAGTTGGATACCTGCCGTGCTTTTGTCGGTTGGGGCAGTGTTTGAAATCGTAGAAGTATTTGTTCCAGGCTTTGGCTTTTTTGGCATAACAGGTGCAATATCTTTAATTGCAGGCATTGTTGTTAGAATTGTTCAAGGGCTAAATTTACTTCAATCAATAGTTCTTATTCTTATAGTTTTAGGCTTTTTTATAATCGCGTGTATGTTTATGGTGTTCAGTGCTAGGTTTGGAGTGCTTAGTCAAACAGGGCTGTTTGAAACCAACACTACTATACGCAAAGATTACAACAAAGCGGAAAAAGAATTAAGAAAACTAATTGGTAAATCTGGCAAAACAGTAAGCAAACTAAATTTAGGCGGCAAGGCAAAAATTAAAGGCAAAATTTACGATGTTATTTCTGCAACTTCCTTAATTCCAACCGGTGTGCATATAAAAGTTATTGCTGTTAGAGATAACCATTTAGTTGTTAGAAGATGGTTTGAATAGGAGGTCTAAAATATGAACAATTTATTGTTTTCCTCAACTAATTTAATTGTGTTGATAGTGGTTCTTGCAGTTTTAGTTGCATTAATTATAGCAACATTAGCAATTGTTCCAACTAATGTTTGGTTTAGAGCATTAGCATCAGGTGCGCATGTTTCAATGTTTCGTTTAATTGGCATGAAAATACGCAAAATTAATTATAAGCAACTTGTAAATATTTATATAATTTCTCAAAAAGCGGGGTTAAAAGTTCCAATTTCGGAATTAGAAACTCATTTAATGGCAGGTGGTAACATAGAAAAAGTTGTAGATGCAATGATTGCCGCTCATAGTGCCAAAATAAGTTTAACATTGGAACAAGCAAAGGCTATTGACCTTGCAGGAAGAGATGTTGTAGAAGCTGTTAAAACAAGCGTTACACCTAAAATAATCCGCACTCCGTGGATTGAAGCCATGGCAAAAAATGGCATACAAGTAAAAGTGCTTGCACAAGTTACAGTACGAGCAAGGTTAGATAGGCAAATTGGAACGGCAGACGTAGAAACAATTTTAGCTCGTGTAGGTGAAGGCATTGTGTCTGCAATAGGTAAAGCAAACACACACGGAGAAATTTTAGCCGACCCTTCAATTATTTCTAAAACTATATTAGATGACCACCTAGACAGGCAAACAGGCTATGAAATTTTGTCAATAGATATTGCCGATGTAGATATTGGAGATAACTTAGGTGCTAAATTAAGAATAGATGACGCCGAAGCCAAGAAAAAAATAAGTCAGGCAGCGGCAGAGGAAAGAAAAGCACAAGCAGTTGCTCTAGAACAAGAAATGAAGGCTAAAACACAAGAAATGAAAGCGTTAGTTTTGGCAGCGGAAAGTGAAGTTCATAAAGCAATGGCTCAGGCACTTAAGAATGGCAAATTTGGAGTAATGGATTATTACAAACTTCAAAACATTGTAGCCGATACAAACATGAGAAATTCAATTGGTGCTCCAAAAGAAGAAAATAAAGAAAAAGATAAGGACCGCCCAGGCCGTCCACCTTTTAGAGAATAATATTATATAAAAATCCTTATTTATATATTATATAATGATATATTATATAGGAATATAAAAAATAGAGTTGAAATAGAGAATTAAAAGTAGAAATAGAAAATAGAATTGAAATAGAATAGAAAGGAGGGCAAAATGTCATTAATTGAAAAGATTATTTTAATAATAGCAAGTTTGTTGCCAATAGTTTCATTGATGATGGTTTTGCCAAAAATAATAAAACGAAAAGCAGATAAAGAAATACCGCAAGAGCCTATAAAGGAAGAACCAAAACCTCAGCCTAATGAAACTGCAACCGAAATGCCAAAACCTAAAAAGTTAGATGACTTTTCCGATTTTGCAGAAATTAAAAAGAAAAAAGTATCTGCTCCAAAGCGAAATTTTCCTAAGCCTGAATTTGATAGTTTTATAAAAGATTTTCCTCCTCCACGAAGAATAGAGCCAAAAGCTCAAGAAAAATCAATTAAAGAAGAAATAAATTCTTTAAGCCCACAATTAAAAGCATTAATTATTTCAGGCGCCTTAGATAGAAAATATTTTGATAATTAACACTAAAAATAAAAAAATAAAATACGCAATTTGCGTATTTTTTATTTGTAATTCTAAAAATCTTAGTTCAAATAACCTATTTTAAGTTATCAATTTTTAAAAAAAATTATTTTTTTATTCCTAAAATGGCAAAACTTTTCTAAAAATTTTAGTTAAAATCCGCTATTTTTAAGGAGTTTTTGTTAAATTTTAAGGTTTTATAAAAAAAATTTAAAAAAATTTAAAAAATTTTTGAAAAACTGTTGACAAAATTTTTAAAGTGTGTTATATTAAACATGCATTCAGCGTAATGCAGCCAGCCTGCAACGCTAAATTGCCTATAAAACAAAACTTTGGTTTTTAAGTTTTATAGTAAGGACAATGACAACTGCATATTTTTAAAATACAAATACGAGAAAAAGTAATTGCATCAAAAGCAATCACTGTATTAACAAAATTAACTTTTTGTTGGTACATTTGAGATTTTATCTCATTTTCAATTTCAAATTTGTAATTTTGCCAAAGAACATTTATCAAAGGAACAAAGACGATTAAGCTACAAAGAGCATATAGGGAATGCCTTGGCACTAAACGCCGATGAAGGACGTGACTAACTGCGATAAGCTACGGGGAGCTGTAAATGAGCCGTAATCCGTAGATGTCCGAATGCGGAAACGCACTATGGTGGAGCCATAGTATCATAACATGAATACATAGTGTTATGAGGGGAACTCAGGGAACTGAAACATCTAAGTACCTGAAGGAAAAGAAAGTAAACAACGATTACCTTAGTAGTGGCGAGCGAACGGGTAACAGCCCAAACCATGGGTAGCAATATCTGTGGGGTTTAGGACTCAAAAGTAGTTGAAGTACTTGTAGTTGAACAACTTGGAAAGGTTGGCGAAACAGAGTAACAGCCTCGTAAGCGAAACAAGTATAAAACGAAAGAGTATCCAGAGTAGTGTGGGACACGTGGAATCCTGCACGAAGATAGGAGGACCATCTCCAAAGGCTAAATACGATTTAGTGACCGATAGCGAATAGTACCGTGAGGGAACGGTGAAAAGAACCCCGGGAGGGGAGTGAAATAGAACCTGAAACTATATGTTTACAAGCAGAGAGAGCACTACGTAGCAATACAGTGCAATCTCGTACTTTTTGTAGAACGGGCCGGCGAGTTACTGTATGTAGCGAGGTTAAGGCATTAAGTGCTGGAGCCGAAGCGAAAGCGAGTTTTAATAGAGCGAATTAGTTGCATGCAGTAGACCCGAAACGAGACGACCTATCCATGAGCACGTTGAAGCAGAGGTAACACTCTGTGGAGGACGGAACACACTCCTGTTGAAATAGTAGGTGATGACTTGTGGATAGCGGAGAAATTCCAATCGAGTCTCGATATAGCTGGTTCTCCTCGAAATAGCTTTAGGGCTAGCCTCTGTGTAAAGATAGTTGGGGGTAGAGCACTGAATGGTCTAGGGGGCTTCGCGGCCTACCGAAACTTATCAAACTCCGAATACCAACGCATTGATAGCAGGGAGTCAGACTGCGAGTGATAAGATCCGTAGTCAAAAGGGAAACAGCCCAGACCTACAACTAAGGTCCCTAATGTACAGTTAAGTGTGGAAGGATGTGTAAACGCATAGACAACCAGGATGTTGGCTCAGAAGCAGCCATTCATTAAAAGAGTGCGTAATAGCTCACTGGTCGAGTGGGTATGCGCCGACAATAATCGGGGCTAAACTGTAAACCGAAGTTTGGGAATATAATTTATTTATATTGGTAGAGGAGCAATGTGTATTGGGCTGAAGCACAATCGAAAGGGTGTGTGGACTATACACAAGAGAGAATGCCGGCATGAGTAGCGAGAGCGTAGATACAATCTACGCGGTCGAATGTCCAAGGTTTTCTGGGGAAGGTTGAACCACCCAGAGTAAGTCGGGGCCTAAGCTGAGGGCGAAAGCCGTAGGTGATGGACAACAGGTAGATATTCCTGTACCACTTAATGTAGACCAAGAATCGAGGCAGGGACGCAGAAGGATAGTGCAACCGTGCGAATGGAAGTGCACGGCTAAATCACAAGTAGGATTAGGTAGTAAAGTACGCCAAATTATTAACTATGAGTGATGATGGGGAGTGAAATTTAGTAATGAAGTGCATGAATTCACGCTGACGAGAAAAGCTGCATACGATATACATTTAAGTGCCCGTACCCCAAACCGACACAGGTGGACGATGTGAGAAACATAAGACTGGCGGGATAACCTTTGTTAAGGAACTCGGCAAAATGACCACGTAACTTCGGGAGAAGTGGTGCCTATGATTAAGTTCATAGGTCGCAGAGAATCGGCCCAAGCAACTGTTTACCAAAAACATAGGTTTCTGCAAAATCGTAAGATGATGTATAGGAGCTGACGCCTGCCCAGTGCTGGAAGGTCAAGGGGAGATGTTAGAGCAATCGAAGCATTGAACTTAAGCCCCAGTGAACGGCGGCCGTAACTATAACGGTCCTAAGGTAGCGAAATTCCTTGTCGGGTAAATTCCGACCTGCATGAATGGCGTAATGATTTGGGCACTGTCTCAACAGAGGACCCGGTGAAATTGAAGTATGTGTGAAGATGCACATTACCTGCGACTGGACGGAAAGACCCCATAGAGCTTTACTGTAAGTTAATATTGAATTTCGGAATTGTTTGCACAGGATAGGTGGGACGCTTTGAAGCACGAGCTTCGGCTTGTGTGGAGCGAACGTTGGGATACCACTCTGATAATTTTGAAGTTCTAACTTGTAGCCATTATCTGGTATGAGGACAGTGTTAGCTGGGCAGTTTGACTGGGGCGGTCGCCTCCTAAAATGTAACGGAGGCGTTCAAAGGTTCCCTCAGGATGAATGGAAATCATCTGTAGAGTGCAAAGGCAGAAGGGAGCTTAACTGCAAGACAGACAAGTCGAGCAGATAGGAAACTAGGACTTAGTGGGCCGGTGGTTTAATATGGAATTGCCATCGCTTAACGGATAAAAGTTACCTTGGGGATAACAGGCTGATCCATCCCAATAGTTCACATAGACGGGTGGGTTTGGCACCTCGATGTCGGCTCGTCACATCCTGGAGCTGTAGTAGGTTCCAAGGGTTCGGCTGTTCGCCGATTAAAGTGGCACGCGAGCTGGGTTCAGAACGTCGTGAGACAGTTCGGTC